>JAOPUT010000357.1 GCA_025963385.1 Mycobacterium sp.
ACGTGTTACTCACCCGTTCGCCACTCGAGTACCCCGAAGGGCCTTTCCGTTCGACTTGCATGTGTTAAGCACGCCGCCAGCGTTCGTCCTGAGCCAGGATCAAACTCTCCAAACAAAAACAACCCACACCCACGAAAGGCACAGGTGGAATCCGAATCAGAAAAAATTCGACCTAACAAAAGACACCAAAAACTGGCATCAAAAAAACAACCACCCACAATAGACAGGAAGACGGGGAGTCCCCCACATGGATGGCCAAAAACAACAAACAAAAACCACCAAACACACTATTGAGTTCTCAAACAACACACCCGGCATCTCCGATCCGAACGCGCAACTACCCCGCGACTTTCGCCGCGTGCTAGTAGAGCGGACAGTTGAAGAACTCGCCGTTTCCAGGCAAGCTCTTCTCGGTGATGCCGTCGCGCTCGGCGGCTTGACCGCGTCGCGACGACCTGGACTAAGTTACGTGTCGGATAACTGAGAGTCAAATTGCCTGGTCAGGAGCGTGTCCGGCAGAAGTTCAGCCCACGAGCGTCCGCTCAGACCCTCTCCACGCCGGCCACATTGCGCTTACCGCGCCGCAGCACCAACCACTTTCCGTGGAGGAAGTCCCCCGCGGCAGGCACCCAGTCATCGCCTTCCACGCGGACATTGTTGACGTAGACCCCGCCCTCGGACAGCGTGCGTCGCGCCTCGCCCTTGCTCTTCGACAGGCCGGTCGCCACCAGAAGGTCGCCGATTCCGTCGGGTCCACCTGCGGTGAGCTCGGCGACCGAGGTCTCGCGCAACGCTGCGGCCAGCGTCGATTCGTCCAGTCCCGCCAGTTCTCCGCGGCCGAACAGCGCCTGGCTGGCCAGTTCGACCGAGTCAGTGGCCGCCTGCCCGTGGACCAGCGTGGTGAGCTCCTGGGCCAGCCGTCGCTGGGCAGCACGCTCGTGGGCGCGCTCCCTGGTCGCGACCTCGAGTTCGGCGAGCTCATCTGCCGTCAGGAACGTGAACCAGCGCAGGTAGCGCAGCACGTCGGCGTCGGCGGTGTTGAAGAAGTACTGGTACCAGGCGTACGGGCTCGTGAGCTCGGGATCCAGCCAGACGTTCCCGCCGCCGGTGGACTTGCCGAACTTCTTGCCGTCGGCCGAGGTCACCAGGGGCACGGTCAGCGCGTGTGCGCTGGCGCCGAGCTTCTGCCTCACCAGCCGGACGCCGGCGATGATGTTGCCCCACTGGTCGGAGCCACCGATCTGCAGCGAGCAGCCATACTTCTGGTAGAGCTCCACGAAGTCGTTGGCCTGCAACAGCATGTAGCTGAACTCCGTGTAGGAGATGCCGTCGCCGTCGAGTCGCCTGCGGATGGTGTCGCGGTCCAGCATCACGTTCACGGAGAAGTGCTTGCCCAGGTCGCGAAGGAATTCGATGGCCGACAACTGCGAGGTCCATGACAGGTTGTTCTCGACGACCGCACCGGTCGGCGACCCGTCGAACGCGACGAAGCGTTCGAGTTGACCGCGGATGCGTTCGGACCACTCGGCGACGGTGTCTGCGGTGTTCAGCGTGCGTTCGGCGGTGTCACGCGGGTCGCCGATCATTCCGGTGGCGCCGCCGGCGAGGACGATCGGCCGGTGGCCGGCGCGCTGGAAGCGTTGCAGCGTCAACAGCGGAATCAGATGTCCGGCGTGCAGACTCGGCGCCGTCGGGTCGAAACCCGCATAGAGCGTCAGAGGTCCGGCAGCGGCCGCGGCAGCCAACGCGTCGCGGTCGGTGGACTGCGCAATCAAGCCGCGCCAGTCCAGTTCATCGAGGATTCCGGTGCCCTGGGTGCTCACCGGTCAATCCTCTCGCATCAATCGCTGTCTCCCGGGGCGGGTGCCCGAGGGCTGCGGCGATACGCGGAGACCTCCGGGCAGTCGGCGAGCCAGAATCGCCATGGCCGGTCTGCGGCCTTGCTCACCCCGACGCGCGGCCCGCTGCTCACCGGCCGGGGATCGCGGAGCTCCAGGACGACCGGGCTGCGATCGTCGAAGAGGTCGATTCCGTTGTCCTCCATCGTGATTCCCAGCGCCGAGCAGAGATTGCCTGGGCCGCGGGCCAGCGCCGCGGTGGTGACGGGGCCGCGACGGGCGTGGGCGCCGTCGAAGCCGTCCGTCACGACCGCGGCACGGAGCAGGACCGCGGCGGCCACGTCCTCGCCTGCGCACACCACGTTGGCGCAGACGTGGATGCCGTGACTGCGGTAGGTGTACATCCGTCCCGGCGGACCGAACATGATCGCGTTGCGCCCGCCTCGGCCGCGGAACGAATGCGAGGCCGCATCGGGCCACGGGCCGTCAACGGGGCCGCCGTAGGCCTCGACCTCGACGATCACCGCAGACGCGCCTCGGCACGTCAGGACGGCTCCGACCAGCAGTCGGGCCGCCGACACCGGGTCGGTGAGCAACCGTTCCGCGCGCATCGGACAGATTCTGCCCGGCGGCATTGACACCACCGCGCGTGGGGAGGATATTCATCACATGATGACTTCATCGGGCGATGAATTAATTCGGGATGGTGCCGACCCGGCCGTCTCCATCGAGCATCTGACCGTCGTGCGCGGTAAGCGCACGGCATTGGAGGACGTCACGGTGCGGATCGCCGAAGGCACCATCACCGGAGTCCTCGGCCCGTCCGGCTGTGGCAAGACCACGTTGATCCGCAGCATCGTCGGCACCCAGATCATCGCGGGGGGCACCGTCACCGTGCTCGGGCGACCGGCAGGATCCCCAGAACTGCGGCACCGCGTCGGCTACGTCACCCAGGATCCCACCATCTACGAGGATCTCCGGGTGCTCGACAACGTGCGCTACTTCGCCTCGCTGTACGGCTCCGATGCCACTGCCGCCGACGAGGCCATCCGCAACGTCGGCCTCGACGATCATCGAACGGCCCTGTGCGGCAACCTATCCGGCGGTCAGCGCACCCGCGTGTCGCTGGCCTGCGCGCTGGTGGCCCATCCCGACCTTCTGGTGCTGGACGAACCCACCGTCGGCCTGGACCCCGTGCTCAGGGTCGACCTGTGGGAACAGTTCCGGCTCCTGGCCCGCAATGGCACGACGCTGCTGGTCTCGAGCCACGTCATGGACGAGGCCGACCACTGCGGGGATCTGTTGCTGCTCCGAGAGGGCCGACTGCTCGCCCACACCACCCCGACCCAACTACGAGAGGACACGGGATGTCAGTCACTGGAGGCGGCGTTTCTGTCCGTCATTCGGCACAGCACCGCACCCGCGCTCGGCTGAGTCCACAGGCCTACCTGGCCACGACGACGCGAATCTTGCGCCAACTCGCGGGCGACCACCGCAGTGTGGCGATGATCCTCGTCGTCCCCAGCCTGATCATCACGTTGATGTACTTCATGTTCAAGGACATGCCGCACCGACCGGGCACACCATCGCCGTTCAACAATGCCTGCCTGATCATGCTGGGGGTCTTCCCGCTCATCGTGATGTTCCTGATCACGTCCATCACCATGCAGCGCGAACGCGTCTCGGGGACGCTGGAGCGCATCCTCACCACTCCCCTGCGCCGGCTGGATCTGCTGGCTGCCTACGGCACCGCCTTCTCCATCGCGGCGGCCGCCCAGGCCACCCTGGCGTGCATGATCTCCTTCTGGCTCCTCGGACTGGACACCGCAGGCAGCCCGGGCCTGGTGTTCGCGATCGCCATCATCAACGCCGTGCTGGGCGTCGGGCTCGGTCTGCTGTGTAGTGCGTTCGCGCGCACCGAGTTTCAGGCCGTCCAGTTCATGCCCGTGGTGATCGCACCGCAACTGCTGCTGTGCGGGATCATCGTGCCCCGTGACGTGCTCCCCGACTGGCTGCAGTGGATCAGCAACGCGCTGCCCGCCAGTTATGCACTCGAGGCACTCAAGGAGGTCGGCGCCCATCCGGATCTGACGGCGACGGCGGCGCGCGACATCGCGGTCGTCGTGGCGTTCGCCGTGGTCGCGATGGGACTCGCCGCGGCCACCCTGCGGCGCAGGACGCCGTGAGCAGCCCAAGCCGCAAGCGCCCCGGCCGTCCGCCCGGCACCTCGGATGCGCGCGATCGCATCCTCACCAATGCGCGGGAAATGTTCGCCCGCAATGGAATCGGCAACACGTCGATCCGCGCAATCGCGGCGGCGTCGGGCGTCGACTCCGCGCTCGTGCATCACTACTTCGGCACCAAGACGCAACTGTTCGCGGCCGCCGTCCACATTCCGATCGACCCGATGCAGGTCATCGGACCCATGCGCGAGGTCCCCCTCGAGGACCTCGGGTTGACGCTGCCATCGCTCCTGCTGCCGCTGTGGGACTCCGAGATGGGCGCGGGATTCATCGCCACGATGCGGTCCCTGCTGGCGGGCGACGACGTCAGCCTGATCCGGTCATTCCTGCAGGACGTCATCGCGGTCGAGGTGGGGTCAAGGGTCGACGAGCCGCCGGGGTCGGGCCCGATCCGCGTGCAGTTCGTCGCATCCCAACTGGTGGGCATCGTGATGGCGCGCTACATCCTCGAACTGGAACCGTTCAAGTCGCTGCCCGTGCAACAGATCGCCGAGACGATCGCGCCGAACCTGCAGCACTACCTGACCGGCGAACTGCCAAACCTGGGTTAGGTTTCGGCGCGCTCCACCAACGCCGCGTGTTCGGCGTCGTCGGTGATGGTGGTCGCCTCCGAGATCAGCAGCACGGGCACGCCGTCCTCGATCCGATAGGCCCGACGCAGCCTCGGGTTGTAGAGGAATTCGTTGCCGATCAGAAGCAGTGGCCCACGATCCTCTGGGCACACCAGAAGACTGCGGAGGCGTTGGTCTAGCACTGCGTCAGCCGAGCGGGATGTTGATGCCGCCGCCGGCATTGGGATCGATCAGCTGACCGCCATTGCCGCCGATGCCGATGGTCGGCGGATTCAGCTGAGGACCGCCACCGCCGCTGGCACGAGACTGCTCCCTCATCTGGAACTCCAGGGTCGACTGGAGCGCTGCCACCAGAGGGGCCTGGTTGGGCCGCTTGTCCAGCGCATCGACGATCGCCTGCTTGTTCGCATTCGACGGGTAGAAGCCCGCCTGACGGAGTTTGAGCACCTTGTGGATCAAGTTGGAGAGCTGACCGCCACCGGCGCCGGTGTCGTAGTCGGAGTCGATGATGGCGAGAACTTGGTCGGCCGTCATCTCGGGAGCGGCCGCTGCATCGCCAGGGGATCCCGCCTCCGTGGTGGGCTCGGCCCACGCCTGGGCATTGCCCACTCCGATCAGCAGTCCGGTGGCCAATGCACCGCTGGCCACGGCACTCGTGAACGCGCGTCGCCAGCCGTTCTTGCCGGTCCGTACAGCCATCAATCCTCCATCGTCGAGCGTGTATGAGTTTCCGGCCCGACCCGGGTGGCCACGTACAGCCAGCCGGATCCTAACAAAGCGGGGCGCCCAAGGCAGCGGTCAATCGGCTACTCGTCGTGCGCCGAACCGGTCATCTCGGCGCGGACCGCGGCGGTAAACCGCTTGTACGTGCCGGAGTCGTGATCGAGGTACCAGGCATGACGCGACGGCTTCGGGATGCCTGCCGCACGCAACGGCCCGAGCAGGGGACGGTAGGTGGCGCTGAGCTTCATGTCGGGCACCACGTGGACGAGGTCGGGCTGGGCGCCGACGGTAAGCATGGCGAGCGCTTCGTTGAGATCTGCGGTCGGCACACTGCCGCCGGGGCGCAGCGTCAGCGCAGACACCGCCAGATCCTGGCCGTCGACCGCCACCCGGTACGTCACGGCGAGATCGACCGCACCGACCCGCCCGATGGCGTCGTTGACGGCGTCACTGAACACCGGGCCGCGCTCGGTGTGGATGACCGACCCACGGTTGGCGACGAGCCAGAAGTCGCCGTCGACGTCGCGGCGGAAGAGGTACTCCGTCGACACCCACAGGTCGGCGGGTGCGAAGACGCCGCGCTTGACCGAAGCCGTCGGGTCGACCGGGCCCCGGGGGTGAGCCAGCAGGACGCCGACCTCGTTGACGCCGGCCAGCGCGACGAAGCCACGCTCGTCCTCGAGGATCAGGTCGTCGTCGGCGTCGTAGGCGGCGAGCTCGATGTGACCACCACCGGGCAGCGGCCTGCCCTCGCTGCCGATCTTGGCGCTCGCGACGTTGGCGAGCACCGCCTGACCGTCCGTCGTCGCGAAGAACTCGACGATGTGCGCCGGCGCGAACTCCTGCTCGACGCGCCTCCACAGTCCGGTCGGCATGCCGGAGCCGATGAAGAGCCGCACCGGGTGACTGCCGTTCAGTACGAACGCCGGGTCGTCGATGACTTCGCGGAGCATCGCCCAGGTGTAGGACACCACGGTGACGCCGTACTGGCGCAGCTCGTGGACGAAGCGGTCGGGGCGCAACCCGCGGGACAGCGCGATCCTGGTGCCGCCGACGACCGCCCCACCGAGGCTGACGAGCAGACCGGACTGGTGGTGAAGTGGCGTCAGGCAGTACACCGTGTCGCCTGAGCCGAGGTTGGCCGCGGATGCCGTGCCGAAGGCCGACAGCGCCCATCGGAAGTTCGTGATCTGACGGGCGACGAGCTCGCCGCCGACCGTGGCGAAGGCGACGTAGGCCAGGTCCCTGGCGGAGCCGGGGTTCGGTCGGTACCAGCCGGGCAGCGCGACGACGTCGGGGTCGATCTTCTCCATGTCGATCACGTCGTCGTCTGCGGCGAGATCCAGATCGCGCGCCTCGCCGCCACCGAGCACCAGGACGCGCAACGGCAGACTGCACGCGGCGTCGAGGTGCACCGGATCGGCGATCACGTCGGACACCGCACCGAGCCGGGCGGCCTCGACCAGGTCGGCGTCGGGTGGCATCAGCACGGCGACGGCACCGAGGCGCGACAGCGCCGCAATGGCGACCAGCGCGCTGGGCCTGGTCTCCATCAGCACGCCCACGTGCGCACCCTGCCGGACGCCGACGTCGATGAGGCCGCGTACGACGTTGTTGATGCGGCGGTCCACCGCCTCGTAGCTGTGCACGCGCCCGTCGAACAGCAGGAACTCGCCCTGCGGGGTGGCCTGGGCCTGCTCGCTCATGATCCGACCGAGCGAGATGCGCGTGTGGTCGTTGATCTGTCCCAGCCGCGCCAGGCGGGGAAGCGTGCGCGCGGTTTCCACGACGAGC
>JAOPUT010000376.1 GCA_025963385.1 Mycobacterium sp.
GTCCTGGTGCTCGATGCCGCTCTGGTCGGTCTGGAACGACGCCGACATGCTGAAGATGGTCTCGCCGTGTTGGATGGCGCTCACCCGCCGGGTGGCGAACGAGCCGCCGTCGCGGAGTCGCTCCACCAGGTAGACCGCGGGTGTCCTGGCGTCGCCGGGACGCAGGAAGTATCCGTGCAGCGAGTGCACCTGGTAGTGCGGGTCGACCGTTCGCACCGCCGATACGAGCGACTGACCGGCTACATGACCGCCGAAAGTGCGCTGCAGGAAACCCGATTCGGGGCTGAAGACACCGCCGCGATAGATGTTTACCTCGAGCTGCTCGAGATCGAGGATCTTTTCGATCGACATGCGGCTACTGTGCCATCCGCGTTTCGCGGGAGCGGGGCACCCCTACCAGCCGCGTTCGGCGAGCCGGTGTGGCTGCGCGATGTCCTCCACGTTGATGCCGACCATCGCCTCACCCAACCCACGCGACACCTTGGCCAACACATCGGGATCGTCATAGAAGGTGGTCGCCTTCACGATCGCCGCACCCCGCTCAGCAGGATTGCCGGACTTGAAGATCCCCGAACCCACGAACACACCCTCCGCACCCAACTGCATCATCATCGCCGCATCCGCAGGAGTCGCGATACCACCGGCGGTGAACATCGTCACCGGAAGCTTCCCGGCACGGGCCACCTCGACCACGAGGTCGTAGGGGGCTTGCAGTTCCTTGGCCGCGACGAACAACTCGTCCTCCGACAACGACGACAACCGGCGGATCTCCCCACCAATCGCGCGCATGTGGGTCGTCGCATTCGACACGTCCCCGGTACCCGCCTCACCCTTGGAGCGGATCATCGCCGCACCCTCGGTGATCCGACGCAACGCCTCACCCAGATTGGTAGCACCGCACACGAACGGCACGGTGAACTTCCACTTGTCGATGTGGTTGGCGTAATCAGCCGGAGTCAAGACTTCGGACTCGTCGATGTAGTCGACCCCGAGGCTCTGCAAGATCTGCGCCTCCACGAGGTGCCCGATCCGGGCCTTGGCCATCACCGGGATGGTGACCGCGGCGATGATGCCCTCGATCATGTCGGGGTCACTCATCCGCGACACGCCACCCTGGGCGCGAATGTCGGCGGGCACGCGTTCGAGCGCCATCACGGCGACCGCGCCAGCAGCCTCGGCAATCCGAGCCTGCTCGGGCGTGACGACGTCCATGATCACGCCACCCTTGAGCATCTCAGCCATCCCACGCTTGACCCGAGCGGTGCCGGTCTGGGTCACCGACCCGTTGGTTCCAGGTGCGGTATCCACGCTATCTCCTCCAAATAGGTACTGATTCAGTGTAGTGGCAGGGCCAAATCCATTAGATCCGTATTTCTGCCTGCCGTTATCTGATGGACTGCAACTCTCGTACCGGCCCGCCTGCTGCCGTCGAGTTGGCCTCCGCGAGCAGTTCGGCCAACTGCAGCGGGTAGACCGTTTCACCACGGGCAGCCAGCTCACCGATGGTGTCCTCATCACACCACCGGTGCCCGTGGATGGAGCGGCGTTCGAGGGCGGTGTGACCGATGGTCGACGGTTCGAACCGCGTCGTGCGATAGATGAAGAACATCTCCTCGCTGCGGATCACCGAACCGTTGAATTCGAACACCGCCTCACGTCGCCACACGGGACCGATCAGGTCGGCAGGGCTGACGCGCAGCCCGGTCTCCTCCTCGATCTCGCGTACGGCGGCGTCGGGGAGCGCCTCCCCCGGTTCCACCGCACCGCCCACCGTGAACCACCAGCGCGGCGCGACGCCTGCCTCGCTGGCCGGGTCGGACCCGCAGAACAGAAGCACGCTGCCCAGCTCGTCGAGCAGCACTACCCGCGCCGACGTGCGCGGGTTCACCGGCCCGACGGAACGTCGCGATGACCGCTCGGCAATTTCGAAATACGTTGGCAATGCCGCGGTTCCACCGAGGTGCAGCCATCGCACCATCGGCCGCTCCCGCAGCGAGAGGGTGTCGCGGACGGCGTCGTTGTGAAACCGGCGGGCCAGCATCACGCGCGCTTCGGCGTCGGCCAACTCCGCGACCAACGGCACCGGTATCGATGCGGGGTCGACCAGCGCGAGCGCCGCGGACAGCTCGTTCTCGGCGGCTTCCCGCCCGGACCTTGGCGCCCGCTCTGCGGCGTCCGCCAACCCGGCCAACCGCACGCCCGCGGCAGAGCCGCCGTAGGCGTCGGTCGCCACGGCCCTCGCGACCACGGCGCGTCGCGCAAGCAGGCCGTCGAGCGCCAGCCACGACAAGTCGTACCGGACGTGCAGACGGTCCAGTCGGTTCGCGGTCTGAAATGCCCAGACGCCACCGACCAGCAGCACCACGGCCAGCAGGACGAGGGCGATCACCAGGAGCCAGCTGATCAACTCATACCCCCAGTCGCTTCGCTGGAGCCACGCTCGCGTGGACTACCCGCCGAACCAGCCACCTGGACCTTCGCCCCTGCGCCCGCCACCGTCTCGTAGACCCGCAGGATCTGCAGTGCCACCACCGACCAGTCGTAGCGGCGCACCGCCTTCGCCGCGCCAGCGACGAGGCGCTCGCGGACCGCGTCGTCCGACAGCACATCGATCAAGGCCGACGCCAGCGCGGCCGAGTCGTCGACGGGCACCAAACGGCCTGCGGCACCGTCCTCGAGCACCCGTCGGAACGCATCGAGGTCGCTCGCCACCACGGCCGTGCCTGCCGCCATCGCCTCGACCAGCACGATGCCGAAGCTCTCACCGCCGGTGTTGGGGGCGCAGTACACGTCGGCACTGCGCATTGCCGAGGCCTTCGCGGCGTCGTCGACGAGCCCGAGGAAGCGCAGGTGCCCGGCCAGCTCGCCCGCTTCTTCCGCCAGTGCCTCCTCGTCGCCGCGCCCGACTACGAGCACCTCGACGTCGGGCAGCGCGTCGACGAGTGCGGGCAGTGCGCCGAGCAACACTTGCATGCCCTTGCGCGGTTCGTCGAAGCGGCCGAGGAACAGCACGGACTTACCGGGCCGCGGGTAGCCGTCGAGTTTCGGCGCCGCCTCGAACGAGGCGACGTCGACGCCGTTGGGGATCTCCACGGCGTCGGACCCGAGTGCCTCCATCTGCCAACGCCGCGCCAGATCGGATACCGCGATGCGGCCGACGATCTTCTCGTGCCAGGGACGCAGGATGCCCTGAAAGACGCTGAGCGTCAACGACTTCGTGGTCGACGTGTGGAACGTCGCCACGATCGGACCCTCGGCGATCATCAATGCCAGCATCGACAGGCTCGGCGCGTTCGGCTCGTGCAGGTGCAGCACGTCGAAGTCACCGTCGACGAGCCACTTCTTCACCGTGCGGTGGGCGGCAGGGCCGAACCGCAGCCGTGCGACGGATCCGTTGTACGGGATCGGGAGGGCCTTGCCACCGGAGACGACGTAGTCCGGCAGCGTGACGTCCGGCGACGACGGGGCGAGCACGCTGACCTCGTGTCCGTATCCGACCATCACCTCGGCCAGCTGGAGCACGTGTGCCTGCACGCCACCGGGTACGTCGAACGAGTACGGGCAGACCATCCCGATGCGCATCAGGCGCCCTCGCCCGACAAGCGCGCCCTGCGTTCGTCCGACAGGTCGGCAAGCCATTGCGGCTGCAGCATGTGCCAGTCGGCGGGATGGGCGGCGATGTCGACCGCGAACTGATCGGCCAACGCCTGCGTGACCACGGTGACGTCACCGGACGAGAGGTCCAACGGCGGATGGACGGTCGTCACCGTCACGTCACCCTTGAACCAGGGGTGTGTGGGAAGCAGCGCAGCACCCGTCGCCAGCGCCAACTTGGCTGGCCCCGCGGGCAGTCGGGTGGGCTCACCGAAGAACTCGACCTGCACTCCTGAGCGGGTCAGGTCGCGATCGGACATCAAGCAGACCAGGCCGTTGTTGCGGAGGCGCTCGGCAAGGATCTCGAACGGCGGCCGCTCCCCTCCGGTCAGCGGAAGCACCTCGAATCCGAGACTCTCGCGGTAGTCGAGGAATCGCTTGTACAACGATTCGGGCTTGAGCCGTTCGGCGACGGTGGTGAATTTGCCGTAGGTGTTGGTCAGCCACACCCCCGACATGTCCCAGTTGCCGCTGTGCGGTAGCGCCAAGATCGCACCGCGGCCTGCTTCCAGTGCGGCTACCACGTTGTTGCCTGCCTCCGAGGCCTCGTTCAGCTTGCGCCCCAGCACCTCGTGATCCATCGACGGCAACCGGAAGGCTTCTCGCCAGTACCGGGCGTAGGACGCCAACGACGCGCGAATCAGGCTTCCAGGCACCTTGGCAGGCGGCACCCCGATCACCCTGGCGAGGTTCTTGCGCAGTTGTTCGGGGCCGCCGCCGCGGGATGCGTACAACGCACCGGCGTCGAAGGCGTTGCGCGCCGCGAACTCTGGCATCGCGCGCACCACTCGCCAGCCGGCACCGTAGCCAAGATCGGCCAGCTGACCGCCGAGCGGAATCGTGAGCCCGCGCAGTTTGGGCAGTCCCGCCGATGGCGTGCTCACGTTCCGCTCGCTTCGCCAGTCGAGTCGGAAGGTGGCTGTGTCGAATCTGCCTGCGGCTGATCAGTTTTCAACGGTTCCATGGCACCCGGCGACGTGCGCACCGCGTGCACCCGCTGACCCAACGTCACCAGGCTGGTCACTGCCAGCAGCCACATCGCGACGTGCACCAACCACGGCACGTGCAGGAAGTGGACCCCAGAAAGACCGGCGCCGATCAACACGATGAGTAGCCGTTCTGGCCGTTCGATGATGCCGCCGCCACCGTCGAGCCCGTTGGCCTCGGCACGGGCCTTGATGTAGGACACCACTTGTGAGGTGACTAGACAGATCATCGTGGCCACCACCAGTGAGCTGCTGTGCATGCCGAACGCGGCCCACCACAGCAGGCCGCAGAAGATCGCCCCGTCGGCGATCCTGTCGCAGGTGGCGTCCAGGACCCCGCCGAACCTGGTGCCGAAACCGCGTTCCCGCGCCATCGCTCCGTCGAGCATGTCGGCTAGGACGAAGACGGCCACCGCGAATGCGCCCCACCAGAGCTGTCCGATGGGGAACAGCGTCAGCGCCGAGATGACGGTTCCCGCCGTGCCGATGATGGTGATGCTGTCTGGGGTGAGCCCGGTGCGCAGCGCTGCCTTCGCCACGGGTCTGCTCAACTTCGTGTAGGCAGCCCGGGTGAGAAGGTAGAAGTCGCTCACGGCAGGCTCGTCCACGCGGTGGCCAGCAGTTGGCGGGTGTCGCGGAGCAGCTGCGGAATGATCTTCGAGCTGCCGATGATGGTGATGAAGTTGGCGTCACCACCCCACCGCGGCACGACGTGCATGTGCAGGTGCTCTGCGAGCGAACCACCCGCGGCGGTCCCGAGGTTGAGCCCGACGTTGAACCCGTGCGGCCGGGACACGCTCTTCATCACGCGAATCGACTTCTGCGTGAACGCCATCAGCTCGGCGCTCTCGGCGATGGTGAGATCCTCGAGCTCGGCCACCCTGCGGTAGGGCACCACCATCAGGTGCCCTGGGTTGTACGGGTAGAGGTTCAGCACCGCGTAGACGAGTTCGCCGCGCGCGACCATCAGCCCGTCCTCGTCCGACATGTTGGGGATGTCGGTGAACGGTTCTGACGACGCGGCCGAGCCCGTCTTGATGGCATCGGCGATGTAGTTCATCCGGTGCGGCGTCCACAGCCGTTGCAGGTGGTCGGGCTCGCCGACGCCGTGATCGACGATCTCGTGGCCGTCGTTCGAGGTCACGTCGCGCCGACCTCGAGCAGTTCGGCAGTGGGAGCGGCGTTCTCGCGCCTGGCGATCCACTGCGCGATGGCCTCGACGGCGTCGTCGCGTGAGACCCCGTTGATCTGGGTGCGGTCGCCGAACCGGAAGCTGACCGCGCCTGCCTCCACGTCGCGGTCGCCCGCCAGCAGCATGAACGGCACCTTCTGGTTGGTCTGGTTGACGATCTTCTTCGCCATCCGGTCGTCACTGGCATCGACGTCGACCCGGATTCCCCGTGTCTTCAGTTGCGCGGCAACGTCTTCCAGATACGGCACGTGCGCGTCGGCGACGGGGATGCCCACCACCTGAACCGGGGCCAGCCAGGCCGGGAAGGCGCCCGCATAGTGCTCCGTGAGCACCCCGAAGAACCGTTCGATGGAGCCGAACAGGGCGCGGTGGATCAGCACCGGCCGCTGCCTGCTGCCGTCGGCGGCGGTGTACTCCAACTCGAAGCGCTCGGGCATGTTGAAGTCCAGCTGGATGGTAGACATCTGCCAGGTGCGCCCCAGCGCGTCCTTGACCTGCACGGAGATCTTGGGTCCGTAGAACGCCGCGCCGCCTGGATCGGGCACCAGATCCAGCCCGGACGCCTCGGCGACCTCGCGCAGCGTTTCGGTTGCCTCGTCCCACACCTCGTCGGCGCCGACGTACTTGTCGGGGTCCTTGGTCGACAGCTCCAGGTAGTAGTCGTCGAGGCCGTAGTCCGAGAGCAGGTCGAGCACGAAGCGCAGGAGCGAGGTGAGCTCGTCGCGCATCTGTTCGCGGGTGGTGTAGATGTGGGCGTCGTCCTGGGTCATGCCCCGCACGCGGGTCAGGCCATGCACCACGCCGGACTTCTCGTAGCGGTACACCGACCCGAATTCGAAGAGCCGCAACGGAAGTTCGCGGTAGGAGCGGCCACGCGCCCGGTAGATCAGATGGTGCATCGGGCAGTTCATCGGCTTGAGGTAGTAGTTCTGCCCCGGCTTGCGGACGGTGCCGTCGTCGTTGAGTTCCTCGTCGATGTGCATCGGGGGGAACATCCCGTCCGCGTACCACTCCAGGTGGCCGGACGTGACGTAGAGATGCTCCTTGGTGATGTGCGGGGTGTTGACGAACTCGTAGCCGGCCTGCTCGTGCTTGCGGCGCGAGTAGTCCTCCAGCTCGCGGCGGATGATACCGCCCTTGGGGTGGAAGACGGGCAGCCCGGAGCCCAGTTCGTCGGGGAAGCTGAAGAGGTCAAGCTCGACGCCGAGCTTGCGGTGGTCGCGGCGCTGCGCCTCCTCGATCAGTTCGAGATGGCGGTCGAGCGCCTCCTGCGACTCCCACGCGGTGCCGTAGATGCGCTGCAGGCTGGCGTTGGCCTGGTTGCCGCGCCAGTAGGCAGCGGAGCTACGAGTCAGCTTGAAGGCCGGGATGTACCTGGTGGTCGGGATGTGCGGGCCACGGCACAAATCGCCCCAGATCCGTTCGCGCGTACGAGGATTGAGATTGTCATAGGCCGTCAGCTCGTCGCCGCCGACCTCCATGACCTCCGCGTCGCCGGACTTGTCGTCGACGAGCTCAAGCTTGTACGGCTCGTCGGCGAGGTCTTCGAGCGCCTCGTCCTTCGACGCGTAGACGCGGCGGTCGAACAACTGCCCGTCCTTGACGATCTGGCGCATGCGCTTCTCCAGCGCCGCCAGATCCTCCGGGGTGAACGCACGCGGCACGTCGAAGTCGTAGTAGAAGCCGTCCGTGATGGGCGGCCCGATGCCCAGTTTCGCCTCGGGGAACAGACCCTGGACCGCCTGGGCGAGGACGTGCGCCGCCGAATGCCGGATCACGCTGCGGCCCTCTTCGGTGTCGGCCGCCACGGGTGTCACGTCGCTGTCGGACTTCGGGGTCCAGGACAGATCGCGCAGTCGGCCGTCCGCGTCCCTCACGACGACGATGGCATCGGGCGCTCCCCGGCCCGGGAGTCCGGCGTCTCGAACCGCGGCGCCTGCCGTGGTCCCGGCAGCCACCCGGATCGGGGCTGCTGGGGCAATGCTGGCGACGGCGGTCATCGGTGGATCTCCTCATCGAGGTATGCGGCTGTGTTGATCGCGACCATGGTATCGGTGCAGGTGCTCACGATCCCACGCCGATGGGACTCTTCAACCACGGCTGCTCGATGCCCACCAGGCCCGCGGCAAGGCTGAGCGCCCCGAGAAACCACAACGTCGCCACCGCGACGGCTGCGGTCAGGACGAAAGCGAGGGCCTGCACCCACAGGCCCTGCCGCTTGAACCAGGTCATCACCCGGTCGTACCGCTCCTTGGTGAACGTCAGCAGCCGGTGGGCCCATTCGAACTCGGTGGCGAGGATGGCCAGACCGACGAACACGATCGCCCAACCGGGTCCCGGGTACGGGATCGCCAGGATGCCGACACCGAGCACCGCCAGTCCGACGACGCCGACCACGATGCGGTAGGTGAAGTCGTAGGTCGGCCGGTCGCGCAGGCTGTCCCGCCACCCTGTCCACCGGCGCTTCAACTCGCCGACCTTGCTCACGGCTCGGCTCCCACTCGCTCGTCCCTCGCTGCGATCCTCACTCGCGAATCGCCTTCGGCGCTCACGGCTGCCCGGGGAGCAATTTGAGGAACAACGCGTGCGCCTCGCACAGCACGTCGTCGCCGTCCATGAGTCGGCCTGCGACGAAGATCTTGCGACCCTCGATCCGGTCGATGCCCGCGTCCACTTGCAGCTCCTTCTCCACCAGGGCGATCTTGCGGTAGTCGACGTGGAGAAACGCCGTCCGCTGCCGCGGGCTTCTGCTGAGCTTGAACGCAGCGAAGCCCAGCAGCGAGTCGAACAGCAGCGCCAGCGCGCCGCCGTGGACCGCGCCGTTGCGGCCCAGGTGAAAGCGACGGAAGCGGGCCGTCCCGCCGACCCTGCCGTCCTCGGTCACGGTCAGGTTCACCGGAACCTGCATGACGTTGCCGCGGTTGGGCAGGTCCATCCGCCGCCCGGACGGCGAATGCCATTCGTCCGCGTCGTACGGGGCGAGCAACCTGTTCACGTCCTCGATGAGGTCCGCGGCGCGCGTCACGACGTCGTCGGGTGCGTCGGCGCCACGGGTCAGGTCGCCGAGGGTGCGAACGGCCTCGACGAACCGGCCGTAGTCCGGCCCGCCGCGGGTCGTCGGCACCGGCGGGTTGAATCCGCCGCCGGACTGCGTCTGTTCGGGGTCGGTGGCCACCCGACCACCGTATTGCCTGAGCACGTGCTCGGAGGTACCCGCACCCGCCGGGTGCCGGGGATCAGGCGCCGCTGATCGCGTTGAACTCGTCGTCGGTCAACACGATCTTGGCCGCGCCCACGTTCTCTTCAAGATGGGAGACGCGGGACGTGCCGGGAATCGGCAACATCACCGGGGACCGCTTGAGCAGCCAGGCCACGGCCAGTTCGGACGGCGTGGCGTGGTGCTCGGCGGCAATGCTCTGCAGCGGACCGCCCTCGGCGACGAGTGGGCCAGAGCCCAGCGGCGCCCACGGGATGAAGGCGATGTTCTGTGCCTCGCACGCCTCGAGGAGCGGCTCGGCGTCGCGCTCGGACATGTTGTACCGGTTCTGCACTGACACGATCGGTGCGACCTTCTGGGCGGCCTCGAGCTGTTCGACGGAGATCTCGGAGAGGCCGATGTGGCGGATCTTGCCCTCCTTCTGCAGCGCGGCGAGTTCACCGACCTGGTCCTCGGCAGGGAACTTGGAGTCGATGCGGTGCAGCTGGAAGAGGTCGATGCGGTCGGTGCCGAGACGGGTCAGGCTCATCTCGACCTCCTGGCGCAGATAGGCCGGGAACCCGAGCGGTGTCCACGCGTCCGGTCCGGTTCGCAGGAGGCCTGCCTTGGTGGCGATGACGATGCCGTCCCGGTAGGGATGCAGCGCTTCTCGGATCAACTCCTCCGCCACGTACGGCCCGTAGGAGTCGGCGGTGTCGAAGAAGTCGATGCCGAGCTCGACGGCGCGGCGCAGCACGCGGATGGCCTCGTCATGGTCGGCGGGCGGGCCCCAGATGCCCTTGCCGGTGAGGCGCATGGTGCCGAAGCCAAGTCGGTGGACGGTCAGGTCACCACCAAGGGTGAGCGTTCCGGATTCATGAGCGACGGGTTGGGTGGTCACCGTTTCGACGCTACCCCCGGCGGTGGCATGGTGAAGCGGTGAAGCTGAGCGACCTCGCGGGACTTTCGTTCACATACCCCGAGACCGGTGCGACGGCCGGTCCGCCGCCGCAGGGCTACCACCATTTCCACGCGTCGGCGGTGATCGGCCACGGCCGGACGCGTTTCGAGGAGGCGGCCGCCGAGGTGATGCGGTGGGGCATGCTGCGCGGCGCAGGCTTGCGCGTCGATGCGACGACCGCCGTGGCGGCGGTCGGCTCGGAGGTGATCGTGGGGCTCGGTCCGATCCAGGCGCCCTGTCGGGTGGTCTACGTCGTCGACGAGCCCAACCGCCGTGGCTTCGCCTACGGAACCCTGCCGGGGCACGCCGAGACCGGCGAGGAGTTGTTCGCCGTCCGGTACGACCCGATCGGTGAGGCGGTCCACGCCGAGGTGAGCGCGTTCTCGCGACACGGCACGTGGTGGAGCAAGCTGGCGGGACCCTTCACGTCCCTGGCGCAGCGCGTGGTGAGCAAGCGCTACCTGCGGGCCCTCTAGAGGGCCGCAGGTGACACGTCCCCGATGCGTCATGCGGTGCTGCAGGTGCTGACCGCGTGCGGCGGGCCACTCTTCGACGGCTATCACCTGGACGGACCGCAGTAGTGCGGCGCGACATCGCCTTCCACTCCGCTGACGTCGGCGATGCTCCATTCGTCGTCGAGATGGCGCGCCACGCATGTGTCATCGAGGACTGGCCGCTCCCCGACTCCGACTCCGAAGAGGTCGTGGACATGCTGCCGACCGATGGGTCGTTGACCGTCATCGCCACCGACGCAACCCGGCGATACACCTGTATCAACGCAAAGGTTTTCGGGAGGTGGGCCAGGGCAGGGGCGCTCTCGGCATCGCCATGCGCAAGGACCTGCGGTGATCAGGCGACCGTTCGGCGTAGCCAGTGCAGCACCGGAGGCGCCACGTCGCCGAGCGCCGACTCGGCGATGATCCAGTGTGGCTTGCCGGGATGGTCATGGCGCTCGGCGCCGTAGCGGCGGGCGATCCGCCGTGACAGCCACGGTGCCACGTTCTCGTCCGAGCCCGCACTGACACACAGCACGGGACAGGCCACCTCCGATGCCCTGACCCTGGTCGGCCGCGACCCCATGGACAGCTGGCGGAACACTCGGCCGGAATCGCGGACCAGCAGGGGGATCAACGCCTCCTTCTCGGCCGCGGGCAGTGTGCTGAGCGGGACCTCGCGCATGGTCTTGGCCGACGGCAGGAACGGTTTTCCCGCAACGACTTTCGGCAAGATCGGAAGGAAGTGCGGGAGTACCCGCGGCTGCAGCCACAACACACCTGGCGGAACCGAGGCCAGCAGCACCACCGCCAGCGGGGTGCGCGCGGCCGCAATCTTCTGCGCGAGCAGTCCGCCCATGCTGTGACCGATCACGATGGCCGGCTCGCCGATGCGGTCGTAGGCCTCCAGTGCCACGGTGAAGCATTCGTCGATGCCCGAGCGGGCGAGCACCTCGTCGTCGGTCGGTTCGCGGCCGGGCAGCGTCGGGGTGTGGACGGAGTAGCCATCGGCCTCGAGGGTCCGCGTCCACGGCTCCAGCAGCGATGGCCTGCCGAACACGCCGTGCAGGAACAGGATTGGTGGGCGTGGAGTTGGCGTCGCGGCGTCCATGGGTCGAGTGTTCGTCAATCGGGTCCCGGAATCGATTACCCGTGAAGTAATCAGCAGGCGCGGCAATCAGTCCAAACTGATAAGTTGAGACTGATGACTTCACGTCAGCCCGATCGGGACAGCGTCGCCCGTGCGCTGTTCGTCAGCATGGGTCTGCTGCGCCGCCGACTGCGCGCGTCGGGTTCACCGGGCGAGCTCACGTTTCCCGAGGTCGCCGCACTGGCCCGGTTGGAACGCAACGGACCCGCGACGTCGGCCGAGCTGGCCCGCATCGAGCAGATCAGTCCGCAGTCGATGGGCGCCACCCTTGCCTCCCTCGAGGAGCGCGAGCTGGTCAGCCGCAGTGCCGATCCCGCCGACGGACGCCGAGTGGTGATGTCGGTGACCGCGGCGGGCAAACGCATCGTCGGCAGGCGACGCGACGTCCGAGTCGAACAGATCGCGGGCGCGCTCGACGGGTTCACCGACGCCGAGCTTCAGCAGATCCTGGCTGCCACCCCCTTGATCCAGCGCCTGGCGGACAGCCTGTGAGCCAGACGGCGGAGATTCCCGCGGAGACCGACCGCTACAAGTGGATCGTCCTCACCAACACCACGGCCGCGGTGTTCATGTCGGCACTCGACGGCTCGATCGTCATCATCTCGCTGCCCGCGATCTTCCGCGGCATCCAGCTCGACCCGTTGGCGCCGTCGAACATCGGCTACCTGCTGTGGATGATCATGGGCTACCGCCTCGTGCAGTCGGTCCTGGTCGTCTCACTGGGGCGGCTCGGTGACATGTTCGGCCGGGTCCGCGTCTACAACTCGGGCTTCACCGTCTTCACCGCCGCCTCGATCATGTTGTCGTTCGACCCGTTCGTCGGAGGCCACGCCGCGCTGTGGCTGATCGGCTGGCGCGTGCTCCAGGCGACCGGCGGCTCGATGCTCACGGCGAATTCCGCGGCCATCCTGACCGACGCATTCCCACCGGAGCGCCGCGGCTTCGCGTTGGGGTTCAATCAGGTTGCCGCGCTTGCCGGATCGTTCATCGGCCTGGTGGCGGGTGGCCTGCTGGCGGCCTGGGACTGGCGAGCGGTGTTCTGGGTCAACGTGCCCGTCGGGATCTTCGGAACCGTGTGGGCTTACCGCAAACTCCGCGAACCGAAGGGGCAGCGTCAGCCGGGACGCATCGACTGGTGGGGCAACCTGACGTTCGCGGGCGGTCTGAGCGCGATCCTGGTGGCGATCACCCTGGGCCTTCAGCCGCACGGGGGCCATCCCACCGGCTGGCAGAATCCCGTCGTGCACCTCGTGCTGGCGGCCGGGGTCGTGCTGCTGATCGCCTTCTTCGTCATCGAGTCGCGCGTGTCCGAGCCGATGGTGCAGCTCGCCCTCTTCCGCAACCGGGCGTTCGCCGCGGGCAATGCCGCCACGCTGGCCTTCTCGCTGGCGCAGGGTGGGCTGCAGTTCATGCTGATCATCTGGCTGCAGGGCATTTGGCTTCCGCTGCACGGCTATGACTACGTCGACACCCCTCTGTGGGCGGGGATCTTCCTGCTGCCGCTGACCGCGGGCTTCCTGGTCTCGGGCCCGCTCTCGGGCACCATGTCCGACCGTTTCGGCTCCCGCGGCATCGCCACCGCCGGGATGACGCTGTTCGGCGCCACGTTCGTCGGCCTGTTGATGCTGCCCATCGACTTTCCCTACTGGGCCTTCGCACTGTTGATCGCGGCCAACGGGATCGGCAGCGGCATGTTCTCCGCACCGAACACGTCGTCGATCATGAGCAGCGTTCCCCCCGAACAACGCGGCGTCGCGTCGGGAATGCGTGCGACGTTCCAGAACTCGGGCACCGCCCTGTCGATCGGCGTGTTCTTCTCGCTGATGGTGACGGGCCTGTCCACCACGCTGCCCGCCGCGATGTCGAACGGCCTCATCCAGCAGGGCATCCCGCCCAACGTCGCGCACGACGTCGGCGCGTTGCCTCCGGTCGCGACACTGTTCTCGGCCGTCCTCGGCGTGAACCCCCTGGAGCATCTGTTGGCGCCGACGGGTGCGCTCGCCGCTCTGCCCGCCGCGAACCAGGAGACGATCACCGGCCGCGAGTTCTTCCCTCACCTGATCGCCGCCCCGTTCGAACACGGCTTGGCCGTGGTGTTCATCGCCTCGGTGATCCTGGCCGCCCTGGCCGCGCTGGCGTCGTTGCTGCGCGGAGAGCGTCGATGAGCGGACACGCACGTTAGCGTTGCGCTGGCGGACGCGATCGCAGGCAGCGGCTAGCCGTCAGTTGCCGACCGCTGGCAACATGCGCGATCCCGCTTCGCTTCTCGCTGGACCCTTATGCGCAATCCCGCTTCGCTTCTCGCTCGGCACTCATGCGCGATCCCGCTTCGTGAGCCGTTGCACCTGGCCGTACGCGTCGATGGGACTCTGCAGGGCGAGACCACCGTCGGCGAACAGGGTCTGGCCCGTCACCCACGACAGGTCAAGAAGACTCGTGATGACCTCTGCCACGTCGTCGGCCTCACCGAGACGCCCGAGGGCGGTCCGCTCGGTCAACCCCTCGACCCAGCCCGGCAGCCGTTCGGGCTTGGCGAGCATCGGGGTGCGAGTGACGCCGGGCCCTACGGCGTTGACGCGGATGCCATGTGCGCCCCATTCCGCGGCCGCCACCCGGACCAGCATGTCGATCCCCGCCTTGGACACGCAGTAGGCGCCCATGTCCCGATCGGCAAGGGTGCCGCTGATGCTCGACACCGCGACGATCGAACCGCCGGTGCCCGCGTCGATCATGGCCTGTGCACCCGACCGCATGGCCAGCCAGGTGCCGGTGAGATTGACGTCCAGCACTCGTCGCCAATGCTCTGGGGTCTGTTCCAGCAGCAGGCCGGAGGCACCGACGCCCGCACAGGTCACGAAGCGGTCGGGCGCGCCTGTCGATGCCACGGTCTGCTCCATCGCGGAACTCACCGACACGGGATCGCTGATGTCACAGGTGATGTCACCACCGACGAGATCCCAAACCGTCACCTGCTGGCCCGCCCCGCGAAGTCGCGTCACGACGGCTCGTCCGATCCCGGAGCCTCCTCCGACGACGACGGTGCTCACGCGGGCGCTCCGATCAGCTCGACGCGGACGCCGTCGGGGGCCGTGATCACCGCCATGGCGACGGTCTTGCCCCCGGGGCCGGGCATCGAAATGCGGCGCACCCCTTGGGTGAAGCCAAGTTCTGCCAGCGTGCCCAGGGTGGCCTCGACGTCGCGTTCCAGCGACAGCAGGAAGAACCCGGGCATGGGCCCCGCGCCCGAGTCGACCGCGACGCCGTCGGCCCCGTCGAAGTGGACGAGTTCGACGATGCCGGAACCGGGATGGTCGGGATCACCCAGGTACACCGACCGAAGGACGTCGGTAGCTGCGTTGAACAGCGTGGGCCAGTCCCCCGTGAACATGTGGTCCATCATCTCGACCAGCCCGAGCCCATCGCGCCAAAAACGCAGGGACAGTTCGACGTCGGATGTCACGATCGCCGAATGGTGCACCGCACGCGTCACTGCAAGACCTCCTGTAGGTTGCCAACCCGTGAGGTCGCGTCATAGTCGTCGAGGCGGACATCTGCCAGCCGCTGGGCGAACGCCGTTCCGCTGTAGGGGAACTGAGTGACCACCTTCCCGTTCGGATGGCGGTAGTAGTTGTTGCATTTGGCCAGCCAGACGGTGCCGTCCATCGCTTCCTGGATCTCCGCGTTGTACCGGTCGTGTACGTCGCGCCTGACCTCGACCGCGTCGAATCCGCCGTCACGCATCGCGTGGAGCAGCCGGCACACGTATCCAGCCTGCGCCTCGAGGACGTAGATGATGGAGGTGACACCGTTGGTGTTGGGCCCGTAGAGGGTGAACAGGTTCGGGTAGCCGGGTACCGCGGTGCCGAGGTATGCCTCGGCACCCTCGCGCCAGTCGTCGTGCAGCCGCGCTCCGGACCGGCCGTGGACGTCAAGGCTGGCAAGGTAGTTCGCGGCCTTGAAGCCGGTGCCGTACACGACGGTGTCCACGACGTGTTCGATGCCGTCGGCGGTGCGCAGACCGCGCTTGGTGAACTCGACGATGGGTGACGTCTCCAGGGACACGTTGGCGCGGGCGAACGTGGGAAACCAGGTGCGGGACAGCAGCGGCCGCTTGCACCCGACGGGGTAGGCGGGGGTCAGCTTGGCGCGAAGGTCCTCATCGGCGATCTTGCGGCGTAGGTACTCGCGGGCCCGATCCGTGGCCTCGGTGGTCTGCCTGCCGTACTCGGCGAAGTCGATCATCTCGTACTGCTCCAGGGCGGCATCACGCACCTTGCGGGCCTCCGCCGGATCCCGCTCGAACGCGTCTTGTTGCTCAACGGTGAACGGTTCGTCGAAGCGCGGGGAGACCCAGATCGGTGTGCGCTGGAAGACGGTGAGATGGTCGGCTAGGGCGGCGACCTCCGGCACGTACTGGATCGCGCTCGCGCCCGTGCCGATCGACGCGACACGTTCGCCGGCAACGGATTTCGAGTGGTCCCACTGCGAGGAGTGGAAGGTGCGGCCGCTGAAGAGGTCACTTCCCGGGATGTCAGGGACGTTTGGCACGTCGAGCATGCCGACGGCACTGACCACCACGTCGAACTCGAGCGTCGTCCCGCGATCGGTGTGGATGGTCCACCGGTGATCCACGTCCGACCAGTGAAGCGAATTCACCCGGGTGTCGGCGACCAGGTGATCGTCGAGCCCGAGCTCCGACGCCACCCGCTCGAGGTAGGCCAGGATCTCCGGCTGGTTGGCGTAGGTCTTGCTCCACCGCGGGTTCAGCGCGAAGGAGAACGAGTAGAAGTGAGACGGGACGTCACAGGCCGCGCCGGGATAGGTGTTCTTGCGCCAAGTTCCGCCGAACCCCGCCGCCCCGTCGAAGATGGTGAACTCGTATCCTTCCTCGATCAGCTTCGCGCCCATCGCGATACCGCCAGGGCCTGCGCCGATCACCGCGATGGTCGGCCTGCGTCCTTCCTTCACCGAGCAGTCCGACCGGTCGCCGCGAACGTGGTCATGTCGGTCCCCCGCTCGTACTCGGCCATCCAGGTGTCGGCCCAGTCCGGCAGCGGCTGTTGCTTGGGGTCGTGATTGGGCGCCTGCGAGAGCGCCAGTCGCCACACCATCTTGGCCAGGTCTGCGGTCGGCACCGACTGAAACATCGTCGGGCAGCCTCCGCGCCCGTTCCGACGGCGCCTGCCGCCGGGTCCGCGGTACTTGAATTCGTCGACGAGCAGTGCGATGGACATCAGGTCCTGCGCGGAGGCGCCCCGGTCGTCGAAGGGTACGACTTCGTCGATGGTCCTTGCGATCTGGGCCGCGACGCTTCCGATGTGATCGAAGGTGTCACGAATCCGCTTGACCCGGTACCAGGGATCGGGGCTGAGATGGCGGTACAGGATGAGTCCCGAACTCCGGTGCTCGATCTCCTCGACGAAGTGCCAGGTCATCAGGGCCGCGACGCGCTGGTCTGCTCCTGCGAACAACGAATCACGGTTGTCGAGAATGACTTTGAACAAGGGCGTGAAGGTGGCCTCGAGGTTCGCGATGTAGGCCGCATGAAACTCGACGGGGTGCTGTTCGACGAGTTGGTCGAACGCGCTGGTGGCGTCGTCGTAGGCGCGTTCCAGGCCTGGGTACTGCGCGACGAGAGCGGTCATATGCTTGCGGTGCGCCGCGGCGTGCTGACCTTCCTGACGCAGGAAGGCGTCGGCCTCGGCCGCCACGTCCGGTGACTCGTCGAACCTGCTCTGTGCCTGACGTAGCGCCTTGATGATGTAACGCTCGAATGGCACGGCGATGAAGGTGAAGACGTTGCAGAAGATACCGAAGTTGGGGTTCGCGGGTTGCCACATGAAGGGCACCGTGTCGTCGAACTCCCAGCGGATCTTTCGTATCACCAGGTCCGTCATGGGTCGCCACCTCCGTGGGGGCCGAGCGCTTCGTCGTCGTCATCCCGGCCGCGTCGATGTTGATCGAGAACCGAGACACTGCGTACGATCAGTGTGACATTCGGGTGCACAGGTGTAAAGCGCGAGACGAGGCGACGTCATGGCGGCAGACAACGAACAGTCCCTACGGAAGCAGATTCTGGACGCCACCTTCGTCGTGGTGTCACGCACCGGTCGCAGGAAGCTCCAGCTGCTCGAGGTGGCCGCCGAAGCAGGCGTGTCACGCCCCACCGTGTACCGGTACTTCGGTTCCAAGGAGGGTCTGCTCGAGGCCTTCGCGCTCTACGAACAGGACAACTTCAACGCAGGCGTTGCCGCAGCGACGGCCGGACTGCGCGGTTCCGCGCGGGTCGACGCGGCGCTGCAGTTCATCGTCGACCATCAGTTCTCGCACTCACTCGCCGTGCTGGTCGACATGGAGCCCGAGTACTCGCTGGCGCAGATGATGCGCGTGTTGCCGACCATGCAGGAAGGCATGCGGCACATCATGACCGGCGAGAATCCCGACATCGCGGCAGCGGCGGTCGTGCGCATCGCCATCTGCCACTACCTGGTGCGTGGCCACGACCGGGCCAGTTTCCTCGCCGAACTGCGTCACGCGGCGGGCCTGGACCCGCGCCGCAAACGGGGCGCGGCTGCGCGCTCCTCAATTCGCAAGCCAGCCAACGATCTTGGCGCCAAGGACCTCTGGGCGCTCCAGATGAAGGAAGTGCCCGACGCCGTCGACTAGCTCGAACGACGAGCCCGGTGTGGTCAGGTAGTCGTCGACCGCACCGAGCAACTCGGCGCCGATTGCACCGTCCTGGGAACCGTGCAGGTAGTAGGTCGGCACGGGTGGCGCCTCGAGGGTGGCTGCGGCCTCCGCCACCGCGTCTGGGTCCGCGAACTGCGGATCGAACGACGCCCGGTACGGGCCGAGCACGCCCGCGATGGTCTCGGGCGTCACGTACTGTCGCAGCGACGAAACATCTTGCGCCGGATCATATCCCGGCGACCAGTCAGCCCACAGCGACTCCCAGAAGCCCGGTTCGAGTAGGGCCACCTCGGGGAGCCCGACCTGCTGGATGAACCAGATGTAGAACGATCTCCTCAATTGGTCGTAGCCGAAGAGCCCCGAGCCGAGCGCAGCGGTCGGCGGTACCGCGAGCGCGACGAACCGCGAGAACGCGCTCGGGTCGGTGACCACCACGCCGTATCCCGCATTGGCGCCCCAGTCGTGTCCGACCAGCACGGCGCGCTCGTCGCCGCCATGGCGGTTCCGCACGTCGAGAACGTGCCGGACGTAGGTGCCCACGCTGACCGGTCCCGCCGCGGCGGTGCAATAGCCGGGCAGCCACGTCGCCACCACGCGATAGCCGGCGTCGGCGAGGACGGGACCGAGGTGGCGCCACGTGTGTGGCGTGTCGGGAAAGCCGTGCACCAGCACCGCCAGCGGTCTCGCCACGTCGTCGATGCCACCGAACGTCAGATCCTGGGCGCTCACGACGGACACGTTACGTCGCGGGCGTCCTTCGTCACACCAATTCGGTTACACGGCCATCAAGCGGTGTAACTCAGGCGATGGCGCCGGAGTCCTTCAGCTTCTCGATGCGGTCCCACTCGATGCCCATCTCCACGAGGACGATCTCGGTGTGCTCGGAGGCTTGGGGGGCACGCGTCGTCTCCAACGGTTCGTGGTTGAACTGGACCGGGCCGCGGACGACCTTGAACGGTGCCCCGCCGTCGGCGGCCTCGACCTCGACGATCATGTCGTTGGCGATCGCCTGCTCGTCGCTGCCGAGGTCGACGAGGCTCTGGAACGGCGCCCACTGACCCTTCATCGTCTTGAGGTGTTCGCGCCAGTACTCGAACGGCTTGCTGCGGATCGCCTGCCTGATCAACTCCGCGGCCGCGTCGGCGTTCTCGATCAGCGGCATGACGTCCCTGAAGCGGTCGTCGTCGGCGGCATCCCCGAGGCCGAGATGCTCGAAGGCGTCACGGATGTAGCCGGTGGGGCTGACGATGCACAGGTTGATGGTGCCGCCGTCGGAGGTCTCATAGTTGCCGAGAAACGGATTCACCGACGGTGCAGCCGAATTCGGCATTGGTGCGCGCATGGTCTGCCCCGTCTCCATGCCCTGGGTGACGCTGGCTCCGGCTGCCCACCACGCCGTGCTCAGCAGCGAGACGTCGATCTCGGCCGTCTCGCCGGTGCGCTCGCGGTGGAACAGTGCCGCGGAGATGCCGCCCGCGATGTTCATGCCGCCGATCGAGTCGCCGAACGCCGGGATACCCTGCGGCAGCGCTCCGCCGAGTCCCTCTGGCGTCAGCGCGTGACCGACACCGCTTCTCGTCCAGAATGCCGTGCCGTCGAAGCCGCCGATGTCGCGCTCGGGCCCCTTGTCGCCGTAGGCGCTGCCTCGCGCATAGATGATGTCCGGGTTCGCCGCCCTGATGTGCTCGACGTCGAACTTGTGCCGTTGGCGGACCGCTGGCATGAAGTTGGTGAGGAAGACGTCCGAGGACTTCGCGATCTCGTAGAGCACCTCCTGGCCCTCGGGCGTGGAGACGTCGATGCCGACGCTGCGCTTGCCGCGGTTGGGGTGCTCGATCAACGGGTGACGGTTCGGGTCGAGCTGGAGTCCACCCATGTTCACGAACCCTCGCTGGGTGTCACCGCGAACCGGATGCTCGACCTTGATCACGTCGGCCCCCCAATCCGCGAGGATGGCCCCGGCGGCAGGAACGAACGTGAATTGAGCAACCTCCAGGACGCGGACGCCCTCCATCACCTTCAGCAAGTCGGCTTCTCCTCGTTCCACTGCCCGTGCGAGCATCGTTCCTGAAGGTCTTACCGTATCGACCATGGCGATGGTTCGAGGGAAGGTTTCTTCACCGCGTTCTGCCTGCGCCGCCGCCACTGACGGCGGCGTTTGGCGGGCTACCCGGCGGGTATGGTTCGCCAGCGCCCTGCGACGGGTCCATGGCAACCGACTCGAGGAAGGGTGATGGTCCTGCGCGTCGCGACCTTCAACATCCTGCACGGCCGTACCGTCGGCGGCGTCGTCGATCCGGCTCGGCTCCGCGACGGCGTACTGCGGTTGGATCCCGACGTCCTGGCGCTACAGGAGGTCGACCTCGAGCAGGAACGGTCCGGCCGAACCGATCTGACCGAAGTGGCGGCTGAGGCGATGGGCGCCGTGGCCCACCGCTTCGTGGCCGTGATCTCGGGCACGCCGGGGGCCACGTGGAGCGCCGCCACGGGGGCGGAGCAACCCGGGTCGGCTGCCTACGGGATCGCGCTGCTGTCCCGGTTTCCGGTGTCCAGTTGGCAGGTGCTGAGACTGCCGCGCATCCTCACCCGTGTCCCGATGTACCTACCCGGCCCCAACCGGGTAATGATCGTCGACGAGGAACCACGGGCAGCGGTCATGGCCGTACTGGACACTCCGGTCGGCCCACTGACGGTCGCCAACACCCACTTGTCGTTCGTGCCCGGCTGGAACCGACATCAGTTGCGCCGATTGGTGAGGGACGTCCGAACGCTTCCCGGCCCGCACCTCGTGGTCGGCGATCTGAATCTCACCCCAAATGCGGTGCGCCGATGGTCGGGAATGCGATCGCTCGCGGCGGGGCCGACGTTTCCCGCCGACCGCCCCAAACGCCAGTTGGATCACATCCTCACCGATGATCCCGGGCTGACCGTCCGACGCAGCGAAACCCCGCCCATGCCGATCTCCGATCACCGGCCACTGGTGGTCGAGCTGCAGCGTCGCTGACCGGGGCAGCCCGGCTCTCGGGTGCCGACTATCGAGTCGCTACGCTGGCGGCGATACGGCGCAGCTTCTGATACCAGGTGCCGAGCAGCGTTTGACGGAGCGGCCACGTCGCCACCGATTCGGCCAGTCTCAACGTGCTCAGCGCGATGGACTGCGGCACGTGCAGCGGGTCCATGAGATCGTTTTCCGCGAAGGGGCTTTCGTCGGCGGACACCATCGTGTCGGTGAGCTTGCGCAGCGAGCGACCGGCGCTGCGCAGCTCTTCGATGCCGTGCCGGAATGCGCCCCTGCGCCGGACTTCGTCGCGGAAGACGCTGACGGAGACTCCCAGATGCTCGGCCACCAAACCGTCGCGGGTGTCGAGGATCTCACGCTCCACCTCGTCGTGGTTCGCCAATTCCGGTCTGGCTTCGATCGCGATGTCGCATTCGCTGTCGAAGCCCAGCGATCGGTTGTTGAAGTTGGAGGAACCGATGCGAAGCAATCGACCGTCGACCGCGATGATCTTCGAGTGCACGTACACCGATACCCCGGCACCCGCCGCGGGCCAATACACCCCCAACCGCCCGTGTAGGTCTGCCGACCTGAGCAACCGCACCAGGCGTTGGCGAGCGCTGTCCATCGACTCGATCTCCAGTCGGCTCTCCGAACTGCGGGGTAGGACGATCACGACTTCGGGACCGTCCTCTTCGCGCAACCGCGACGCGATCGCCTCCGCGATGGTGCGTGATGCGAAGTACTGGTTCTCCATGTAGATGACGTCCTGAGCGGCAGCGACCGCAGCGAGATCCAGCGCCTCGACCTCCCGTATCTCACTGCGTTGCGGCAGCGCTGGAAGTGTGCGCGCCACCCCGACATCGACGTTGCGCAACGACGGTCGAAGCCCTGCCGGCCACGGGGAGGTGTAGGGAACGTCCTTGGTCATGGCGTGACCGGTGGCCGCCTCCCACCGTTCGTGAGCCTGCAGTGCGAGTAGCCGTGCGGCTGGTCCGTCCACGGCGGCGGCCACTTCGTGGCGCGGGCCGTAGGGATCCCCGGGACCGTGCCTGCGGTGATCGACGGGAGGGTGCGCGCGGGTGTCCCAGCGCCCGATGGTCAGGTCGATGCCGCCGCAGAAGGCAACGGCGTCGTCGACGACCACGATCTTCTGATGGTGCACAGCCCCGGTCGGGTGCACTCCGTCGACCGCGAAGTGCATTCGCGCAGAAGTGAATTGGTTGAGCAGACTTACCGGAGCCACACCGAACCAGAACCCGTCGAACGCAGGCAGCAGCCGCAGGTTCGACTTCAACAGGTAGACGTTCAGGTCACGACGCTTCCACAGCAGCCAGTGCAGGAAGGGCCCGAGGTTGTTGGGTCCCTCCAACGTCGTCTCGCCTCGCTCGAACGCCGTCCGGTAATCCAGATCCCAGCCGATGACGACGATTCGATGCTGCGCGCTCAGCATGGCCGCCTTGACGTGCCGCAGGTAGTCAGCGCCATCGACGATGGGGGCGTACCGATTCGCGGGTGCGGCATCCCAGCAGGTCTCACCAGGCACGATGAGCCGCTCTGCGGGATCAATGGGGTCGCCGCCGGTTTCGTCGGAGGAGACGGATGTTCCCTCCTCCGCAACTCGGCGCGATTCCATCCAGCGATTCTCCGCCATCGCGGGTGCCACCGGTCAAACCGCGCATGGGTGGGTTTGATCACTGCGGCCGCGGGGGCGGGTGCACCGTCACTCGATCGGGGACTGCCCGGCCTTACGCGTGACACATGGCGACGCCGGCTCCTTCGATGTGCGCAAGTGGTGACTTAGGCCGCGCCCACGGCGTACGGTAGTAAATCGCTAACTTAGTAAAGAAAGACCCTTAACTGGATTCAGTCAGAAGAGCACCCCGCCCGCCCGACGAGGCGGCATGCCGATTCGCCTAGCCGACCGTCTACCGATTCACAAGTTGACTTGTCCCACTGGGACATTCGCCGACTCGCAATAGCCGATCCGAGCAAAAGCCCACCGGAGGAGAACACGCCGTGAAGGCCACCGCCATCCGCGCACTCGTCGGCGCGGGGACGATTGCCGCGGTCGTGGCGGTCGCGGTCGCGGCGGTCGGAGCGTTCGAGGACAGTTTCTCCGACACCGTTCCGCTGACCGTCATGTCACAGCGGGCGGGGCTGGTGATGAATCCCGATGCCAAGGTGGAACTTCTCGGCGTCCCCGTCGGCAGAGTCGGCTCGATCGAGCAACGGCCCGAGGGGCGGGCTGCCATTCACCTGGAGATGGATCCCGAGCAGTTGGTCCACATTCCCGACAACGTGATCGTCGACATCGCCTCACCAACGGTGTTCGGCGCCAAGTCCGTCGACCTCATCCCCCCACCCGACCCGTCGCCGCACACTCTGCGACCGGGCCAGGTGCTGGACTCCGACCACGTGACGGTCGAGTTCAACACCATCTTCGAACAACTCGTGTCGGTGCTCACCAAGATTCAGCCCGACAAGCTCAACGAGACACTGGGCGCCCTCGCCGCGGCGTTCGACGGTCGCGGTCCGCGATTCGGCACGACCCTGAGCCAACTCGACCACTACCTCGCGAAGATGGAACCGAGCCTGCCGAGCCTGAGCCACGATCTCCAACAAGCTCCCCCCGTGTTCGACGCCTACGCCGACGCCGCCCCGGATCTGATCAAGACCGCGGGCAATGCGACGACGATCGGTCAGACGCTCGTCGACGAACAGCAGAACCTCGATGCCTTCCTCGTCAGCACGATCGGACTCGCCGACACCGGCAACGAGGTCATCGGCGCCAACCGGCAGGGGTTGACCGATCTGCTGCACGTGCTGGTACCCACGACCGACCTGACCAATCAGTACAACCAAGCGATCACGTGCGGACTGGCCGGCCTGATTCCGATCGCGAAGGCGCCCCCTTTGGACAAGCCGGGCATCGTGGACTCGATCGGCTTTCAGTGGGGAAGGGAGCGCTACCGCTATCCGGGCAACCTGCCGAAGGTCGCCGCCACCGGTGGGACACACTGCCTCACACTGCCCAACGTCCCCTTTGACTCCCGTCCGCCCTACGTCATCACCGACATGGGCGCCAATCCGGCACAGTACGGAAACCAGGGCCTCCTGGTGAACTCCGACGGGCTCAAGCAGATGTTGTTCGGCCCGATCGACGGACCGCCGCGCAACACCGCACAGGTCGGCCAACCGGGATGACCGGCGTGCGTGCGCTTTTCGTCAAGTTCGGGATCTTCGCACTGGTGATGACGCTTCTGACCGGATTCCTCATCCTCATCTTCGGTCAGTACCGCACCGGCTCGACGAACTCCTACTCCGCCGTGTTCGCCGACATCTCCGGGCTGAAGAAGGGCGACTCGGTGCGGGCCGGCGGCTTGCGCGTCGGCACCGTCGACGACGTCTCCATGCGACCAGACCACACCATCGAGGTGGCGTTCGACGCCGACCGCGACGTGGTGATGAGCACGGGGACGAAGCTGGCCGTCCGGTACCTCAACCTCGTCGGGGATCGATTCCTGGAACTGATCGACGGACCCGGATCCACCAGGATCCTGCCCGCGGGATCGCAGATCCCCGCCGATCGAACGTCGCCCGCACTCGATCTCGACCTTCTGCTCGGTGGTCTGAAGCCCGTCATCCAGGGCCTGAACCCGCGTGACGTCAACGCGCTGTCGTCGGCGCTGCTGCAGATCTTCCAGGGTCAGGGCGGCACGCTGGACTCGCTGCTCTCCCACACCTCCTCCCTCACCGGCGATCTCGCGGACAACGACGCAGTCATCGAGCAGCTGATCGACAACCTCAACAGGGTGGTTGGCACCCTGGCGGACGACGGTGCCCAGTTCTCGGGGACGATCGACCGCCTGCAACGCCTCGTCACCGAGCTATCCGAGAACCGCGATCCGATCGGCGCTGCCATCGACTCCCTGGACGCGGGGACGGCGTCGCTTGCCGACCTGCTCGGGCAGGCCCGTGCTCCTCTGTCCGGCACGATCAGCCAATTGAACCGACTGGCACCACTTCTCGACGGCGAGAAGGACAAGATCGACGCCGCGCTGGGGAGAGCGCCCGACAACTACCGAAAGCTGATCCGGCTCGGTTCCTACGGCAGCTGGCTCAACATCTACATCTGTTCGCTGTCCTTCCGCGTCACCGATCTCCAAGGGAACACCGCGGTGTTCCCGTGGTTCGACCAGGCCAACGGGAGGTGCTCCGAGTAATGCTCAAATACCGCGGAGCCAAGCTCGTCCGATCGGGTGTGATCGGCGTCATCCTGATGGTGCTGATCATCTCCGTCGGTCTGCAGCCCGACCGGATCGCCCGGTGGGCCACGGCAATCCGGTATCAGGCGCTGTTCACCGAAGCCGGCGGCTTGACCGTGGGCAACGACGTCAGGGTCTCGGGGATGAAGGTCGGCTCCGTGTCCGGTGTTTCGCTCGACAAGGGCAAGGCGCTGGTTTCCTTCACCGTCGACGCCGCGGTCGCGCTCGGATCGGAGACCACCGCGCACATCCGCACCGGGACGTTGTTGGGCCAACGCATCCTCACCCTGGAATCGCGCGGCAACGCGACGATGCATCCGCGAGACGTCATCCCGGTGACGCGCACGTCGTCGCCGTATTCGCTGACCGAGGCCGTCAGCGATCTCACCAACAACACCGCGGGCACCGACACCGAGGGCATCAATCAGGCGCTCGACACTCTGTCGGCGACGATCGATCAGATTGCGCCGCAACTCGGTCCGACCTTCGACGGCGTGACCCGGCTGTCGCGGTCGCTGAACGGTCGCAACGACACGCTGCGCTCACTGCTCAAGAGCGCTGCGTCGGTCACCGGTGTGCTCGCCCAACGCAGCCAGCAGCTCAACACACTCATCCTCAGCGCCAACGACCTGATCGGCGTGCTGAACGACCGACGCCAGGCAATCGTCGACCTGCTCGCGAGTGTCTCGGCACTGTCCAAGGAATTGTCGGGTCTGGTCGCCGACAACGAGAAGGTGCTCGCCCCAACCCTGCAGAAGCTCAACTCCGTGACCGCGATGCTGGAGAAGAACCGCGACAACATTGGCAAGGCGCTCCCTGGTCTCGCCAAGTACCAGATCACGCAGGGTGAAGCCGTCGCGAACGGCTACTTCTACGAAGCGTTCGTGTCGAACCTCCTCCCGTCCGAACTGCTGCAACCGTTCCTGGACTACGCCTTCGGCTTCCGGCGTGGCGTCGATGCCGGGCGGCCCCCTGATACGGCTGGACCTCGAGCCGAACTTCCGTTGCCCTACAACGGCATCCCGGGCGGCCCCCGATGACGGCTGTGCGCTTGCGCGTTCTCACCGCGCTCGCCCTGGTAGGGCTGTTGCTCGGCGGCGCCGCGGTCGTGGCCCACTCCGCCTACTTCGCACCGAAGACCATCACCGCGTACTTCGTCAGCGCCACGGGCATCTACTCCGGTGACGAGGTCCGCGTCGCGGGCGTGAAGGTCGGCACCATCGCCTCCATCGAACCGGTCGGTGGGCAGGCCAGGATGACGTTCCACGTCGACCACGACGTTCCGGTTCCCGCCGACGCGAAAGCGGTCATCGTCGCCCAGAGCCTGGTGGCGGCGCGGTACGTCCAGCTCGCCCCCGCGTACGAGACGAGCGGTCCCACGATGGCGGACGGGGCGGTCATCCCCGTCGACCGCACCGCGATCCCGGTCGAATGGGACGAGGTCAAGGCCCAGTTGACCCGATTGGCAACCGATCTCGGGCCGCGTAGCGGTGTCTCGGGCACGTCGCTGTCCCGGTTCATCGACAGTGCGGCCAACGCGATGGACGGCAACGGCGAGAAGCTGCGCCAGACCATCGCCGAACTCTCGGGACTGGGCCGCGTCCTCGCCGGCGGGAGCGGCAACCTCGTCGACGTGATCAAGAATCTGCAGACCTTCGTCACGGCGCTGCGGGACAGCAATCAACAGATCGTGCAATTCCAGGACAGGTTCGCCACCCTGACCAGTGTCGTGAACGACCAGTCCGACCTTGGCTCCGCGTTGACCGATCTGTCGTCGGCCGTGGGCGACGTACGGCGGTTCGTCGCGGGCAGTCGCGATCAAACGGCAGAACAGCTTCAGCGGCTGACCAACGTCACGCAGAATCTCGTCGACCACCGGCTCGATCTCGAGAATCTGCTGCACGCCGCGCCCAACGCGCTCGCCAACGCATATGACATCTACGACCCGGACTCGGGGAGCCAGATCGGCAGATTCGCGCTCAACAACTTCTCCAACCCGATGGCGCTGATCTGCAGCGCGATCTCCGCCGTCGCGAGCGTCACGTCGCCCGAGTCCGCCAAGCTGTGCGCGCAGACGCTGGGCCCGGCGCTGAACTCCGTCAGCGTCAACGAGCTTCCCTTCCCCGTGAACCCGCTGCTGATGAAATCGATCAACCCGGACCGCCTCATCTACTCCGAGCCGGGGCTCGCGCCCGGCGGCGCCGGCCCGAAACCCGTTGCCCCAGAGATACCGCCATCGGTGTCGGCGTACACCGGGCTCAACGGCGACCAGGCTCCGCCCCCCGGATTCGGTCAACCACCCGCGGTGGCGCCGGGTCCGTCCGCACCCGATCACCTGCCAGCCGACCCGTCGCCCGCACTCTTTCCCGGAGCGCCCGTGCCAGGGCCGCCGACCCTGCCCGCCCTGCTGCTGCCTGCGGAGGCACCCGGCCCTGCCGAGGGGACCCCGCCATCGTGATCGACGTCCTTCGAGCGCGGCGACTCGCGGCGATCGGTCTCTGCGTCGCGCTGACCTTGGCGGGATGCGGCTTCCAGGGAGTCAACTCGCTACCGCTGCCCGGCGCCGTCGGCAGTGGGTCCGATGCCGCCGTCTACCACCTTCAGTTCACGAACATCGGCACGCTGGAATCGAATTCGCCGGTGCTGATCGACGATGTCGTCGTCGGAAGCGTCCGGGCCATGAGGTTCTCCAACTGGCACATCGACGTCGACGTGGCGGTCCGGCCGGACGTGGCGGTGGCCGAGAACGCCGTGGCCAGCGTTGGTCAGACCAGCCTGCTAGGCTCCATGCACGTCGCGCTCGACCCGCCGCTCGGCCAGAAACCGCGCGGACGACTCCAGCCAGGTGCCACCATCGGCGTCGGCGCCACCGCGACGTATCCGTCGACGGAGCAGACCCTGTCCTCACTGGCGGCCGTGGTCACCGGTGGCGGGCTCGGTCAGATCGGTGACGTCATCCACAACCTGACCGCCGCGCTGTCCGGTCGCCAGGACGACGTCCGTGACCTGCTCACCCGGTTGGACACCTTCGTAGGGACACTCGACCGGCAACGCGACGACATCGTCGCCTCCATCCAGGCCCTCAATCGACTGGCCGTCACGCTGTCCGATCAGCGTGACGTCATCTCCGACGCGCTGACGAAGATCCCGCCTGCGCTCGACGTCCTGATTCGGGAACGGCCGAGGATCACCACCGCACTCGACAAGCTCCGCGTGTTCAGTGACACCGCAACGGGATTGGTCAGCGACACCCAGGCCGACCTGGTGAAGAACCTCCAGAACCTCGAACCGACCCTTCGGGCACTTGCCGACGTCGGCAGCGATCTCGACACCGCACTCGCGTACACGACGGTATTCCCGTTCGGGCAGAACATCATCGACCGCGGCGTCCGTGGCGACTACATCAACTTCTTCGGGGAACTCGACTTCACGATCCCGCGGCTCAAGCGGTCGCTGCTGCTCGGCACCCGCTGGGGTGACGAGAACGCCACCTTGGTCCCCGCTCCCGGCGAGCCGTACACGCAGCGGTACACCTACGACCCGCTGGGTATGCCCATCGGACCACCGCCACCCGGCGGCCAGCTCGGTGCCGTGCCCGGGTTCCCGCCGACGCCGCAGCTGGACGCCAATCCGCCGGGCGCCCCGATGTTCCCGGTGAATCCGCCCCCCTCGGCCGACGGCCAGCTCCCGCCTGCGCCTGGGTCACCGACGCGCGTCTTCGCCGGACCGTACGACCCGCGGGCAGCGGCCCCGACCGAAGGTGGTGGGTGATGCTCAGCCGCTTCGTGCGCATTCAGTTGATCATCTTCACGATCGTCTCCGTCGTCGGCATCGCGGTGATGGCGGTCCGCTACGTGCAGGCTCCCACCCTCCTGGGCATCGGTCGTATCACCGTCACCCTCGAACTCCCCGCAGCTGGCGGCCTGTACCAGTTCAGCAACGTCACCTATCGCGGCATCGAAGTCGGCAAGGTCACCGCCGTGAAGGCGGTCGACGCCAAGCACGTCGAAGCCACGCTGTCGCTGGGCGCCTCGCCGAAGATCCCGGCGAATCTGGTGGCGAAGGTGCGCAGCGTGTCCGCGGTCGGCGAACAGTACGTCGACCTCCAACCGCCCAGCGATGCGCCACCCTATCTGCAGGACGGTTCGCGGATCACCCTCGACCAGTCGGCCATCCCTCAACCCGTCGGTCCGATGTTGGACCGCCTCAACGCGCTGGTGAGCACGATCCCGAAGGACGAACTCGGCCCGCTTCTCGACGAGTCCTTCAAGGCCTTCAACGGTTCGGGCTATGACATCGGCTCCCTGCTGGACTCGTCGTCGCAAGTGATCGGCAGCCTCGACGGCGTGGCCGACCAGAACCGCGCTCTCATCGACGACAGTGCGCCACTGCTCGACTCCCAGGCGCAGACCGCCGACTCACTCCGGCAGTGGGCGCACGGCCTCGCGGGCATCACCGATCAGTTCTCTCGGCATGACCCGCAGGTGCGGACGCTGCTCGAGACCGGACCCGGTTTCGCGCAGGAGATCTCGCGATTGCTGGAGCAGGTCAAACCCACCCTGCCGATTCTGCTCGCCAACCTGACGTCGATCGGCCAGGTGTTCCTCACCTACAACAAGTCGATCGAACAACTGCTGGTGCTGTTTCCGCCCTACCTGGCCGGCATCCAGTCGGTGGCACCGGTGAACAACCCCACGGGTAAACCCATGGGCGACTTCGCCGTCAGCGTGGCCGACCCGCCGTCGTGCACGATCGGTTTCCTACCCCCCTCGGAGTGGCGGTCACCGGCGGACACCACCGACATGGACACACCGGACGGGCTGTACTGCAAGCTGCCTCAGGACTCACCGATCGACGTCCGCGGCGCCCGCAACTATCCGTGCGTCGAACATCCCGGCAAGCGCGCCGCCACGGTGCAGGAGTGCAACAGCGACAAGCCGTTCATCCCGCTGGCCATGCGCCAGCACGTGTTGGGTCCCAATCCGCTCGATCCGAACCTGATCGCCCAGGGCATCCCGCCCGACCGCAGGCCCACTTCGGGCGACACCCTCTACGCGCCGGTCGACGGCACGCCGTTGCCGCCGGGGCAACCGGGGCAGCCGACGGCGGACCCTCCCGGGCCGCCGTCCGACGCTCCCGCCCCACCGCCGGACGTCCCCGCCGACGGTGATCCGAGTACACCTGCTGCCGCGCCGAGCTCGTTCACGGACAACGGTTCCGCCGCCACCCCGCCGGTGGCGGCCGCCCAGTACAACCCGCAGACCGGTGCCTACATGGCCTCCGACGGGCATCTGTATCACCAGTCGAATCTCACCGCGGCGAAGATTCCCACCTCGTGGACCGACCTGATGCCAGGAACGAGTTAGGACGCGTGCACCACGTGGCAATTGCGTTACGGCCCTTCATCTTCGGCGTCCTCCATCAGCTGCGGCCGAGGCGTCCTTGACCTCATCAACGTAAAATAGTAAAGATAGGGTTACAGTAGCCCGTGAGTTTTGCTGCCCAGGAGGCGCAGGTGACGATCAGCACCGACCCGCACGACCCATCGGCTCCCCCCGATCTGGCGAGTGACCCCTACGGCTACTTCGCCCACATGCGCAGGACGGCACCGGTGTGGCGCGGCGTTCTCATGGAGAGCGAGCTGATGCCGGAGGAGCTGAAGTCCCCGGAGAACTGGACGTTGTTCGACTTCGACAGTGTCTTCACCGCGTTCCGCCAGGACGAGGTGTTCGCCTCGGAGATGTACAACAACACGATCGGTCTCATCTTCGGACCCACGATCCTCGGCATGCACGGCAAGCAGCACCACGACCACCGAAGTCTGGTGGCGAAGGCCTTCCGGCAGAGTGCGCTCAACCAGTGGGAGCCGGAGGTGATCGACCCGATCTGCGACCGTCTCGTCGACGAGTTCAAGAACGACGGACACACCGACCTGGTCAAGGCGGTCACGTTCGAGTTCCCCACCAGAGTCACCGCGGCCCTACTGGGGCTTCCGGAAGAGGATCTGGAGATGTTCCGGCGGTTGTCGTTCGACCTGATCTCGATCATGGACGACCTCGAGGCCGGGTTCAACGCATCGGTGGAGCTGGGAACCTACTTCCAGGAGCAGGTCGACCAACGCCGCCGCAAGATCACCGACGACGTCATCGGCGATCTGGTCGCCGCGGAGATCGACGGCGAGAAACTCACCGACGAGGCGATCATCTCGTTCCTTCGACTGCTCCTGCCCGCCGGGCTGGAGACGACCTACCGGTCGTCGGGAAACCTGTTGCACCTCCTGCTCACCCATCCCGATCAGCTCGAGGCGGTGCGGCAGGATCGCGACCTGATCCCGGCGGCGATCGAGGAGGGAATCCGCTACGAGACACCTCTGGTTCTGGTGGCGCGCAACACCACCCGCGAGGTCGAGATGCACGGGCAGACGATCCCGGAGGGCGCGGCCATCACGCTGTGCATGGGATCGGCCAACCGCGACGAGAAGCGCTGGACCGACCCGGACAGGTTCGACATCCACCGGCCACGACGCGCGCACATCTCCTTCGCCGGAGGGATTCACAGCTGCCTGGGCATGCACCTGGCCAGGGTCGAGACCAAGGCGATGCTGAACAGCCTGCTCGACCGCGTCACCGATCTTCAGCTGGTGCCCGGCGATGACACCGACATCGTGGGCATGCCGTTCCGGTCGCCGGGAAGCCTGCCGGTGACGTTCCGGCCGCTACAGAATGCGTGACGCGCGGCCCTGCCAGTAGCGTTCCCGGATGCGCTTCTTGTAGAGCTTGCCGTTCGGGTCGCGGGGTAGCTCGGCGGCGAATTCAATCGTGCGAGGACACTTGTAGGTCGCCAGGTGGGTGCGGCAGTACGCGATGAGCTCGGCCTCCAGTTCCGGTCCCGCCGGTGTCCCCGACCCCGGCTGTACGACGGCCTTGACCTCTTCGCCGAACTCGTCGTTGGGCACCCCGAAGACCGCCGCGTCGACGAGCTTGGGGTGCATGATCAGAAGGTTCTCGGCCTCCTGCGGGTAGATGTTCACCCCGCCGGAGACGATCGTGAACGTCGCGCGGTCGGTGAGGTACAGGTAGCCGTCCAAATCGACGTAACCCACGTCCCCCAGTGACCGCCATCCTCGTTCGTTGGAGACCGAGGCCGTCTTCTCGGGATCCTTGTAGTACTCGAATTGCGGGCCCCCCTCGAAGAACAGCTCACCCGCCTGGCCGACCGGTTGCTCGACCCCATCCTCGGAGACGACGTGCACCGGGCTGAACGGCTTGCCGACCGACCCGGGGTGCGCGAGCCAGGCCTCCGGCCCGATGGTGCAGCCAGCGAAACCTTCGGTGCCACCGTAGTATTCGTGGACGATGGGACCGAACCACTCCATCATCCGATGCTTGACGTCGACCGGGCACGGAGCGGCCGCGTGGATGACGCATTCCAGGCTGGACACGTCGTACGCCTCGCGCACCTGCGCAGGCAGTTTGAGCATCCGCACGAACATGGTCGGCACGAACTGCGCATGGGTCACGCGGTGGTCCTGGATCAGGCGCAACACCGTCTCGGGGTCGAACCTTGGCATCAGGATCGACGCGGCGCCGACCCGGTGGACCGCCATCGTGTAGTTGACCCCGGCGGCGTGGTACAGCGGCGCCGGCGACAGGTACACGCTGGACGGTGACATCCCGTAGCTCCTCGAAAGGGCTTGCTCCAGGACACCTTGCGCCCAGGAACCGTTGCCGTCCAAGGGCAATGGGCGCCGCACCGCCTTGGGCCTCCCGGTGGTGCCCGACGAGTACAGCATCTCCGATCCGTCCGAGAGGGGTGGAACGTCCTCGCCAGCGTCGGCGATCGCGGCGTCGTACCGTTGCCAACCGGGGAGCGCTCCACCGATGGCGATGCGGACGTCGACACCGGCTGCGGTCTCGACGACGCGCTCCCCCAGACTCGTCATCGACGCGTCGATGAACACCGCGCGCGAGTCGGAGTCCGCGATGACGTAGAGCACCTCGTCCGGCGTGAAGTGCGTGTTCACCGCGCTATAGTAGAGGCCGGAAAGCTGGCAGGCCCAGGTGATCTCGAGGAACTCAGGACAGTTGGGCAGCACCAGGGCGACGCCATCGCCGCGGCGCAGTCCTGCCCGATGCAGCAGCGCCGCCACGCGCTGACTGCGCCGATGAAGCTCGCCGTAGGACACGACGCGGCCGTCCGAAAGGATCAGCGCCGGGGAGTGCTCGGCTCCGCTCGCGTGGTCGGCGAGATTCACGGCGCGCCTACTTCGACGCGGATCCGTCGGTCGCGGCGGCTGCGGCGGCCTGGCGTTGCGCCATCTCCGCCGGTTTGATCTGTCCGCTGAGGACCTGACCGATCAGCGCCTGCACGTCCTTGCTCATCGACGCCAGCACGACCAGGTCGTTGGAGCTCTGCCAGTGCACCCGCATCCCCATCAGTTCCCAGGCGCGTTTGATGTTCGCCTTGGTCGCCATCAGCGTGGTCAGCGGAGCTTGCGAGACGAGGCGGGCGATGGCCTCCACGCGATCGTCCAGTTGGTCGCGCGGAACCACTTCGTTGACGAGGCCGTATTCGAGCGCCTTGTTGGCGTCGACGACCTCGGCAGTGTAGAGGTAGTACGCAGCACGCCGCCAATTCATGAAAACCCATGGCTCGATGGAACATTCACCCGACGGCATGCCGAAGCCCTGCAGTGGCGGGTAGGAGAAGTAGGCGTCGTCGGAGGCGATGACGATGTCGGTGGTCAGCCCGTAGTGGGTGCCGCCACCGAGGCAGTACCCGTGCACCTGCGCAATGGTCGGCTTGGAGAACTCCCACAGATTGAGCGTCGGCTTGACGAAGAGATCGGTCTGCGCCTTCCACGGCGTGCCCGTGCGGGCGGCACCCTCGGCGAAGGCCGGGTAGTCGGTCGCGTTGTCGCCGATCGCGTGGCCGGAACAGAATCCCTTGCCGTTGGCCTTCAGGATCACGACCTTCACGTCGTAGTCGCGGTCGGCGTCCAGCAGGGCCGCGTCGACCTCTTCGGCGAGTTTCTGGTCCTGGGCATTCGCCTTCTCGGGCCAGTTGAGCGTGATGCGGGCGATGGCTCCCGACTTCTCGTAGATGATGCGCTCGCGCGTTTCCGGTCCGAGATCCACGTGTCCTCCTCGTTGGGCCTTTGAATCATGCCGTGATCAAGCCGATTTGGGTACCGATGTCATAGGTGGCGCCGACCTCCGCAGTCCAGTGCACGGTGCCCGAGGCACCCGCTTGGACCTCCTGCTCGACCTTCTCGGTGGCGATGGAGAACAGCGGATCGCCCTGCTCGACGCGCTCACCCGTGTCGACGAAGCACTCGACGAGTTCTGCTTCGGAGACCGCGACTGAGACCCTGGGAATTCGAATGACGAAGTCAGCCACTGAGACTCGCCGTCGACGGCTTGAGGGTTCGAAGTGCCGCCTCGACGATCCGCGCGGGCGAGGGCAGGACCGCCGCCTCGAGCTCTGCCGCCGCGGGGGTCGGCACGAATCGTGCGCCGACGCGTTCGATGGGCGCCTCGAGCCGTCCGAACAGCTCCGCCCCGAGGATGGCGGCGATCTCTGCGCCGGGGCCGGCGAACTGCACGGCGTGGTGTGCCACAACGGCTCGTCGGGTGCGCCCGACGGATTCGACGATGGTCTCGACGTCTAGGGGTACGAGCGTGCGCAGGTCGACGACCTCGGCGTCGATCCCGTGCCGGGAGGCCAGCACGTCGGCGGCCTTCAACGCGTCCTGCACGCTGCGGCCGTAGCCGATGAGACTGACGTCGGTGCCCGGGCGTTTCACGTCGGCCTTGCCCAGCGGGATGGCGAATCCGGGCGTGGTGGGAACCAGCCCCTTCTGGCCCTGCAACCGGATGGTTTCGATGAACAGGCAGGGGTCCTCGTCGAAGATGGCCGACGTCAGCAGGCCCTTACCGTCGCGGGGGGTGGACGGGATGACCACCTTCATCCCTGGCACGTGCATGAACCACGCCTCGAGCGACTGGGAATGCGTTGCGCCGGTGGCCAGTCCGCCGTAGACCTGGGTGCGGACGGTGATCGGCGCCGTCGTCCGGCCCGCCGTCATGAACCGCATCTTCGCGGCGTTGTTGATCAGCTGGTCGGCGGCGATGCCGATGAAGTCCATGATCATGATCTCGGCGACCGGCAGCATGCCGTCGATCGCCGCGCCGATGGCAGCACCGACGATGGCGGCCTCCGAGATCGGCGTGTCGAGAACCCTGTCGTGGCCGTACTTCGTCGAGAGCCCCGCGGTCGGACCGGACGCTCCGGGGTCGGCGATGTCCTCACCGAGCAGGAACACCCGCTCGTCGGACTCCAGGGCCTGGTCGAGCGCGAGATTCAGTGCCTCGCGCATCGTCATCTCCTTTTCGTCCATGGCCGACCTCCTCAGACCGGGTACGCGATCGCGGTGGCGTACACGTCATGTTCCAGCTCGTCGACGCTCGGTGCATCGGCAGCCATGACGGTCTTCAGTGCGTCCTCGACCGAGGCGAGCGCGCCCTCGTCGACGACGCTGAGCTCCTCGTCCGTGCACACCCCGGTGTCGACGAGGTGCCTCCTGAAGCGTGGCACCGGGTCGGCGGCCTTCGCCGCATCCAGTTGCTCCTTGGGGATGTACTTCATCCGGTCGCCGAAGTAGTGACCGCGGAACCGGAACGTGACGCACTCGACCAGGGTGGGACCCGCGCCGTCGCGCGCCCTGCCGATCGCCTCCGTGAGCACCTCGGTGACCGCCAGCGGGTCGTTGCCGTCCACCCGCACCCCCGGCATCCCGTAACCCGCCGCGCGGTCGGCCACGTGCTGGAGCTTCATGGTGTCCGACGTCGGCGTCATCTCGGCGTACAGGTTGTTCTGGCACACGAAGACGACGGGCAGATCCCACAGTGCAGCCATGTTCGCCGCCTCGTGGAACGAGCCGGTCGCGGTCGCGCCGTCACCGAAGCTGACCGCCGTGACACGGTCGAGGCCCTTGCGCTTGGCCGCCATCGCCAACCCGACGGCGACGGGCGGGCCTGCCCCGACGATGCCCGTCGACAACATCACTCCCGCTTCGGGTTTGGCGATGTGCATGGTGCCGCCCTTGCCGCGGGCGGCACCGACGGTGCGACCCATCATCTCCCCGTAGATCTCCTCGAGCGGCACGCCCTTGCCAATCAGGTCGTGCAGTCCGCGGTAGGTGGTGACCAGCTGGTCGTCGGTCCGCAGTGTCACCCCCATCGCGGCGGCGATCGCCTCCTGGCCGCGAGACGGCCAGTACACGCACATGAACTCTCCGGTGCCGATGCCCTTGCTGAGCCGGTCGTCGGCGGCCTTCATCAGGACCATCAGCGCATACAGACGCTTTTGGACCTCGCTGCCGTGAAAGATGCTCCCGTGCGTCACTTCTCGTAAGAACCGATCTGGCAGTACACCTTCGGAACGGGCGGTGTCTCCATGTTGAGGTACTTCAGCGACGACATCTTGCCACTGGCGCCGAGCTCCCTCAGGCGTCCGACCACCGCATCGAGATCGTCGCAGTCGAGTTCGTAGATCGCGATGAATGGTCCGTTGCCGTCGGTCGGGGCGAAGCGCCGCGCACCCGTGATGCCCTCGACGGCGCAGATCTCCTCGAGATGGGTGTCGTTGTACCAGTCGTGGTACTCGGCCTCGAGGTCCGGTGAAACCGGCGTCGTCTCCAGATAGATGATGCCCTTGGCCATGGTCAGAGACCCCGCCACGCCCTGGCCTTGACGCCGCACCCGGCATCGACGGCGATCTGCTGACCCGTGACGTAGCGGGCCGCGTCCGACGCGAGGAACAGCACCAGCTCGCTGATGTCCTCTGGTTCGACGTACGGGATCGGCATCGCCTGCAGGAAGGGGAACGTCAGCTCGGCGTCCTCCCGGGTGGGGTTCTCGAGGTCGGGCCGGAAGGCCTTGTACATCGGCGGGCTGTGCAGCATGTCGGTGTTCACGTTCGTCGGATGCACACCGTTGACGCGGATGCTCTTCGGCGCCATCTGCAGTGCGAGATCGTTGACGTAGTGTGCGACAACCTGTTTCGCGAAGCCATAGCCTGCCCCACCGCTGCCTGCGTCGATCCCGCCGCTGTTCGATGCGGAGAGGGCCGCGGCCATCGATCCGGTGATGACGATCGACGCGCCGGCCTGTAGATGTTTGACGCTGGCGTGTACCAGGTTCAGCACGCCGAGCAGGTCGACGTCGACCGCGTCGACGAACGCGTCGATACCCGAGCCCGCCGTCAGGGGCGCGATGCCTGCGTTGGCGACCACCACGTCGAGGTGGCCGAACTCGGCGACCCCTCGATCGATCGCCGCCGACAGGGCCGCGCGGTCGCGGACGTCGGCGATCTCGGTGAAGGCGCGCTGTCCTTCCTTCTCGACCAGGCGTGCCGTCTCCTCGAGGTCCTCCGGCCGCGAAAGCGGATACTCGTTGCTCGCGATGTCGGCGCAGATGTCCACGGCGATGATGTCCGCGCCCTCGGAGGCCAGCAGTTGGGCGTGCGATCGCCCTTGGCCTCTTGCCGCTCCGCTGATCAGCGCGACCTTGCCCGTTACCCTGCCCATCGACGACCCTCCATCAGACTGTCAATACACCGACTGCGCTTATCCCGCAGCATCTTCGGACATTCAGTCCCGCGTTCGAGCCAGTCGTTCAGCAGCACCACCCGTCGCACCCCTGGGGTACGACGTCAAGGACCGATCCACGAGTTCATTGTCGCCAACTGCATTCCCTAGAGTAGCTATACTCCCTAAAATTATAAAGATACCAATCGGACCTATCCCGTCAGGACATCGTGGACTTCTCGTACCCGCCGGAGGTGGAACGGTTCCGCAAGGAACTGCGCGCGTGGCTTGCCGACAACCTGACCGACCAGGTCGTCGCGGCAGCCCGCGGTCGCCGCAGGGACGCCTCCGCCTTCGACCTTCTCCGTGATTGGGACGCCACCATGGCCGACGCGGGCTGGGGTGCGGTGTCCTGGCCGCGCGAGTACGGCGGCCGCGGAGCGACGGTGCTCGAGCAGTTGGCGTATGCCGAGGAGACCACCAGGGCGCGGGTCCCGATTCCGCTGAACGTGATCGGCCTCAACAACATCGGGCCCGCGATCATGCACTACGGCACCGACGCCCAGAAGCACGACCTGCTCCCCCGCATGGTGCGCGCGGACGACATCTGGTGCCAGGGCATGTCCGAGCCGGAGGCCGGATCCGACCTGGCGTCGTTGCGCACGCGCGCAGTGCGCGACGGGGACGACTTCGTGGTGAACGGCCAGAAGATCTGGACCTCGCTCGGCGACCGCGCCGACTGGTGCCAGCTCTATGTGCGGACGGATCCGGACGCAGCGAAACACGCGGGCATCTCGTGCCTGATCGTCGACATGCGGCTGCCAGGTGTCGACGTCCGACCGCTGGTGAACCTCAACGGCAACGCCGACTTCGCCGAGGTGTTCTTCAACGACGTCAGGGTTCCCACCGCCGCACTGTTGGGTCCGCTGAACGGCGGATGGCAGGTCGCCACCACCACGTTGAGCTACGAACGGGCAGGCGCAGCCCGCCTTTACGCGGGAATGCAGTTGCAGTTGCGGGACCTCGTCGCCGACCTCGCCGGGCATTCCGTGGACGGACGCCGCGCCCTCGACGACGGTGCGACGCTGCGCAGGCTCGGTGAGCTCGCCGTGCAGGTCGACTACCTCGAACTGCTCTGCAAGCGGTCCATCTCGGCTGCCCTGCATGGCGGTGATGCGCTCGGTTCGGCAGCGCTGGCCAAGAGCGTCTGGGCCGAGACCGGCCAGGCGATGGCCAACCTCGCCTTCGACGTGCTCGGTCCGCTCCAGGCCGAGGGTCGCTGGACCGAGCAGCGGCTGTCCGCGCGCTCGCTCACCATCGCGGGCGGGACCACCCAGATCAGCAAGGGCATCACGGCGGTACGCGTGCTGGGGCTGCCGAGGACCCGATGAGCGCTCACGCGAAGAGCAGAGGGACCCGATGAACCTCGAACTCACCGAAGAGCAACTCGCGCTCCGCAACACCGTGCGGCGCTTCCTTGCCGAGAAGGCGAGCATCGGCAGCCACGTGCGCCCCCTACTCGACGACCCCACGGGTACCACCGACGCGGTATGGCGCGGGCTGACCGCCCTAGGCGCCACCGGCGTGCTGGTCGGCGAGGAGTATGGCGGCGCGGGCATGAGCATGGTCGAGGCGGGCGTCGTCGGCGAAGAACTCGGCGCGGCGCTGTACCCGGGGCCGTGGCGCTCCAGTGCCGTCGCCGCGACGCGGGCCCTCGCTCACATGGGTGCGACCGACGCCACGCTGTGGTCCGGCATCGCCGATGGCACCACGATCGCCACCGTCGGGCCGCTGACCGGGTCTCGACCCGACGTCGAGAACACCGGCGCGGGCCCCACCGTGCACGGTGAGCTCGCCGCCCTGCCCGACGCCGCCGCAGCCGACGTTCTGCTGGTACTCGCCGACGATGGCGGCGTCACCGGGGCGTTCGCCGTCGACCGGTCCTCGCCGGGGATCACCGTGACACCCCGCAGGCACGTCGACCCGACGAGCAAGCTCTCGGACGTCGAACTCGACCACGTGCCCGCGCGGCAGGTCGGCGTGCTGTCGGCGGACGCACTCGGTGCGCTCACCGACGACGTGCTGATCATCTCGGCCGCCGACGCGATCGGCGCCGCGCAGGCGGTGCTGAGCCTGGCCGTCGAGTACGCCAAGGTGCGCAGGCAGTTCGATGCGCCCATCGGGAGCTTCCAGGCGGTCCAACATCTGTGCGTCGACATGTACGAGACGGTCGAACTCGCCCGCAGTGGCGTCATCCACGCGCTGTGGGCCGCGGACTCGGCCGACGCCACCGAGAGGCACCTTGCGGCGTTGCGCGCCAAGGCATTCGCCGGTCGGTTGGCCTCCGTCGGTGACACCGCGATCCAGGTCTTCGGTGGCATTGGCTTCACGTGGGAGCACGATGCCCACCTGTATCTCAAACGGCTACTCGGCTGGAGCGCAATGCTCGGCGGCTCGGACCGATATCTCGAATTGGTGGGGATGGAATTGAGCCGCGGAGTCGTGGAAGGGATCTGACATGTCTGAGATGCTTCGCGGGGTGCGCGTCGTCGAGCTGGCGTCATGGACCTACGTGCCCGCCGCGGGTGCTGCCCTCGCGGACTGGGGCGCCGACGTCATCAAGGTCGAGGACGTCCGCGGCGGTGACCCGGGACGTGCGCTGGTGATCGGCGGTTTCACCAAGGACGCGGCCAGGGCTCACGTCGACTTCATCCTGGAGATCGGCAACCGGGGCAAGCGGAGCATCGCGCTCGACGTCAAGTCAGACACCGGGCGGGAGTACTTCGGTCGCCTGCTGGCCTCGGCCGACGTGTTCCTGACCAACTGGCTGCCCGGCGCGCTGGAGCGTGCCAGGCTGACGGTCGAGGACATCCGGTCGTTCAACCCCGACATCATCATCGCGCGCGGCACGGGCACCGGGGTGCGCGGGCCCGATCGTGACAAGGGCGGGTTCGACGCGGCCACCTACCTATCCCGCGGAGGCGTGTCGTACACGATGACGCCGTTCGGCACCGAGCACCCCGCCGTGCAGGGCCCGGGATTCGGCGACCTGCAGGGCGGCATCACCCTCGCCGGCGGGCTCTGCGCCGCGCTCTTTCACCGGGAGCGCACCGGCGAGCCGTCCGTCGTCGACTCGTCGTTGCTGGCCCAGGCGATGTGGTCCATCGCCCCGTCGATCGCGGTCGCGGACCTGTTCGACATCGACGGCATCCCTGGCGCGCCCCCCGGCCTGGCGATGAATCCACTGGTCAATCGCTACAAGACGAGCGACGGCCGGTTCATCCAGTTGGTGTTCCTGCAGCCGGACCGCTTCTGGGCGGGGTTCTGCCGCCGCATCGGCCTGCCGGACCTCGCCACCGACCCGCGATTCGTGCCGTCGAGCAATCTGATCGCCAACGCCGACGAGGCGACGGCACTCGTCGGAGCGGCCATCGCCGCCCACGATCTGGCGCACTGGCGCACGGTGCTCGAGGACGAGCCCGGCGTGTGGGCGGCTCTCGCGACACCGAAGGAAACCCTCAACGACCCCCAGGTCAGGCCCAACGGATACGTCGTGCCCAATCTCGACGCCCAGGGCAACGAATACCAGATCGTCGCCGCACCAGTGCAATTCGACGAGACCCCGCCCGCGTCGGCGCGGGCTCCCGAATACGGGGAGCACACCGAGGAGATCCTGCTGGAACTCGACCTCGACTGGGACGACATCTCGGCGGCCAAGGACAGCGGCGCGATCCTCTAGGAGACCACGATGGACCCTCTCGAATCGGTGATCTACGAACGCGAGCCCCCGGTGGCGCGGATCATCCTCAATCGCCCGGACAAGGCCAACACCAAGGACGCGAGCCTGGTACTCGAGGTCGATGCGTGCCTGCGAGAAGCCGACCGCGACAAGGAGATCAAGGTCGTCATCCTCAAGGCCAACGGCAAGGGCTTCTGCGGTGGGCACGTCGCCCGCTGGGGTCCCGACGAGAACCCGTACCCGGACTTCGGGGACACCTTCGAGGACCTCTACAAGGGCACGGCCGACCTGTTCCTGTGGCCGACGCTGTACCTGTGGGAATTTCCGAAGCCCACGATCTCGCAGATCCACGGCTACTGCGTAGGCGGCGGGATCTACCTCGGCCTGCTCACCGACTTCTGCGTGGCGTCCGAGGACGCGTACTTCCAGATGCCGCTTGCGCAGAGCCTCGGCGAGCCGGGCGGGCACACGATGATCGAGCCGTGGCTACTGATGAACTGGCATCGCACCATGGATTGGCTGCTCTTGGCGCCAACGCTTTCCGCGGCCGAGGCGCTGGAGTGGGGGCTGCTGAACAAGGTGGTGCCGCGCGACGATCTGGAGGCGACCGTCGAGGAGATGGCCCAGAAGCTGGCCCAGGTCCCGATGACCACGTTGATGGCCGTCAAGAGCAACGTCAAGCGCGCCTACGAGCTGATGGGGATGCGCGTGCACCTGCAGGTGAGCCACATCCTGACCAACATGGTCGGTGCCGCCTCGGACGTCCAGGCGCGGCGGGCCGAGCTCAAGCAGTCGGGCCTGACGCCACGCGGCTTCACCGAGGGCGCACCCCCTCCCCGCGAGCAGTGATCTCAGCCCATCCTGCCCGCCGCGTGGCGGGCGGCGACGTAGCCGAACACCATGGTGTTGGCGATACTTCCGCCCGCGCCGAGATAGGTGCGCCCCATCACGGTCGCGGTGATGTTGCCGGTGGCGTACAAACCGTCGATCACCCGGTCCTGTTCGTCGATCACCTGCGCGTACTCGTTGGTGATGACGCCACCGCACGTTCCGACGTCGCCGGGGAAGATCCTGGTGGCGAAGAACGGGGCGCGGTCGAGCGGGCCGAGTGCGGCGTTCGGTCGATGGCCCGGGTCGCCGAGGCAGTCGTTGTACGCGGACTGACCGCGGCCGAAGTCGGGGTCGAGGCCCTTGGCGGCGAACGCGTTGAACCGCTGGACGGTTCGCGTCAATTCGTCGGCGGGCAGCCCGATCTCGTGCGCGAGCCCCGCGAGCGTGTCGGCGCGCTTGATGACGCCCTTGTCGATCAGGGCCTCGGGTACCCGGCGCTTCGCGAACGGGTTGGCGCCCATCACGTAGCGGCTGACGTAGCCCTGATCGAAGATCTGCCAGCACGGGACGGCCTTGTTGGCGTACATGGCCTTGCCGACCTCGACGTAGGAGTTCGACTCGTTGCAGAACCGCCTGCCCGTGCCGTCGACGTAGATCGCCCCTGGCCGCTGGCGCCCAGAGCCCAGCGAGGCGGCCGACCGATCGGCGATGAACGCCATCGGCAGCCACCAGGCCTCATCGAGCAGATCGGTCTTCGCGCCGAGGCGCATCGCCGTCTGAAGCACCTCGCCGGTGTCCCCCACGTTGGCGATCGACCACTTCCCCTCGTTGGGTTGGTCGGCTCCGTACCGGCGCCGCATGTCGGCGTTGTGGCCGAAGCCGCCCGCAGCGAGCAGGACCCCTCTGCGAGCCTGGACGTTCATCGTCGTGCCGTCGTGCGTGATGCGCGCTCCGACGACGCGCCCGTCCTCGACGATGAGATCGTCCATCGCGGTGCTGGTCCAGACCGGCGGCTCGCCGGCGTGTTCCATCAACGCCTTCAGGATCTGACCGATGTAGGACGCCCCGTTGGTGAGGACGTCGCGACCGCGGAGATGGGCTGCCCTGGTCCGCAAGAACACTCGCGTGGCGACGGCGAAGGCGCGCGGCGACCGGTTGAAGTACTGCACAGAGCGCAGCTCGTTGGTCTTGAGCACGAACCCGTAGTTCCTGGCCATCGACGGCTGGACCTTGTCGCTCCAGTCACCGAGTGCGGCGGCGTCGAACGGTACGCCCTCGATCGAACGGCCCGCGGCGTTGCCGCCCTTGCTATTTGGGTAGTAGTCGCTCCACCCGGGGCACCGCACCATCCGGATGCCCTTGCGGAGCAGGAATTCGATCATCTCGACACCGGCACTGAGGAACATCTCCCTGCGGGCCGGTGAGGAGGCGGGTCCTACGTCGCCGATGACGTCCTCGAAGTAGGCCAGCCCGTCTTCGTGGGAGTCGGCGATGCCCTCGGACTGCATCAGCGGATTGTTGGGCAGCCACACCATGCCACCGGACAGTCCGGTGGACCCGCCGACCAGGGTCTGCTTCTCGACGACCAGTGGTTCGATCCCCGCATCGACTGCCGCCAGCGCGGCCACCATGCCGCCGCCGCCGCTCCCCGCGATCAGGAGGTCGACGGATTTGTCCCACGTCACCACGTCGGCACTCGCTCGGTGAGTCCGAGGTCGGCGACCGGCACGTCGATCGTGGTGTTCGTCTTCTGAATGGCAGGCACCAGCCGCTCGTTGGGCAACTTCGCGAGGAAGCCGTCGATGACGCGTTCGAAGTTCGAGATCAATCCTTCGATCTGCGTCGACAGGCGCATGAACTCGAAACCCTTGGCGTGCAGGCCCTTTTGCTGCTTCGGCAAATTGGAGAAGTCCTGCGCCGGAATCATCGGCCAACTCGGATCGTCGGGGGCCAGGGGTTCGGGCGGGATGGGCCTGCCCTGGGACTGGTCGTCGGGAAAGCGGGTCAGCGACCAGATCTCGAACAGCGTCTCCTCGGGCCCGAGCGGACGGATCCGGTACGACGACGCGCTGCTGAACTGCGGAAGGACGAAGTAGTGCGGGAAGCAGAAGCCGATCGCGTCGATGACCCGGCGTCGCGCGAGGTCGTTCAGATCGGGGAAATCGCAGCCGCGCGCACGGTGCCACGAGGTGACGGCGTCGTTGACCGCGCCACGCCACGCCGCCATCGCCTCGCGCGGATCGTCGGGGAGCGCCATGTGTTGGAGCCCCTCGGCAATCCGCACGTCGTTCTCGTGCGTCATGCCGCCCATGCCGGATCCGAGGGTCCGCATGAAGTGCAGATCGGTCTCGATCAGGGGGTGGATCGAGGACCGCTCCGCGGTGTACGAGGCAGGCATGAGCTGCGGGTGCGTCTGCGGGACGTGGTAGCCCTCCATGAACGCGGCCGTGGCCAGCTTCCAGTTCACCGGCAGCACGCACGACTTCCACCACTCGGTGCGCAGTGCCCCGATCTTCCATTCGTCGTGCTTGGTGGCGAACGGCTCGATGCAGTCACGCAGGGGTGCGGCACCGTCGTCGAGGTTGATCCAGGCGCAGCCGCCCCACACCTCACACCTGACGGGTGTCAGGGCCAGGTCGTCGGCAGCCAGATTGTCTTCGTCGAACGCACCGGGCCGCAGGACGAAGGTGTTCCTTCCGTCCAACCCCCAGCACCATCCGTGGAACGGGCAGACGAAGCTGCGGCGCGACCCGCTGCCCTCGACGAGTTTCATTCCGCGATGGCGGCAGGAGTTGTAGAACGCACGGACGTGGTCGTGGTCGAGGCGGACCACGATGATCGACTGGTCGAGGATCTCGTACTCGACGAAGTCACCGGGTTTGGGCAGCTCCTCGAGACGGCACGCCATCTGCCACACCCGGGGCCAGAACAACTCATTCTCCAGCGCGTAGAACTCGGGATCGTAGTAGCGCTGCTTGGGAATCCGGTCGACGGACTGCACCGCCCACGGCACCGGAAGCGGTGTCCAATCCACGGCGTTGACGTCGCTGTCCATGTGCCCATCCTTCCGCCTCGACGGTGAGGGATCTTGCGATCGGCGACCGGCGGTCACTATCTTAACAAAAATAGCTATTTCGTCTCCTAGGATCTCGAGCCCGTTCCGGCGCGCGAACCATGGAGCAGTACACGTGACAACCACTAGAGTTTTTGTAACATCGGCGTGATGCCGCCGAAAGGGGGATCCATGGCCTTCGACCCCGACGTCGTGCACGCCAAGTACCTCGCGGAGCGGGACAAGCGCCTCGTTCCCGGCCGGGCAGCCATCCGGGACCTGACCCACGACGAGTTCGTGGCCGGATACCGCGTGGATCCCTTCACGCCCTACGTCGAACGCGAGCCCGTCGTAGACGACCCCGAGGTGGTAATCGTCGGCGGGGGGATCGCCGGACTCCTCGCGGGCGCGCACCTGCGGAAGGCGGGTGTCGAGCGCATCCGCATCGTCGACCACGCAGGTGGCGTGGGTGGCACCTGGTACTGGAACCGCTATCCGGGCGTGATGTGCGACGTCGAGTCCTATCAGTACCTTCCGATGCTCGAGGAACTCGACTACGTCCCCAGTCGTCGCTACGCCTTCGGCGAGGAGATCCGACTGCATCTGCAGGCGGTGGCGGACCGTTACGACCTGGTGCGCGACGCGCTCTTCCACACCGGGGTCACCACTACGACGTGGGACGAGGACTCCGGGCGCTGGCAGGTGCGCACCGATCAGAACGACGAATTGCGTTGCCGCTACTACGTGCTGGCGGTCGGGATCCTCAATCTCTTGAAGCTGCCGGCGATCCCTGGCATGGACGGTTTCACCGGGCGGGCGTTTCACACGGCCCGGTGGGACTACGACTTCACCGGGGGCGGCCCCGGCGAGGCGCTCACCAAGCTCGGCGACAAGACCGTGGCACTGGTCGGCACGGGAGCCAGTGGGCTGCAAGCCCTTCCGCCGCTCGCCGAGGCAGCCGAACACGTCTACGTGTTCCAGCGCACGCCCTCGGCGATCGGAGTGCGCGGCAACCGGCCCACGGACCCGTCGTTCGCCGAGGAGCTGGCACCGGGATGGCAGAAGGCCAGGATGGACAACTTCCAGTCGATCATGCTGGGCAGGCCCGTCGAGATCGACCTCACCGACGACGGCTGGACTCATCACTACGCCAGGGTGCAGAACCCGCCGCGGCGCAAGGGCATGAGCATCGAGGAGTTCATGCGCGGCGCCGAGGAGATCGACTTCGGGATCATGGAGGAGCACCGGACGCGCATCGACCAACTCGTCCAGAAGCCCGACGTCGCCGCGGCGCTCAAGCCGTACTACCGGTACCTCTGCAAGCGGCCGTGCTTCCACGACGAGTACTTCGACGCGTTCAACCGCCCCAACGTGACGCTCGTCGACTGCCCCACCGGGATCGACCAGATCACCGAGCGGGGGCCGGTGGTCGGCGATCGCCAGTACGACGTCGACTGCATCGTGTACGGCACCGGATTCGAGGCGGAGATCACGCCGTTGCAGCGTCGCATTGGCCACGACATCGTCGGACGGGGCGGGATCACGCTCGCCGAGAAGTGGGCCGAGGGCGCGGCCAGCCTCTTCGGCATCATGAGCCACGGCTTCCCGAACATGTTCGTGATGCCCGCTCCGGGCCAACAGGCGGTGGTCACCGTCAACTACACCCAGATCGCCGTGCTCGGCGCGGAGTTCGTCGCGGGCACGGTGGCGCTTCTCGAAAAGCAGGGCGTCAGGGTCTTCGACGTCGACGCCGAGGCCGAGGCCGACTGGATCCAGAAGATCGTCGATACCTACGTCGACCCCAGTGCCGTCATGTCCGCCTGCACCCCGTCGCGCATCAACAACGAGGGCGATCCGGGTGCGGTGAGACCGCGAGACACCAACTACGGGCGCGGGTTCGGTGACTTCTTCGCCTATCGCGACCTGCTGGAGGCATGGCTCGCGTCGGGCGAGTTCGACGGTCTGGACCTGACGTGAGCGACCGGCGGCGCGTCGTCGTCGTCACTGGGGGCGGCGGCGGGATCGGCGCTGCCATCGCCGAATCCATCGGGGGCGCGGGCGCTTTCGTCGTCACGGTGGATCCGCTAGTCTCCGTGGACGGCTCCGAGCAGCTTCCGCAGCCCGAGGAGACCACCGCAGGCCGCATCGTCGCCGCCGGTGGCGCGGCGCGAGCCTCAGGGGTGTCGGTCACCGACGAACCTGGAATACGTCGGCTGTTCGGCGAATTGGCCGACGAGTTCGGCGGCCTCGACGCCGTCGTCAACGTCGCAGGCATCAGTCGTCCGACCGGTTTCGCGAAGGGCAGCGACGACGACTGGCGCCGCGTGCTCTCAGTACACCTCGGCGGATACCGCAACGTGTTGACGGCTGCGCTGCCGCTGATGGCGGCGGCAGGGCGCGGGCACATCCTCGGGGTCACGTCGGGATCGGGATGGCGGTCCGCCGACGCGGGAGCGTACGGCTGCGCCAAGCGCGCCGTGGCCTCGCTCACCTGGCAATTGGGGCGGTACGCGCCCCCGGGCGTGGTGATCAACGCGATCTCGCCGATCGCCGCCACCCGCATGGTGACCGCAGCACTGGGCGGCAAGCTGCCGGCCGGCGGCGCCGCCACCGGCGGACTGTCCCTCGGCGCGATGCCCGCGCCAGCGGACCTGGGACCGCTCGGCGCCCACCTGGTGAGTGACACCTTCGCCTCCTGCCACGGGAAGGTGCTGTTCGCCGGGGGCTCGGAGGTCGCGGTGATCGACGAGCCGCGCCTGATCGAAGTGGTGCGCAGTGACGACGTTCCCTCGTCGGCACACGTGCTCGAGGCTGCGACGACGATCGCACTGGCCAAGGCCGAGGCCAACCAGGTCAGCGGCGGAGGAAGCAACGCCCGATTCGGATCGACGTTCGCTGTGGCGCCCACGGAAGGACTTCCCTTCAGCGCGGTCCGGACATGCGCCGTCGCGTCCGATCGGCCCGAGGCGACGAGGGCGATGACCGACGCCCTGGAGGCGCGAGGCGTGACCTGCCACGCGATCGACTCCCCCACGGCGCTGGCCGATCTCGACGGCGTCGATGCCCTGGTGGTCGCGATGACGGGCCAACCGGCCGCCGGTGTGGGGTCGGCGTGGGAACGCATCCTCGCCGAGCACGACGGAATCGTGGAGGGGATCCACGCCGATGCCAGATGGGTGCGGGCCGTGGCCGATCTCGCCGCGACCAGCGACCTGCCCATCCGCCTGGTGACCGTCACCGAGGCCACCACCGGAGGCGGCCGCAGTCGGGCGCGTGCGTCGGCACAACTTGCCAGGGCAGGCCGGAAGGCGACCGGCGACCTGGTGCTGCCGTTCGCCGTCAGCGCGGAGTCCGACGACGTGCCCGGCGATCTGGTGGCCCACCTGGTGTGCAGCCCGGAGGCGGTCGGCCTGGCGGGGGCCGAGTTGGTGGCCGGCGCCGGATGGTTCGGCCTGCGCAGCCATCCGCGTCCCATCGGCAGCATCAGCTTCGGCGGACCCGCCGTGCCCCACTGGTTCGACGACACCCTTCGAGAGGTCGTGCAGCCCCGATGACCACCGTGACCCCCAAGCCCGCTCGCATCGTCGATGCCCACGTCCATCTGTGGGATCCGGCCCGCACCGATTGGTATCCGTATCTCTCGGCGGCCCAGAACCAGCTCAACATGGGCGACGTCTCGGGGATGTCGCGGCGCTTCGACGTCGCCACCTACCGCGCCGAGTCCGCCGGCTGGAACGTCGAGAAACTGGTCAACGTCGCGGCAGCCATCGGTGGCCACTCCGTCGCGGAGACGCTCGAACTCGACCGGCGTGCCGATGTCGAGGGCCATCCCGACGCCATCATCGGCGGTCTGCCACCGTCCGACTCGGTGGCCGACGCCCTGGCGGCTCTCGACGAACAGCTTGCAGCCCAACGCTTTCGGGGCGTGCGGCCGATGGGATCCGCCGAGGGGCCGTTACCGCCCGCCGAGGTGCTCCACGCATTGCGGGAACGCGACCTGGTGTTCGAATTGATGGTGCACTCCGATCAGTTGGCGACCAGCGCCAGGACGCTGGAGCACCACGGCGATCTCGTCGTCGTCGTCGAACACGCCGGCTGGCCCCGCAACGACTCCAGCGAGGAGCGTGCCCTGTGGACCGATGGCATCGATGCCCTCGCCGGACTCGGTGACAACGTGCTGTGCAAGCTGTCCGGTCTTGCGATGCCCCTCGGGTCGATGACGCCCGACGTCCTTGCGCCGTGGCTCGAGCACGTCGTCGAGGCCTTCGGCGTCGACCGCTGCCTGTTCGGGAGCAACTTTCCGGTCGACGGCATGCACGGCAGCTTCGACGAGCTCCTCACCTCGTACTCGATCGTCATGGCAGGCCTCGACGACGAGGCGCGGGACAAGCTGTTCGCCGCCAATGCCGAGCGTGTCTACCGCTGCTGAGGTCCAACCTCCAAAAGAGGCTATAACTGCTAAAATTGCGCATCAGCAAGAGCGCCCGCGGCGCAGCACCGCGTCGCTTTCCACGTTCGCTGCCGGAATGTCATGACTGCGATCGGAATTGGCCCCGAGGCGCGACGACGGTTGTCCGCGCGCCGGACCGCCGAGATCGTAGCCGAGGAGTTGCGCAGGCAGATTCTCGACGGCGAACTCAACGATGGTGATCTACTCCCCCGCCAGGACGTTCTCGTCGAACGCTTTCGCGTCAGCCTGGTGTCTCTGCGCGAGGCGCTGCGGATCCTGGAGACCGAGGGCCTGGTCTCCGTGCGTCGAGGTAACCGCGGTGGCGCCGTCGTGCACGCGCCCACCAAGTCCAGCGCCGCGTACATGCTCGGCCTCGTGCTGCAGAGCGACAACGTCGCACTGACCGATCTGGGCCTGGCCCTACAGGAACTCGAACCCTCCTGTGCCGCACTTGCGGCCCAACGGGTCGACCGCGCCGATACCGTGGTGCCCGAACTCGTCAAGCTCAACGCCCTGGCGGCCGAGCATCTCGACGACGGGTCGCGCTTCACCGACATCGGTCGGCAGTTCCACCACGAAATCGCCCTCGGCTGCGGCAATCACACGATGGCCGTCGTGATGGGTAGCCTCGAGGCGCTGTGGACCAGCCACGAGCGCCAGTGGGCCGAACAGACGACGGCACAAGGGGATTACCCGTCGCTGGCCGAGCGACGGGCGGCTCATGCGGCCCACGTGAAGCTGACCAACGCCATCGAGGCGGGCGACGCCGAGCGGGCACGACGACTTGCGGCCCGCCACGTCGGTGACACCCAGACCTATGTCGTGGCAGACGATCCCGGTCAGCGGATCCAGGCCCTGCCCGCACAGGTGATTTCGGGGCGGCGGCGTTGATCTTCTCCGGGGTGGGCGGCCTCGGCCGCCTCGGCTCACATCGACGAGAGCCGGTGGCCCGATGACCGAAGTGGAGTCACCGTCCTCGCCGCCGGTCGTCGAGGTCGGCATACCCTTCGGCGAACAGCTTCGCCTGCTGGCACTCGGCAGTCCCGACCTGGTTGCGCTGACGATGGTGTCGGCAGACGGCTCCGAAGCACTGTTCACGCTGGACCAACTGGACCGCGGCGCCAATCAGTGGGGCCGGACGCTCGCTGACCGGGGGGCCGACCTGGGCACCCTGGTCGGTCTGGCGATTCCCAACTCCGTCGAATTCATCCTGGCAGCGCTTGCCTGCTGGAAGGTCGGGGCGGTTCCCGTGCCGATGCGTTGGGACCTGCCGACCTGGGAACTGACCCGTCTGCTGGAGGCGCTTCAGGCCGCAGTCGTCGTCGACGAGGACAACCGCGCCGAGTTGACCGAGGACGCCGCAGGCCGACCCGATACGGACCTCCCCGTGGCCGTGTCGCCGATGCAGAACGGCATCTGCAGCAGCGGGTCGACCGGTCTCCCGAAGATCATCCTGAACATGCGGCCCGCAGAATGGACGTCGACCCTCAGCGAGCCGTTCGCCGCGTACTGGGCACCGGTGCCGCGGCCGCAGACGATCCTGGTACCCGGTCCGATGTACCACACCAACGGCTTCAATCCCCTGCTCTACCTGCTCGGCGGCGACCGCCTGGTGGTTCTCGAGAAGTTCAGCGCCGCAGCGGTATTCGATGTGATCGAACGGCACCGCGTCACGCACTTCACCGCGACGCCGACCATGCTGGGCCGCATCGCCGACGTACCCGGCGCGGCGCAGCGTGATCTGTCGAGCGTGGCGTGGGTCATGCAGGGAGCGGCGGCCATGCCCCCCGACCTGCTGCGCCGTTGGTTCGACCTCCTCAGCCCCGAGCAGATCGTGATGGCCTACGGCATGACGGAGAACCTCGGCCTCGCCACGCTGCGCGGTGACGAGTGGCTGCTACACCCTGGCAGCGTGGGTCGGGGTTTCCGCGAGACCGAGATACGCATCCTCGACGAACACGGAGCGGCGGTACCCACCGGTGAGATCGGCGAGATCTACCTGCGGGCACCGATGAACGACACGTACCAGTATCTCGGCGGTGCCGCACCTGCCGTGCCCACCGCGGACGGCTTCCGCTCCGCGGGTGATCTCGGCCGCCTCGACGAGGACGGCTACCTGTACATCGCCGACCGCCGCACCGACATGATCGTCAGCGGTGGCGCGAATGTCTTTCCCGCGGAAGTGGAGAACGCGTTGATCGCCCATCCCGGCATCGTCGACGTCGTGGTGCTTGGGCTGAAGGATCCGGAGTGGGGCCGCCGGGTCCACGCCGTGGTGCAGGTCGCGGCCAACGGGGACGCGCTCACCGAGCGGGACGTCATCCAGTACGCCAAGGGGCGCCTCGCACGCTACAAGGTGCCCAAGACCGTGGAGTTCGTCGACGAGATCCCCCGCACCGCGGCCACCAAGGTGAGCCGGTCAGCGATGGTCGAGGCGCGTGGCGGTTGAGCAGTCATCAGCGGTAGCCGATGGTCTTGGTCTCCAGGTGCTGTTCGAAGCCCTCCAAGCCGTTCTGTCTGCCGAGGCCGCTGGTCTTGTATCCGCCGTACGGTGCGTCCGCGCCGTAGAAGAGGCCGCCGTTGACGTTGACGGAGCCGGCCCGCACCCTGGCGGCGAAGGCCATGCCCCGTTCGCGGGACGCGGAGAACACCGAACCGGACAACCCGTACCGGCTGTCGTTGGTGATGCGCAGTGCCTCGTCTTCGTCGTGGTATGGCAGCACCAGCATCACCGGGCCGAAGACCTCCGTCTGGGCGATCTCATGTGAATTGTCCACGCCTACAACGATGGTGGGCGTCATGTAGGTGCCGTTGGCTAGCTCCGCAGGGAGTGTGGTGGGAGCGTGACCGCCGGTGGTGATCTCGGCTCCCGACGCGCGCGCCCGCTCGACGAAGCCGAGGATCCGGTCGCGTTGCCTGGCGTTGATGACGGGGCCGAGGAACGTCTCGGCCGACGCCGGGTCGCCCGGGACGATGAGTTCGAACAGCGCGGTGGCCTTCTCGACGAACTCGTCGAGGGCGTGGGCGGGCACCAGCATCCTGGTGTTGATGGCGCACCCCTGGCCGGCGTGCATGCAGACCTGCGCGGCGTTGGGCAGCACCTCGTCGAGATCCGCATCCTCGAGAAGCACCATCGCCGACTTGCCCCCCAGCTCGAGGAACACCCGCTTGAGGGTGTCGGCGCCGCGGCTCGCGATGAGGCGACCCACATCGGTGGATCCGGTGAACGAGACCATGTCCACCCGCGGGTCGGTGACCAGTCGCTCGGCCACGGCGTTGTCGGGGGTGGGCACGACGTTGACGACACCGGCGGGGATGTCGGTGTGCTCAGCGATCAGCCTGCCGAGGCGCGTGGAGGTCCACGGCGTGTTCGGGTCAGGCTTGAGCACCACGGTATTGCCCGTGGCGAGTGCCTGGCCGAGCTTGTTCAGCACGATCTCGATCGGGTAGTTCCATGGCGCGATGGCAGCGACGACGCCGACGGCCTCCTTGACCACCCTTCGGAGGTTGTCGCCGCCGAATGCCGTGCCCGCGCCCAACTCGCGCTCCCAGGTGAACGTGTCGATCAGTTCGGCCGGGTAGGTCAGCGCGTCCGAGAGCGGCCAGTCGAGCTGGGCCATGTAGGTGGTCATCAGTGGCGCACCCACCTCGGCGACGATCTCTTCGCGAAGCTCGGCCGACTCACTCTCCAGCGCCGCCTGAAGTTGCAGCAGACACCGCTTGCGCAGCGCCTTGTCTGTCGACCACGACGTCTCGTCGAAGGCCAGGCGCGCGGCGGCGATCGCCGCATCCATGTCCTCGGCGCCCGCGGCAGCAGTGGCGCCGAGGGTACCGCCGGTGGCCGGGCTGACGTTGTCGAAAGTCTCCCCCGAAATGGATTGCCGCAGTACGCCATCCACCAACATGCGGGTCTCGGCACGTCGTGCCGCACGTTGGTTCAGGGCCGCGCTGGCGGGCTCGGCGGTCATGGTCATCAGCTCGGTCCATGCCTTTCGTGCGGCTTCAAGAGCAAACTATAGCTATTTATGCAAAAACAGCAATACTGCTCGCCGACCGACGTTGGCCACGCTCGAAATGCACTGGAGCACAGTGCCAGTGGATGGGCCGATGGACCACCGGGCACGTTCTGCACCCACCCACGGATGCGAGGGCGGGGGTCGAGGACCCAGCAATGTTAAAATCGCACCTCGGTACAAGACCGTGCCGACGGTTGGCAGCATCCGCGGCACACATCGCGTCCACTGCGAGGAGCACATGACCATCCTTGGGATCGGGGCGGAAGCGCACCGTCGCCTGTCGTCGCGCCGAACGGCGGAGATCGTCGCCGACGAGCTGCGTCAGCAGATCATCGACGGCAAACTCACCGACGGTGATCTACTACCGGGTCAGAAGCAGCTCGTCGAGCACTTCAACGTCAGCCTCGTCTCGGTACGGGAGGCGCTGCGCATCCTCGAGACCGAGGGCCTGGTCTCCGTACGCCGCGGCAACCGTGGCGGGGCCGTCGTGCACGCTCCTGCCAAGTCCAGCGCCGCCTACATGCTGGGATTGGTCCTCCAAAGCGATTCGGTGCCGGTCACCGATCTCCGAACGGCCCTCAAGGAGCTCGAACCCTCCTGTGCGGCCTTGGCGGCGCTGCGACCCGACCGAGCCACCACCCTGGTGCCCGAGCTGACGCAGAGCAACGAGGAGATGGCCGACAACCTCAACGATCCGGAGAAGTTCTCCGAGATCGGCCGCGAGTTCCACCACATACTGGCGCGCGGCTGCGGCAACCACACCATGGTGGTGGTGATGGGCAGCCTCGAGGCACTGTGGGTCAGCCAGGAGGGCGAGTGGTTCGGCCGGGCCAAGGAGGAGAACGCCTTTCCCACCGCCGCCAAACGGCGCGCCGCCCTCAATGCCCACCTGAAGCTGACCGAGGCGATCGCCGACGGCGACGTCGACCGCGCCCGTCGCCTCGCATACAAGCACGTCGACGACGCCCACACCCATGCGTTGCCGGTCTCCGACCAACGAATCCAGGCACACTCCCCGCAGTCGATGTCGCGCCGCCACTGACCGGTTAACGCCCCAGGTGTTCCCGCGCTACCACCGCGCCTCGTTGCAACGGCCGTCGGTGGTCACCGTCACGTTGGCGCCGACCATTTCCCTGGTTTCCGCGTCCAGCAAGAGATCTGGCTCGTAAACGCGTGCGAGGGCGCGGCCGTCGACGGTGTCGAGAACCACCAGACCTCGAGTCGGTACCCCGTCGCGGCCGTGCGCGACGGTGTAGGCGCACACGGTCCCCGCGCCCGACCACGTCGTCAGCAGTGGCTTGTAGGGCTGGGCGGCGTCGACCTCTGCCTGCAGCGCGGCGAGATCGGGAGGTCCTGCGGCCGCCGCGGCAGGTGCACTGGACCAGACCGCGGCGACGTGTTTGGCCAGATGCATGCCCACCCCGGTGACCAAGACGTGGCCCGGCTGGCCCCGGAGCCGGTCGCAGGTGCTCGCGATCGCGTGGGTGAGGTAGCCGCTGGCGGGCCCGCCGGCGTAGGGCAGTCCGCCGGTCACCGTGAGCCCGCGCGGATCGTCGAGAGCAAGTCCGAGGCCGTCGCACGCCAATCGAAGCGACGAGGGGAAACAGGAGTACAGGTCGAACGCGTCGATGTCGTCGAGCGCCACCCCTGCGGACGACATCGCGTGACGGCCGACGACCGACATCGCCGCCGAGCAGGCCATGTCCGACCGCGCGGCGACGCTGGCCGGATCCTCGGCATAGGCCCACCCGCTCAGGTAGAGGCGCTGCTCCTCGCCGACACCGAGCGCATCCGCCTTCTCCGCCGTCGCTAGGAGCAGTGCCGCGGACATGTCGACGTCCATCACCGCGACCTCGTGCTTCGTGTACGGCCAACCGACGTAACGGTTTTCCGCGGTCGGGGTACCCACGGTGTGCGCGTCCAGGGCGGTCGGGCGCCAGGCGTGCGGGTTGGCCGCCGCCGTGACGCTCATGTTCGACATCATCTGGGCGGCCTCTGCCGCGTCATCGGTCAACCCGGCACCGCGAGCGGCCCGACGCGCGGTGTCCCACAGCGGAAACGTCTCCCACGCCTGCACCACCTCGTGCGCGATCTCCGACTCGTGTGGCGGCTCCCAGGGAAACGGGGTGGGCTGCCGGTGACACCACGGCAATCGCTCACCGCGCTTCTTCGCCGCACGCACCGTGGCAAGAGCCTCCGCACTGCACACCAGGGCGAGGTCCATCTCGCCGCGCCGCATCGCCGTCGCGGTGCGGTTCACCAGCTCCTGCGGAGTCGTACCGCCGATCCCGGAGTACACGCGGTGGCGGGGAGAGGCCCCGAGTTCCGCCGCGAGTCGTGCAGGAGGGTCGTCGTACGGCCAGCTCTGACAGAAGACGACTTGGAGCGAGTCCAGCTGCGGCAGAACGTGACTCACGCCCGCGTCCGCGGCGGCCTCACGCGCCCGCTGCGCCCAGCTGACCAGCGGCTCCGGCGCATCGCCGTCGTGCACCGTGCGCTGCGAGGAGCCGATGACGCACAGCTGACGCGGATCGCGGGCTGACGTCACGACGTCGCCCCCGTCGTGCACGGCAACCGCTTGATCCCGTGGAAGAAGGAGGATCGCAGACGATCGGGCGCCCCGGTGACGGACAGCCCTGGCACGTTCGGGTACAGCTCCTCGAGCAGCACCCGTAGTTCGAGCCGCGCCAGTTGAGCACCGAGGCAGAAGTGCGTGCCACCGCCGCCGAATGCGGCGTGGCCCGCGTCGGGACGCGTGACGTCGAACTCGTCGGCCCGCTCGAAGACTTCTTCGTCACGGTTGGCGGACAGATAGTGGATCAGCACCCAGTCCCCCGCCGAAATCCGTTGTCCGCCGATCTCGACGTCTTCGGTGACGGTGCGGCGGAAGTGCATCACCGGAGTCGACCAGCGGAGCATCTCCTCCACCGCAAGTGGAATGGACTCGGGGTCGTCGGCCAGGAGCGCGCGCTGGTCGGGGTGCTCCGAGAGAGCCAGGATTCCGTGACTCAGCGTGTTGCGGGTGGTTTCGTTGCCTGCGATAGCCAGCAGCATGAAGAACTCGTTGAGCTGGTCCCTGTTGAGTTTCTCGCCGTCGACCTCGGCAGCGAGGAGCGCCGAGAGGATGTCGTCGGTCAAGCCGTGCTTGCGTCGGTGCTCCACCAATTCGCCACAGTAGGAGAACATTTCGGCCGCGGCCTCCCCGAGCGCCTGCGGGGTCGGCGCGTAGTCGGGATCCTCGATCCCCAGACTGCCGATGGCGTTGCTCCACCGGAAGACCTGCATCCGGTCCTCGGCAGGCACCCCGAGAACGTCGGCGATCACCTGAAGGGACATCTCCGCGGAGATGTCGGGAACCGCGTCGAACTCCCCTTTATCGAGGACGTCGGCGACGATGTCGCGAGCAACCTTGCGCATGTGCGGTTCCAGGCGCTTGACGTTGCGCACGGTGAAGCCCTGGTTGATGAGCTTGCGGTACAGGACGTGCCGCGGCGGATCGATGCCAGGCAGCATCGCCGACGTCGGGCTCATCTCGACCTCGACGAGGGTGTTGCCCATCTTGCTGCTGAACGTCTCGGTGTCGCGGCTGACCCGTCGCACGTCGGCATGCCGCGTCAACAGCCACGACTTGGGTAACCCGGGCAGCACCACCGGGTGCACCGGGGCGTTCGCCCGCAGTCGCGCGAGGGCTCCGAACGGGGCGCCCACGACGTAGGTGTCCGGGTTCAGCACTGCCGCGGCGTCGAGATCGGCGGCGCCGCCCTGGTGTTCGGTGACCAGCGACCCCAGGGGGCCTGGCTTGGGAATGTTCATCAGTCCTCCACGGACGCCTGGACGCCATTGACGATGACGGCCAGCCCGGCCCGGAATCGCGAAGCCGCCTGCCGCTCGGTCGGTTTCGGGACGCCCGGCGGACGCGACTCCTCCAGGCTCACCGAGCCGAGGAGATACGTGTAGAGCACCATGTGGGCCGCATTCGCCACGGCCTTGGTGAGGCCGGACTGTGCGATCAGCGCCCGGCTCAGTCCGTCGAGTCGGCGCGCGCACTCGCCGTCCCCGTTGGTCTGGAGCACCCCGGCGATTCCCGGCACCTCGAGCAGGACGCGCCGCGACTGTGAGTACAGCTCGATCAGCCGCTCGCGCCACGGCCCAGGCGCCGGCTCGGCGATGGTGGACAGGACCGACTCGGCCAGCAGGTCGAGCGCCGCCTGCTTACCACGGACGTGGTAGTACACGGACGGAGCGGCGGCGCCCAGTTCCGCAGCGAGCTCGCGCATGGTCACGCGCTGCACCCCCACGCGCTTGGCGAGGTCTTGCAGCGCGGCCACCACTTGTTCACGGTCGAGTTCGCCGTAGGCCCGCCGCGGCGGCGCCGTCATGCGGGCACCCCGTAGACCGACTTCATCTCGACGTATTCGTCGAACGCCTCGGGGCCGTACTCGCGTCCGATGCCGCTGGCCTTGAACCCGCCGAAGGGAACTCCGAACTCGGGCGCGAAGGAATTGATCCCGAACATGCCCGTGCGGACTCGACGGGCGACGGCCAGACCGGCCGCGCGGTCCTTCGTCCACACCGAACCGCCGAGACCGTACGGCGAGTCGTTGGCGATGGCGACGGCGTCGTCGATGTCGTCGTAGGGAATGACGACGATCACGGGGCCGAAGATCTCCTCGCGCGCGATTCGCATCGAATTGTCCACGTCCCGAAAGACGGTCGGCCGGACGTATTGTCCGCCGTCGAGGCCGTCGATGGGATCGCTGCCGCCTGCGACCAGGGTGGCGCCCTCCGCGACGCCCACATCGATGTAACCCCTGACCCTCTCGCGTTGGCGGGCCGAGACGAGCGGACCGATGTCCGTGGCAGGATCGTTGGGGTCGCCGACGACGAACCCGTCGGCTGCCTCGGCGAGGGCCTGCGCGACTTCGTCGTATCGACTGCGTGGCGCCAGGATTCGGCTCTGCGCGACGCAGGCCTGGCCGTTGTTGAGGAACGACGAGAAGCGCAGCCCGGCCACCGTGCGTTCCAGCGAGGCGTCCTCGCAGACGATGGCGGCGGACTTGCCGCCGAGCTCGAGACTGCACCGAGCGAGCCGCTGGCCGCAGATGCTCGCGATGGTGCGACCGACGTCGGCGCTGCCGGTGAAGGCGATCCTGTCGACTCCAGGATGCTCGACGAGCCTTCTGCCCGTGGAGGTGGCGCCCGGCAGGACCGCGACGACGCCCGGCGGCAGATCGGCGTCGGCCAGAAGACCGGCGAGCAGCATGGCGTCCAGGGGCGTCTCCGGAGCGGGTTTCACGACGACGGTGCATCCGGCGACCAACGCGGGCAACACCTTTGCGAGCATCGTCACCTGCGGCACGTTCCATGGCGTGATGACGCCGACCACGCCCGCGGGCTCACGGATCAGCATGCTGGTGCCCCGGCGTTCGATCCACGGATACGACTCGGCGAATTCGAGCGTGGCCTGCATCAGCACGAGCGGCCCGATGCCGTGTGCCGGCTCGGAGAAGGTCGCGGGCGACCCCATCTCGGAGGTGACCAGGACGGCCAGTTCGGCGGTGCGGGTGGCATAGGCGTCGACGAACGGGCGCAGAGCGCCGATGCGCTGCTCGACGGTCATCCGCGACCACGGACCGTGGTCGAAGGCGCGGCGCGCACCCTCGACGGCGCGGTCGACGTCGGATTCTGAGGCGATCGGCGCCGATCCGACCGCGCTGCCGTCGTGCGGAGACCGGATGTCGAAGGTCTCGCTGGTCGATGGCGCCACCCACGTGCCGTCGAGGAACAGTCGGTCGAAGGCGTACGCCTCCGTCGTGTGCCGGCTCGGTGACATGGCTCCTCGCCTCCTCAAGATTCGACCAGTGTTCCAATGTATTCGAACGTTGGTAGAATGTCACCCGATCAGGGTCCGAACATCGAAGCGAGGAACCCACGCCATGACCGAACGTGCCGCGATCCTCCGTGAGATCGGCAAGCCACTCGAGGTCGACGAGATCGAGCTTGCCGACATCGCGCCCGACCAGGTCAGAGTGCGGATTGCCGCAAGCGGGGTGTGCCACTCCGATCTGTCGATGGCGACCGGGGCACTGCCCGCTGGCGCGCCCTGCGTGCTCGGGCACGAGGGCGCAGGTGTGATCGAGGCCGTCGGCGCCGAGGTCCACCACGTCGCGCCAGGCGATCACGTGGTGATCGCCTGGACCGCCGCATGCCAGCACTGTTGGTTCTGCCTTCGCGGCGAGTTCCACCTCTGCAGCAGGGCCATCGCGGACAGCTACGCCATGCCGTACGCGTCCGACGTCGCCGGCCAGTCGCTGTTCACCGCGATGGGTGTGTCCAGCTTCGCCACTGCGACGAATTGTCTTGGCCGCGCTGTGATTCCGATCGACCGCGACATCCCGTTCGACATCGCGTCGCTCGTCGGGTGCGGCGTCGCCACCGGGGCGGGCGCCGCGCTGAACACGGCGCCGGTCGAGCATGGCAGTGCGGTCGCCGTGATCGGGCTGGGCGGCGTCGGCCTGGCGGTGGTCATGGCGAGCGTGGTCCGCGGGGCCGCCGCTGTCATCGCGATCGACCCCGTGGCCGAGAGGCGCGAGGTCGCCGAGTCGTTCGGCGCCACTCACCTGATCGACCCCGCCGACGGAGATGCCGCCAAGCAGGTCAGGGCGCTCACCGGACGTCGCGGGGCGGACACCGTCTTCGAAGTGGTCGGCCGCAGCGCGACGATCGAGACGGCCATCAAGGCCACCAGGCGGGGCGGCACCACCTGCGTCGTCGGTGCGGCGAGGCCCGGGGAGGCGGTGGCGCTGTCTGCCTACGACCTGTTCATGAACGCCAAGACCCTGGTGGGTTGCCAGTACGGCTCGGTGGTGCCGGGAAGGGACTTCCCCATGCTGCTCGATCTCTGGCGCAGTGGCCGGATGCCGTTGGACCGGTTGGTCTCCCGCCGCGTCGGACTGGAGGACGTCAACGACGCCTTCGCCGACCTGACAGCAGGCCGGGGCGTCCGCACGGTCATCGTCAACGAGTGATTCGTGCACCCGCAAACCGCTAGCTGTACTCGGCTATGACGTTGGTGACAGTCGGCTGATCGGGGGTTGGTCTCCGATGGCTGAGTGGCGTCGTTGATTGTTGTAGACCTCGAGCCAGGGGGCAAGAGCGGCGCAGCGCGCGTCGTTTGA
>JAOPUT010000389.1 GCA_025963385.1 Mycobacterium sp.
AGGCGCTGGCTGACCGCCCAGTCGGGCAGCAGCGAGTCGAACCCGTGACAGGTGCCGGGGAACACGTGCAGTTCGGTACAGACGCCAGCCCACAGCAGGCGAAGCGCATAGTCGACGGCTTCGTCCCGCAGCGGGTCCAGCTCCGAGCACGTGATCATCGCGGCAGCCAGCCCGCTCAGGTCGTCGGCGCGAGCAGGGACGGCCTCCCATGGGACCGAATCGGCGCCCGACACGTGCCGCCACATCTGTTGCACCGCAGGACCGTCGAATCCCGGCGTGGTGGTGAACTCCTCCTTCGACGGGGTGAAAGCGTCGTCGAGAACCGGTTGGTGCAGCAGCTGGAAGACGATGGGTGGTGCCGCGCCTGCCGCCGAGGACTGCGCGAGCAGGGCAGCCAGCGCGCCACCCGCACTGCTGCCCGCCACGGCCAACCGCGACGGGTCGACGCCGAGGGCCTCCGGCTCGGCCGCCATCCACGTCAACGCCGTCAGGGCGTCGTCGAACCCGGCGGGATGGGGATGCTCTGGCGCGAGGCGGTAGTCGACGGAGACCACCGTGCACTGGGCACGCCTGGCCAGCTCGACGCACAGACGGTGATCGGTGGCGAGGTCGCCGAGCACGAAGGCGCCGGAGTGACAGAACAGCACGCCCGGTGCGCGCTCCGAGCCGCCGCGGTACACCCGGATCGGGATGTCGCGAGAATCATCACCGCGGATCGCCCCGTCGACGATCTCGACGCCCGGCGTCTCGAGAGCCGCCGCGCTCGCCCGACGGCGTTCGTTCAGCGAATCCCGAAGGACGGCAAGCGTATCGGCGGACAGATCGGTGCGGAACTCCGCGAGATGCCGAAGCGCCGGATCGAGCCGGAGCGTGACATCGTCGGTCACGCGTCGACCACGCCGTGGGCGTCGACACGGATGTCGGGCCGAGCCGACGGCGGGTCGAACGCGTAATCGGCAGGCTTGAACCGCCGCGTCATCGTCCAGAAGTCACGCGCACTGCGGGGCCACTGGGTGACCACGCGCCCGTTCGGCGCACGGAAGTAGCTGTTGCAGCGCGTGGTCCAGACGGTCCCGTCCATCCACTCGTCGATGCGGGCGATGAAGTCGGCCATCGTCTGCGCGCGCACCGCCACGTACGACCTCCTTCGGCGCCGCAGGTACGTCAGTGCCCGAACCACGTAGTGCGCCTGCGCCTCCAGCATGAAGATCACGCTGTTGGATCCCACGTTGGTGTTCGGCCCATAGAGCATGAAGAAGTTCGGGAAGCCGGGGACGGTCATGCCGAGGTACGCGTCCGCGCCGTCGCGCCAGGAATCGTGGAGGGAGACGCCGTCCTCCCCCGTCACCTCGATCTGGCCGAGGTAGTCCGCCGCGGCGTACCCGGTCGCACAGACCACCACGTCCACGCCGAGTTCGCGGCCGTCCTCGGTGACCAGTGAGCGGGCGCGCAGGGCCCGCGCCGGACTCGACACCACTTCGACGTGCGGCTGGGTCAGCGCCGGGATGAAGTCCGACGAGAACACCAGTCGTTTGCAGCCGAGCGGTGTCTCGGGCGTCAACCGCTTGCGCAACTCCGGGTCGGCGACGGTGGTCTCCAGCATCGCGGTGGCCATGTCGCGGAACTCGGCCGTCTTGTCGCTGCCGTGCTCGATCACCGAGATGTTGGACTCGCTACGCAGCCACATCCGGGTCCGGTGGACCTTCTTGGCGAACGGCACGTGGGCGAAGATCCACTTCTCCCTGGCGGTGTACTCACGGTCGGGCTTGGGGAAGATCCACGTCGGTGAACGTTGGATTGAGTAGACCCGCTCGGCGACCTTGGCCACCTCCGGCACCAATTGGGCTGCCGTCGAACCGGTTCCCAGCACCGCGACCCGCCTGCCGGTCAGGTCGAGGGTGTGGTCCCAGCGCGCCGTGTGCACCAGCGCGCCCGTGAAGGGCTCCTCCTCCTGTAGCGCAGGCATCGTCGGCTGGGTGAAGAGTCCGACCGCCGACACCACGACGTCGAACGTGTGCTCGTCACCCGCCGACGTCGTCAACCGCCACGTCCTGGTGGCGGCATCCCAGCGCGCCGAGGAGATCTCGGTCTCGAGCGCCAGGTGCGGGCCCAACCGGTACTTCCTGGCGCACCGCTCGAAGTACGCCAGGATCTCCGCCTGCCCGGACCAAAGACGTGACCAGTCCGCGTTCTTCTCGAACGAGAACGAGTACAGATGCGACTTCACGTCGCAGGCCAGCCCGGGATAGGTGTTGATCCGCCACGTCCCGCCAACCCCGTCTTCGCGGTCGAAGATGGTGAAGTCACGAAATCCGGCTCTGCGCAGAAAGATTGCGAACGCCAGACCGCCGGGCCCGGCACCGATGATGCCCACCGAGGGACTCTTGGCCATCCCCGTCATCCGATCTGCAGGGATTGACCGCCGTCGACGACCAGCTCCGCACCGGTGATGAACGACGCGTGTTCGGACACCAGGAACGACACCGCATCCGCGATCTCCATCGGCTTGCCGAGCCTGCCGGTGGCGGCGAGGCGCGTCTGCGTCGTCGGATCGAGCATGGGTGTCTCGACGGGACCGGGAAGTACCGCGTTGACCCTGATACCGGCAGGCGCCAACTCCGCCGCAGCGATCTGCGTCAGTCCCCGCAGTGCCCATTTGGACGAGCTGTAGGCGGCGTGATGCGGAAACGGTCGCAGCGCACCGGTGCTGCAGGTATTGACGATCGAAGCACCGTCGGCCTCGCGAAGGTGGTGCAGAGCGGCCTGAGTGCCGAGGAACGGGCCGAGGCAGTTCACCCGCCAACTCCCCTCGAAGCCCGCGGCCGTCTCGTCGGCGATGGCGGCCCTGTGCAAGATGCCTGCATTGTTGACCAGCGTGCTCAGTGCTCCGAAGGCGCTGACGGTCGCACCCACCGCGCTGCTCCACTGCTCGGCGGAGCTGACGTCCAGCGGGATCGCGATCACGTCGTCACCGAATGCCGATGTGGTGGAACGCAATTCGTTGAACATGATGTCACAGGCGGCGATGAGGAAGCCGTCGGCCTGCAGACGCTGCACGATCGCTGCGCCCTGGCCGCGGGCGGCACCCGTGACCAGCGCGACGCGATCGGTCCCACGCTTGCCGGGGTGTTCGGTGGCGTTCAGTGATAACCCCTCTCTCCGGTGGGCCGTTCCTCGCCCTGCGCCGTCGCCGCGGCCAGATGCGCGGCTGCGCCCCTGCGCAGCGCCTGCGATTCCGACGCCAGCGTGATGACCCGAAATCCCATCTGGGCGGCCGTCTTCCCGATCGCACCGTCGCCCGCGTGGACGCCGGTGACCAGCCCCGCCGCCGTGGCGGTGCCCACGATCCCGGCCATCGCGTCGAGCACCTCCGGATGGGTCCACGCCTCGGGCAGTCCGTGACCCAGGGAGATCGCCAGGTCCGCGGGACCGACGTAGACGCCCGACAAGCCTGGAACGGCGCATATCTCGTCGGCTGCCGCCAGACCCTTCGCCGTCTCCACCATCGCGAAGACGCCAACCCGCGATTCCAGGGCCGTCACGTCGATGCCGAGGCTCGCCCGCAGCGGACCGAAGCTGCGGACGCCCCGTGGCGCATAGCGGGTCGCGGCCACGGCCTGCGCTGCCTGCTCGGCGGTCTCGACCATGGCGACGACGACCGCATCGGCGCCTGCGTCGAGGACGCGGCCGATGGGCGCAGGGGCGGCCGAGGCAAACCGCACCGCGGTCGCGACCGGCACGTGTTCGAGCCGACTCAGCATCAGCGCCACCTCGACATCGTCGAGATACCCGTGCTGGCAGTCGAATCCGACGTAGTCGTAGCCGGCGTCGGCGAACGCCTCGGGGCCGATCGCGGTGGGGCCGACCACCCAGCCGCCGAAGATCTGCGGCCGGTCGGCGAGCATCCGTTGGAACCGAGACATCTCCCCGGTCGCTGCGCTCCTGCCGCCCGGGATCACGAGACGATCGCGATCTTGACCCGCCCGGGGGTCGGGCGGCAGGCGACCTCGAACGCCGACTGCACCTCGTCGATCCCGAAGGTGTGCGTCAGGTACTTCGGCAAGAGGTCGGGGTGCGCACGGGCGAAGGCGTCCGCCTCGGTCAGCATCCGCCGCCGGTCCAGCGTCACACCGGATTTCAGGGTCAAGTTGTTGCGCAGCATCGTGCGAATGCTGATCGGGTACGTGTCGTCGTCGGTCACGCCGAAGTAGAAGACGGTGCCCCCGAAGGCCGCAGCCTCGATGGCGTGGCCCAACGTCGCCACCTGATGGCCGACCGCCTCGATCACGACGTCGGCCTTGTCCTCGGGTGCGAGGTGGCGAATCCATCGGTCGCTGGTGGCGCGGATCGCGGTGTCGACGCCGAATGCCGCGCCGAGGTCACGGCGGTCGACGGGGTCGACTCCCGTCACGTGCGCGGCGCCCGCCGCCTTGGCCACGTAGGAGAACAGCAGCCCGATCGAGCCTTGCCCGATGACCGCCACCCGACGTCCGGCGAGGTCGGGAAGTTGCTCGACGGCGTACAGCACACAGGCCAGCGGCTGAAGACCGATCGCGAGTCCCGGTGTGAGAGAGGGATCGTGGGAGACGAGGCCGTTGCCGTCGGCGATCACCAGGCCCATCAGCCCGTCGAAACCCGACGCCCAGCCCACCACGCGGTCGCCTGGGCGGTGCTCGGGGTGGCGGCTCGCCAGCACCTCGCCTGCGATCTCGTGAACGGGGAAGCCGTCCATCTCGGCGGCACCCGCACCGGTGTCACCGGGCAGCTTGCCCGGCGTTCCGCGGAAGCCCGGCAGATCACTGCCACACACGCCCGCGGCGAGGAATCGCAACAGCACCTGGCCGTCGCACAGCGACTCCGGTGACTTGTCCGGAATGTCCGTCCGTTCGAACGTGTAGGGGGCGACGAGTCGGTAGCACCACACGTCAAACCTCCACAGGGACTTCGACGGGCAGGCTGTTCCAGCCCCACTGGAAACTCGAGGGCGGCCGCCAGGCCGACTCCTCGACGATGCGAAAGTCCGGTACCCGCTTCAGCCACTCGGTGATCATCACCGTGATCTCCAGTCGCGCGAGATGGACCCCGAGGCAGAAGTGCTGGCCGCGGCCGAAGGCCAAGAGCCTCTCGATCGATCGGTTCCAGACGAACTCGTCGGGGTCGGTGTACTCGCGCTCGTCGCGGGCCGCGGAGCCGAGCAACGTGATGATGCGCTGGCCGGGGTGGATCGTGGTGTCGTGCAGCGTGAACGGTCGACGCAGGGTTCGGGCGAACCACTGGGCGGGCGCGCAGTAGCGGATCATCTCCTCGCGCGCGATCGCCACGTTGGCCTCGAGATCGGCGCGCACCGCGGCCAGTTGGTCCGGTCGCCTGCTGAGCTCCCACAACCCGTGCGCGACGATCTTCGGTACGGTCTCGGTGCCGCCGATGAACACCCCGAGCATCTGGACGGCGGCCTCGACGTCGCCGAGTGCCGAGCCGTCGGGCAACCGGTAGTTGATCAGGCCGTCCGCGATGGGCTGGCTGCCGTCGGCGCCTTCGGCCCGCCTGCGCTCGATGACCGGGGTCAGGTACTCGAGGAAGCCGGGTCGCGCGTTCGCCACCTCCACGCCGTCGCCGGGCTTGGCGAGGCTGCCCGCGTTGACCGCTGCCAGCACGTGGGGCGCGAGTTCGGTTGGCAGACTTACCAGTTCGCAGACCATCGACGCTGCCACGATGCCGCCGTAGTCCTGGGTGAGGTCGAAGACGCCCAGGGGCAGCAGGGCGTCCAACCGCTGGTTGGCGAGTTCGCGGACCCGGTCGACCAGCTTGCCGACGTTCTTGGGCCGCAACGGCCGCGAGTGGGAGCCACGGACACCCCCATAGATCGGGTCGTCGAAGTTGGCGTGAAAGGGCATGGGGTGCAACGGCGGGTCGGCGACCGGGCCGTCGTTGTGGCGCGCCAGCACCGCCGCCGCAGGCAGGGTGCCCTCCGAGGCCACGAACGTACCGTCGTTGACCTCCAGCACCCGCCAGATGTCCTCGAACCGCGACAGCGCATAGGTGTCCCACTTCGGCAGGTAGTACACAGGGTGCTCGTCGCGCAGCGTGCGGTAGTACGGCAGGGGGTTCGACATCACGGCCGGATCGAATGGATCGTAGGAGAAGTCTTGCACGGCAACCGCTTCCGAGGTGCGGCTCACTGGAGCGGGGACGGGGTCAGGGCGGCCAGGATGGAGTCCTCCCAACCGTCGCGCAGCGCAGGCGCGACGCTCATCCAGGTGACGATCTCGGCGGGCGGGTCGCCCTTCCACGACGGGTAGTGGTTCTCGAAGCAGTCCCAGCCGCCGTCGAGCGCCCAGTAGTGGATGACCTCGTTGAACCGGAACGTGGTGGTGTACGAGCCGAGCCACCGCTTGCCGGTGCTCTCCGACCACGGCACGTAGAGGCGTTCCAGCTCCCGGATGTAGTCGCCCTGCCTGCCCGGTTTGGTCTGCATGATCTCCTGGATCACCAATCCCGCGGTGAAGCCCGTCTCCCTGAGCTCGGCAAGCGTCTTGTTGCTGGGACCGGGGTACATGATGCGGCCCTCCCCGGAGGCGCCCAGGTCGGCCAGGTAGCTCGACCACTTCGCCGCCGCGGCAACGTGACTGCCCCCGCGGGCCTGCGCGCGTCCGATGCGCGCATAGTCCGCGAACGCGTCGATCTCCCAGAGGATCGTCACCTGCGGCCAGTGACCGTTGTATGGCGTGGCCTCCCAGATGGCGAAGAGCCGGGCGCCCAGCTCGGCCATCATCGGGTGGTACAGCTCGCTGAAGGCATCCGTGAACGAGTCACTGCGTCCCGAGCCCAGCGAGATCGTCTCCTGCAGATACAGAAGCGTGTGGTCGTAGTGCTTGCGCAACGCCGGTCACCGCCTTCCGGAAGGACACGATGAGTCGCTCAGGACAGACCCGCAGGTGGTTGACACCGACACTCAGCGAGCGTGACACTTATGGCGTGTTTTGTAAAGTCACTGCGCTTACCGCGCGTTGCGCGTCGTGAAACCGGTACCGCTGGCCAACGGATTCTGCTTCGGCGAGGGTCCACGCTGGTTCGAGGGGCTGCTGTGGTTCTCCGACATGCTCGGCGAAGCCGTGCACACGGTCGACGCCGAGGGCTCGATGACCACGCTGCCGCTGCCTGGCCGGGCCCCGTCGGGACTGGGGTTTCGCCCCGACGGCACCCTGCTGATCGCGTCCACCGAGGACCGGCAGGTGTTGCGTTACGACGGTGACTCCGTCGGCGTCATCGCCGACCTTCACGATCTGGTACCCGCGAATCTCGGCGACATGGTGGTCGACGATGCCGGCCGCGCATACGTGGGATCGCAGGCCCGCTCGGGCGGGGTCATCGCGCGGATCAACGCCGACGACGCCGTCGCCGTGGTGGCCGACGAGCTCGACTTTCCCAACGGCATGGTCATCACCCCCGATCAGCGCACGCTGATCGTCGCCGAGTCGACGGCCCGCCGGCTGACCGCGTTCACGATCGGAACCGACGGTGCGCTGTCGGACCGGCGGGTCTTCGCCGACGGCCTCGCCGGGCCGCCGGACGGGCTTGCGCTGGATGCCGAAGGCGGCGTGTGGGTTTCGATGACCATCGCACACGAGTTCCAGCGGATCGTCGAGGGCGGCGAGGTCACCGACCGCATCGACATGGAGGGCCGCACCGCGATCGCCTGTGCCCTCGGCGGCCCCGAGGGACGAATCCTCTTCCTGCTGTCCAGCACCGACGCCTACCCGGAGCGGCTGGTCGGCACCAAGCTGTCCCGTGTCGACGCGATGCTGGTCGACGTCCCTGGGATCGGACCGATCCCGACCCACCACCAGTAAGGCGGACATGTCCGACTCCTACTACGAACTGCTCGACACCGACGAGCAGGGCGAGCGGTTCCGCGCCACCGACCTGGTTCGCAGCACCTGGACCGCGGCGATCCAGCACGCCGCGCCGGTGTCGGCGCTACTGGTCCGGGCCCTCGAACGATGCGCGCCGCGCGGCGACGCACGACTGAGCCGCGTCATGATCGATCTGCTCGGCGGCGTGCCCGCCGAGGGCGATCTGTGGGTTCGCGCGCGGGTTGAGCGTCCCGGCAGGCAGATCGAGTTGCTGACCGCGGAGATGCTCGCGCCAGGCCCCGACGGATCGCCGCGGCCCGTGGCACTGGCGAGCAGCTGGCGGATGACCACACTCGACACTCGACCGGTGGTCCACCAGCCTGCACCACCGCTGCGCCCGCTGTCCGAGGCTGCCAGCCGCGACATGGCCAAGGACTGGGACCGCAACTACGTCCACAGTCTGGACTGGCGATGGCTGACCACGCCACTGGCCGACGGCCCTGGAGAGTCGTGGCTACGGCCCACCGTCGACCTCGTCAAGGATGAGTCGATGACGCCTCTGCAGCGGCTCTTCGCCGTCGCCGACGACGCCAACGGCATCGGGACCAAGCTGGACATCCGGAAGTGGACGTTCATGAACACCGATCTGGTGGTGCACGTGCATCGCATGCCCGAGGGCGAGTGGATCGGCATCCGCGCCGAGACCAGCTACGGGCCCGACGGCATCGGCACCACTTTCGGCACGCTGTTCGACGAGAGCGGACCCGTCGGCGGAACGCAGCAGTCGGTGCTGGTACGCCCACGCGCAGTTCGCTAGCTGTCGCCGGCTGCGAAACCCTCTGTCCAGCAGACGAAGTGCAGCGGTGACGTGATGTCGTACGGGCTGTGGTCACGGGTCGCTGGGGTAGGGACAACCGTCACCGAAGCGCTTCCCTTCACCGAGTGGACCTCGCGAATAGCGTGACACTCAGGCGAAAATTTGTAAAGCTAGTGCGATGACGCACCCGTCGCGGGGCACTGAGCTGGTGGCACCGGCCGAGATCGACACCTCCACCCGCGAACGCATCCTCGCCG
>JAOPUT010000392.1 GCA_025963385.1 Mycobacterium sp.
AGCCTTGGGGCGACCGTCGTCAGGTGCCGCCGACATCTACGCGGTGAGGTGTTCCGTTACGCGGGCTTTCGTCATCACCGACTGCGGTGAAGTCGTCTGTTCGGTTGTACCTCTGGGGTCTGACGGACGTAGGTTCGAGCTGCCCCGCGGCACCCTTCGGACGCGGGCCGCTTAATGCAGCCCCGGATCGGGTCGTCGCGGTGCCGGCGTACAACCGTCAACGACGGGATGCACTTCCCACTGATTTTCTGGATTCAGCTGAGACCTCACGGTGCTCGGATCGTCGGCAGTCGTCAACGCGTTGCACCAACGGTCGACGAATGTCTTGGTGTCGATGGACCACCCTCCGGTCCAGGTGCCGATCCGTTGGCATTGCAGGATCGGGTGCAGTTCGTTCCAGCCCGTGTGTGCCGAGTCGTAGACCCAGGTGCCGCGCACCACAAGGATGTCGGCTCCCTGGCCCGTAGGGTCATTGAGGTGGATCTCGCCGAGATCCTGATTGACGTCGTTGGGATCCCCGGTGTCGTTGAGCGCCACGACTATTCCGACAACCGTGATCACGGCGGCGATCACACCCAGTATTGCGCAGGCGATCCAGCCCAACACTGGGATCGAGCATACGACGGTTGCTGCGGTGGCAAAGGGCAGCGCCGCAAGAGCAGCGATCATTAGGTCGTAGACGCCGCCGCCTTCGAACTCACAGTGCAATGCCGCGGTCGGGCGGTTCTGGTATTGCCCCTCACTCATGCCGCTGAAGTCCCAGTCGGTGGGTACGTGCTGCGCGATCAGATCACCTTGCAGACCGTCATTTTCGACGTCCTGCTGGGTCGCACCCTCACCGTGCGGTGCGAGCACGAGGTTGAAGCTGTAGTCGGTATCGAACATATCCAGGCCGGACTTCTTCGACGGTGGCTCGACCTTGGACACCCACCCCACTGCACACTTGATTCCCCCCAGGCACACCAACCGGTCATACAACCACCAGCGGCAGTACGCGATAATCGCAGTCAGGGCGATAACCCCAACTCCCGGAGCGATCGCCCCTCCGAACAGGAGGATGGGTAGTGCCGCGATCGCCGCGCCGATGATGGTCTGGAGGACTGCACCACCCCAGTGATGCTGTATCGAAATGCATTTCGTGTACTGACGTGCCATCAGTCCGCGGTCACCTCCACGGTGATACCGCCTGCGGCGAAGGTGCCGTCGACCGCGCGGATGTTGATTCTCTTTCGCCCCTTGAACCCATTGGGAGGCATGATCGACGCTTGAACGACGACCTCTTGCGCCGGATTCAGCCTGACCTCGGAAGGTGAGAACTCGATGTGCCAATCCCTCGGCAACGGATGAGCCACCGGGTCGTGGCGCACCAAGACCTGTTCAGGCAGAGCGGGATATAGGCGCTCGCTGACTGGCTCGACCGAGCGGCGTTGCAGGTCACGTGGCGACGGCCGTTGCACCTGATCACAGGGTAGTGGTTGCGGCGGCTGATAGGTGTCAACCTGGAACGCGAGCGTCCGCACGGATCGGTCTGTGTTGCGCACGGGAAAGGTGAACTCGGCCGGCGAATGTGCGGCGACAACGGTGAGGTTTTCCTGGCCCAGGTTGTTCAGCGGGTTGGCGTCGTCGATCCAGTCGAACAGCACTTGAAGGCAATAGTGTCCCGGCGTGGCCGGTGTGCGCCATGGGATGGTGACGAACGCCGGGCACCCAGGGCCTCCTTTCACCCCGAGATCGGTGGTCCGGACACCGATGGAATGGGACACCGTTCCGATACCAAAGCTCAAGTAGGAGAACTGGACCTCCAGCCCGACGATCGGGGCGGTGGTCGAGCCGTTCCAGATCCGCGCGACGACCTCGTATTCCGTGTCGGGAGAGACCGCACTACTGGAAACGGTCATTCCGTTGTGACGCAATTCGATATCGGGGTTATCCCACGTGACTGCGAGCCCTAGTTTCATCAAGTAGTACTGGTCATAGATGAGCGGGTCCGGTTTGTGGAATGCCGGATGCTTGATGGGCACGCACCGAGAATCCGCGCTCTGGGAAAGGCGACCTGGTAGCAGCCGACGGTCGCACGCAGCCCGCAGCAACGCGCACAGTCGGCGGAAGAATATGGCTACAGCGCTGATCCAGCCCGTGAGCACGGTCCGGAGAAGTGCCAGAATGTTGCCGAGCCAGGGTGTCACACGATGACCTCGCATCGTCCGTCGTGCCGGATGTTGCGTCCACCAAATCCATCGGGATGATATCGCGCATTGTGGGTCCAAGATCTCCGAATCTCGGGAAGTGTGGGGCCGTCGTGCCGCTTTCGGATTCCGTATGTGAAGCGAGGTATATCCCATCGACGCACGTGACCGCTCTGAAGGCATCGATCGGCTATCGATGAGGCGCGCCACAGCCTGAAGGTCGTGTTGTGGACGTAGTCGAACGCGCAACTGTCGTGAGCGTTGTCGTCAAATGTGTGGTCACCACGATGGCCGTGACCGCGCGGCGCAGCAGGAATCGGAGACGGCGTCGAAATGGGGCACACCCTCAATAGCGGCTGACTCCGCGAAGGCGAGTGGCCGTCGGTCGGCAGCGACGTGCCGCGTGTGAGATGGATTGGCGCAAAGCATATTTGGGCTACTGCTGGTCAAGCCGCTACTTACCGATCGACTTGGACCCGTCAGGGGACCTGATCTGAGAGGTTGGCCCTTTGGCCCTATGAGTGCGGCCAAGCCGGCCCCCGATCAGGTCGTTTGTTCCATCGCCCGAGGTGACTCCTGCCGTCTGCGTGAGTCTCGCGCCACGGCGAGACGGCGTACTGCCATGCGACATCGACGCGTGCATGCTCCGAAATTCAACGGCCCATCAGCAACACTAGCAACTCCTACAGCACCGGTTGACTCAAGTCACGTTCGTTGCTTGTCGGAGTAGCTCGCTACGGTTACATTGCCACTTGGGGAGGGGAAAGCATGAAGAAGAAATTAGCTGTCGCCGTTACTATGGCGGCTTTGGCGGGAATCGCCGGGGCTCCTTCGGCAAACGCCGACGTACAAGCCGGTTGTCAGGATGATCGTTGGGGATTCCTTGGCAGCCAGACGCGCAGCATCTGCGACGGGCCAAAGCAGCCAGACGGCAGTTGGGTGCGGTTCCGCATGGTCTGGATACCGGCACACCAGGTGCCGATCAGTACGAGCTGCGGCACCTACAGTTGCAGCACTAGCGGCGGCTACTGGCAAGACACGCAGGTTTTCGAAAAGGTCAAATACCCGGTTACCCCGGACACGGTGGTGCCGGGCGAACCCGACTGGCTGCCGCCCACCTACACCGACGCAGGTGGATTTACGCCCTTGAACTTCAACTAGCCGCGAGCCGCCGATAGCCTCCGGGCTACGGGGGCCGCCCCACGGCGGATCTCGGAATTGACGTTGAAGGGCAGCCGATGCAGGAAGATCGGCCAAAGCCCCAATCATCCGTTCCGCCACCGTGCCGGCACGAGCGGATTACACGTGGTTGACGCTCGAAGCTAGGACCAACGGATTCGCGTCTGGTCGTTCTTGAGGCATGCGCGTTCCTGCCTGACTCTTCCTGCGATGCAATCGAAGTCGTCTCCGAACACTACTGGTCGACTGCAGTCAATTCCCAGCGATTCCGACTCATTAGCGATGGATATTCGATGACTCTCGGGTCCCAGTTGGTCAAAGGCTGCGCCGACACTACAGATCGGCCGGCAATGAAGACGACCGCTTCGATGCCGTCGTCCCAGCACCACCTCCTGGCGCCGCAGGTCCATGCCGCGGCAGGAGCACCAAGTCGGCCGCGTCCTCGGCGTCTTCGAGGAGCTTCTCGCGCGGAGTGCCCATTTGCGCACGCATCGTCAGACCGCGGCCAAGGTCGAGCACCTGGCTCGCGCGGGCGGATACGGGAAAGTCAGACGGGATTTCGTCTCAGTCCCACAGTCACGATCGCGCCGGCCGACCGCGTCGTCACCTTCAAGAGGCACATTCATCCGGGCACCTACCCGGACCTCGGCGAGGGTAGCTACGTGATGCGCGCGCACACGACCACCTCCAGCGACGACGACACATTCTGCGTAGCAATACTTCTCGAGAACCCCAACAAGGGGGTCGAAGTCTTGGCATTACATGACCATCGATCTTCGGCAACACCAGATCCTTGATTGGTGGGGCACCGACCTCAGCGGGACATCAGGATGGGTGACGGCAAAACCGTCCGACCTAACCCGAACCGTCCAGCCTCAGAACAAGGTCTCCTTCGGTTTATGGCTGCAAGGCGACCAAACAACGCCGTTCGGTGGCAACGATCAGATAGCGGTCAAGGGCCTGGGCTGGTGAATGCAGTCGCCACCGCCGATGGCGATCCGTCACTACCCAAGTGGTCTAACACGATCGCAAATCAATTGGCACACCGCACGCACACGGGTATCGAAGCCAACTAATGCGTGCGCGGATATAGACCTCAACCGTGGTTGCTTCGATGGGTCGTCAACTGCGCTTCATCAAAAGGGGCCTTCGGGTGGTTTTGGCGCCCGCGGGACGCTTCGCTTGGCGGGCGGCGTCGCGCATGTCCTCTATAAGCACATCGATAATGAGAATCACGCCTGCGACGGCGGCCGCCCACCAGGCCACATCGCCCAACGCGTCACACTTTCGATAAACCGCCGCGAGCGAGAGGACCACCGCGGCCGCTGCTGCGACAACCGCGACGACATGCACGGCAAAAAGTATCCAGATCCGCGGGTCATCTTCCGCACGCAGTTTCCGCGAGCGATGCGTCACAAGCTTTGCAAACAAAAGTACGACAGCGACTGCTGCAACATTGTTCGCAAAGTCGGCCACGAATTCCATGACGCCTCCTGGCAGCACATGACGCCTTGTGGCAGAAAGCGTAAGACGATTTACGCACGCAGAGTTCAAGATCTACTGGAATCCCAAGAAACGTCCTGCGGTTGATCACCAAGCTCGACCACAACCGGGCCTGCTACAAGCCCTAATGCCGGGTAGAGCTGTCACCGTCGATTCCCGCGCAACTTTCAAAACCGTCTCTGAACTGCGCTTAAAGGGTGGAGCTAAGGGGATTCGAACCCCTGGCATTTCCTACGGAAATAGCCCCTGAGCTGCGGTCAATGTCCTACGACATTGTTACGCAGCGCTTCTGCGATCTGCGGATATGCGTCTGCGTGTACGCGACGCAACAATGCTTGAGGCACCATTGTCATCACGTCCGCCCATTTCTAGATCGACTCGACTGCCTTGAAGTCTCTCGCCGAAGGCGCCCCGACATCGACGTGGTGGAAAAGCGGCTCACGCGCCGCCGACCATCGCCCCATCGTCTCATGCAAGCTGTTTCCCGGACTTCGAGAATTGAGTGACTCCATGCCGAACGACACCTTCAACGCGCTGGTGCCGCAGTCGGGCGCGTTCATGACCGCAGCGCGGCTGGACGCTGCGTGCGGCGAACTCACGATTGAGCAGGTGCCAGTCCCTGACGTGGGCGCGACAGATGTTCTGATTCGGGTCCAGGCGTGCGGTATCTGCCTCTCGGATGCGCACCTGATCGACGGGACCATCACGTCGTCGGTCGACGTCGTGACGCCGGGTCACGAGCCTGCGGGGATTGTGGCAGCGGTCGGTGCGGCCGTCCCTAAGTGGGTTGTCGGCGATCGTGTCGTCCTCGATGCAGGTCACCCGTGTGGCACGTGCGACCGGTGCGCGATCGGTATGAGCGAGCAGTGCACCAGCCCAAGATCATGGGCGTGGACTACGACGGAGCGTGGGCCGAATACGTGGCCGTGCCCTATCCGACACTTTGCTCGATACCCGACAGCCTCCCGTTCGAGCAGGCCGCACTCATGGCCGACGCCATCGGCACGCCCTATGCGGCGCTCGTCGACACTGCGCGGCTGCGCCCCAGCCAGTCGGTCGGACTATGGGGCATCGGCGGCCTCGGATTCCACGCCGTGCAGATCGCCTTGCTGTGCGGGGCGGCGCCCGTCATCGCGATTGATCCCCGTCCGTCGGCAAGGCAGCGGGCCCTCGACGTCGGTGCTGATGCCGCTTTGGATCCCCTACATCCCGACTTCGACGAGCTGATTCTGTCACTGACCGATGGCTTGGGGCTGGACCTCGCAGTCGACTTTGTGGGGTCGAATCATGTGCTCAGACAAGCCGATGCCAGCCTCGCCCGAGGCGGCAAGGTCATGATTGTCGGGTTGACTCAGGACGACATCCATCTCGGACCGTCGGAGCGGTTCGGCATCGGACGACACCAGCTGCTAGGAAGCCTCGGCTACAAGCGGCGGCACCTAGAGCAGGTGGCGAACCTCGTCCGACGGGGTCGCCTGGGCCTGTCGCAGTTGGTCAGCGCCACCTATTCGCTGCGTGACATCGAGAAGGGCATCGCACATCTGACGTCGCCTTCGTCAGATGCCGTGCGCATCGTCATACTGCCCTGAACTCGGGCCGCATAGCCCTACTCAGCAGATGGTGAGGCCACCGTCGACGACGATGGTCTGGCCGGTGACGTATCCCGATGCGGGCGACGCCAGCCAAATGGCCGTGGCTGCTAGTTCTTCCGGGTCACCGGTCCGGCCCAGGATCAGCCGCGGCCCGGCAGCGGGTGGATAGCCATCGGCGTAGTCCGCAGTCATCTCGGAGGCGAAGTAGCCCGGCGCAATCGCATTGACCCGGATGCCCTTTCGACCTCCCCACTGTTGCGCGAGATCGCGGGTCAGACCCGAGATCGCCGCCTTGCTGGCGGAGTAGGCGGCCTGGGGGGTTCCGACGGTGGTGAGGCCAAGAGCGCTTGAGATGTTGATGATCGAGCTGCCCGGCGCCATCACCCGACCACAGGCCTGGGCCATCCAGTACGAACCGTTGAGGTTGATGTCGATCACGGACCGGAATTGCTCGGGGGTCTCGCGAGTGGCCGGTACGGCGGTACCGATGCC
>JAOPUT010000395.1 GCA_025963385.1 Mycobacterium sp.
GAGTTACGGCGGCAACAGCGGCAGGGAAACGCCCGGTCCCATCCCGAACCCGGAAGCTAAGCCTACCAGCGCCAATGATACTGCCCCTACGGGCGGAAAAGTAGGACACCGCCGAACACCCTTTAAGTCCTGAGGCCCCCAATTTCGATTGGGGGCCTCAGGCATTTTCATGTCTATTTCATTTCAATTGTCAGTCGAACAATGTCGCGACTGGCGCAATACGATTCTTCTCCATGTCGAGAAGGTGTCTCTTTCGATCCAAACCGCCGCCATAACCCGTCAGGCTGCCATTCGCCCCGATCACTCGATGGCACGGCACGATGATTCCGATGGGATTGTGGCCATTCGCCAACCCGACTGCGCGAGAGGCGCCGGGAGATTCTATTTGCAGCGCAATTTCGCCATATGAGCGCGTATGTCCGTACGGAATGGTGAGTAGCGCGGCCCACACTCGGCGTTGGAATTCCGTCCCCACCAAATCGAGGTCCAGATCGAAGTCGATGAGATCGCCGGCGAAATACGCCTCCAACTGTGCGGCGGCATCGGCGAAGGCCGTGTCGTCGGATTCCCAATTCTCGCGGCTGGGTTCGTAGGTCTGGTCGACCATCCGTAGATGCCGTAGCCGTCCGTTGCGGCCTGCCAGCGTCAGCACACCCACCGGGCTGTCGACGGTGCGGTACTGCAGGGTTTCCATCACTTCTCCTTCGCTGCCGTCTTCGGCGTCCAATTGTTGACGTCATGGTCGAGCGCGGTCCAAAGATGTTGTGTCGCATAGGCTCGCCACGGACGCCAACGGGCGCTGTGTTCCTTCAAGGCCCGTGGGTCCGCTGGCAGGCCGAGAGTCGCGGCGGCGGCGAGTACGCCGAGATCGGTCACCGGGAACGCATCGGGATCGCCCAGTCCGCGCATCGCCACCACCTCCACGGTCCACGGTCCGACACCGGGCAGCGCCAGTAGTTGTTCGCGTGCGCGGTTCCAATCGCAGCCGGGGTCGAGAACGACGTCGCCCTCGGCGAGCGCACGCACCAGGGCCACGAAGGTCCGCTGCCGTGACTTGGGGAACGCAAGGTGGGCCACGTCGAGATCGGCGAGTTGTTCCGCGCTTGGGAACACCCGGGTGAGTAGGCCGTTGGGGTCGTCGATGGGCGACCCGTAGGCCTCCGCGAGGCGTCCTGCATGCGTCCGTGCGGCCTTCACCGAGATCTGTTGACCGATGACCACGCGGAGCGCCAGTTCCGCTTCGTCGACGGTACGGGGGATGCGCTGTCCGGGCGCCTTCGCGACGAGCGCGCTCATCCGTGGGTCGCCGCCGAGGACGTCGATGATCGCCTCGGGGTCGGCATCGAGGTCCAGCAGCCGTCGGCACCGTGCGATCGCGGTGGAAAGGTCGCGGAAGTCATCCAGGACGAGCTCGCACCGAACGTGGTCCGACCGCGGCGTGAGGCTGACGACCCCGTTGCCCGAGGCAAGCCGCAGCGTCCGGCGGTACGCGCCGTCGCGAACCTCCTCGACGCCGGGGACGCCGCTGGCCGCCAGATGTCCGAACAACCCCTCGAACGCGAACGGCGTCCGAACGGGCAACCGCAGGGTCACGACGCCCGAACCCGTCGACATCCCGGGGCCGAACCGTGTCTTGGCGCGTTCACGCAGCGCCGTCGGCGTCAGCGCCGTCACGGCCGCCACCGTCTCGTTGAACTGGCGGATGCTGGAGAAGCCCGCGGCGAACGCGACATCTCCGAAGGGCAGGTCGGTGGTCTCGATCAGTACCCGAGCCGTCTGGGTGCGCTGTGCACGGGCCAGGGCGAGGGGATTGGCGCCCACCTCGGCTTGCAGGAGCCGCTCGAGCTGGCGGGTGGTGTACCCGACACGGGCGGCCAGCCCCTTCACGCCTTCGCGATCGACGGTGCCGTCGGCGATCAGTCGCATGGTGCGCGCGACGACGTCGCCGCGGACGTTCCACTCCGGGGACCCCGGGGACGCGTCCGGCCTGCACCGTTTGCAGGCTCGGAACCCCTCTCGCTGAGCAGCAGCGGCAGTCGGATGGAAACGGACGTTGTGGGCCAGTGGCGGACGTACGGGGCAGCTGGGCCTGCAGTAGATCCCGGTGGTCAGAACCGCCGTCACGAACCATCCGTCGAATCTGGAGTCCTTCGACTGGACAGCCCGGTAGCAGCGGTCGAAGTCTTCGTGCATCCTCCAACGATTACACGAAGGCATCGACAGTACTAGCGGAAAAACGACATCAATGTCCGGGTGGCCCGGACCCGGCCACACGCCACCGTCGGCGGTGCCACCGCGTCCCGCTCACCGGTAATGGCGAACACTCGATGCGAGCGAATTATTCCCGCGTTCGGAAATTGGCTTGCTCTGCACGGCAAGGGAACTCGCCAACGGGCGCGCTCATGACGCGCTGATGAACTCCAGCTGTGAGCAGGTGTGAGGTTCTCTGAACGAATGTTGAGATTACGGCAGCTGGCTGACAGTCGGGCGCCCCGAGGCGATTCCAAATACGTTGTGTACCACTAAGTATGAGTAGAATCGGCGGTTTGATCTTGCTGATAATCGACCTTGAGTATGCGTACATAGCGACCGGAACGATTGACCGGTTGGTGACCCGCAATTAGAAAGGAATATGAAGGCCGACAACGTCTCCCGCCGTGCATCTGCCGCACGTCTAGCGGGCGGTGGTCGACGACCACAGGCGTTTCCGGTCGGTCGAAAAGGAGGATCTCCGTGGACGCTACCCGAAAGAAGTCACTTGCTCTGATTGTGGGAATCGCTGCCATCATGGTGGCGATCGCGCTGTGCGTCATCCATTCGGGCGTCACCAGCTCTGGCAACCTCGCCGGCGGCTCTGGCGACTCGTCGACCGGTGGGACGTATACCCAACCCTCGGTTCCCGGTATGTCGGTCGACCCCACGAACATGAAGATGGGCAGCACGATGACCGAGACCACCCCCGCGACGGCGCTCGCCACGATGGAGGCCTCACCGACCTTCAAGGCAACGCCCGCGCCAGGTTGTGTGAACAACGGTCAGTGCCCCTGACTGATGCCCAGCTCGGTATCCACCTGACGAAAGTGACTGTGGTCGAATGGTTCTGGCAGTGACAGCCGGCTGGTGGCCGGACGACGCCTCGGTCTGAACGAGGTCGTACGCGACTTTTCGTTGCGCAGGCCCGGCACGGCGGTACGGTGGCCACGTGAGTGGATCCACGCCAAAGCTCTACATCTTTCCTCACGCCGGGGGGTCGGCCGAGTTCTACGTGCCGTTTGCGAAGACGTTCACCACCGACGTCAAGAGGGTCGCGGTGAGCTATCCGAGTCGACGCGGCAGCCATGATCTTTCGTCCTTCTCGAGCATCCCCGAGCTTGCCGACCAAGTGTGGGGAAAGCTCTCGCGGGGCGAAGAGGACAGCGCCCAGGTGGCCTTGTTCGGTCACAGCATGGGCGCGCTGGTTGCCTTCGAGGTTGCACGCCGATTCGAACAGGCGGGCAACCCCGTCGCCGCCCTCTTCGTATCCGCCTGTGCGGCACCGGGTCGGGTCGGCTACGACCACGTTCCAGACACCGACCGTGGGCTGCTCGCTGCGGTGACCGAGTTCACGGGCGTGAACCCGGACTTCCTGCAGGACGAGGACTTCGCGGCGCACATCCTGCCGACCCTGCGAGGCCTCAAGGCGATCGCGAAGTACGAGTGCCCGCCCGACGCCGCGGTGTCGTGTCCCATCTACGCATTCGTCGGTGACGCCGACGACGTCGCCACCGCGGAGAAGGTCGCGGGTTGGGCGGATCGCACGTCGGCAGGTTTCACGGTGAGAGTGTTCGGTGGCCACCACTTCTATCTGACGGATCACCTTCGTGAACTCGTCGAGGACATCGAGGCCAAGCTGTGGGCCTGCTGCGCAGGGGGTCGGCCGGGCGGCCCTGAGCTGGGCCTTGGTTGACAGGTCTCGCGGGTTCGCGCACTGGAGTGGCTGTCGGCAAAGCCGCGTGTGATCGTTGCCGAGCAGTTGCCGTGGCCGGCCTCCTTCAAGATCAGATCACGAGTATGTGAACAGGTCGTCAGACGCTTCGTAGCTAGGGGGCAGTCCCATCGTGCCATCAGTTAACGGCAGCGAAAATTATTCTGCCGGCTGATTGGCAGTTTGCTGAGAGGAATAGGGCAAAGTCACGGCAGTTGCGCGCAGTCGATCGGTGGCGACGTCTCGATCGGGCGGGCGGCGCGGACTGGCCACGGGTCGCACGGCAGTGCGCGGCGTGGCGCGGCAACGATTGCCGCAGACCACCCGGCGGCTTCGACCCTGAACGCGAGTGAGCGGTGGCGTGACGTGAGTAACTGCCCCAGGTTCGCGTCGGCTTCGGGAGCATCCGCACCGCGTCGTCGATCATCTACGTCACCGCAAATTTGGTCGGCATATGTGTCCTTTGGGCGGCGTGGGCACCGGCTCGCTTTGCGTGGGCTTAGAAGAACCTTATTTAGCTGGGTTTTTGCCGGAGGAAGTAGCCGAGGCGCTAGACGCAGTGGGTGCCCGCGAGGGACGGCGCACATCGCGTCGCGAAGTGGTACCGGAGCCCGCGAGCGCCTGTGATCTTCTCGTGAAGGGCACGGGTGGATTGATCACGCTTGCTCGGCGAACGACTCGCTGCGCTTTGGCCTGGCAGAACCGATGCAGTGCGATCTGCCTGGGTCGCTAACGTCTGGCAAGCGAATCGGCAGGTGAACGGCTGATTTGCGATCGAGCGCGGACGCAGGGCTTGGGTCCGGTATTTCAAAGTCGCACCAACGGCACCGACTTTAAGTGCTAGTTTCGAAACCGGTCTTTGCTACAACCACGGGGGTGGGTCGGACAACTGTCCGTCTGGTAGCCCCTAGACCATGCGAGACGAAGCCAAGAGGGGGTTTCGAGATGCCCGTTATCGCATCCACCATTCCGGCCGCCCTGCGGGAACAGGCGCGGTGTCGGCCATCGTCGCCGGCGTTCACGTTCACCGACTACGAGGTCGACCCGGGCGGGTGTACCGACACGTTGACGTGGTCTCAGGTGTACGGGCGAGTGCAAGTGGTCGCCGCGGAGATCGCGCGCCAGGGCGCGCCAGGCGACCGCGTCGCCATCGTGGCTCCGCAGGGTCTCGACTACATCGTCGGCTTCCTCGCCGCCATGCAGGCGGGGCGTGTGGCGGTGCCGCTCTCGGTGCCCCAGGTCGGCACCCACGACGAACGAGTCTCGGCGGTTCTCGAGGACTGCGCGCCCGCGGTCATCCTGACGACGACCGCAGTCGGCGTCGACGTGGCCACCTACGCGACCGCCGACCCGACCAGACCCGCGGCAGCGGTGATCGAAATCGACGCGCTCGACCTCGACAGCCAACCAGCTGTGGACGCAGTACCTCCAGCCGAGTCCAAGATCGCCCTGCTGCAGTACACCTCCGGCTCAACGCGCAGACCCGCGGGCGTGATGGTGACCCACCGCAACATCATCGCCAACCTCGGTCAGGTGTTCTCGGACTACTTCGAGGAGTACGGCGGCTTCCCGCCGCCCGACACCACGCCCGTGTCCTGGCTGCCCTTCTACCACGACATGGGTCTGCTCCTCGGCATCTTCGCGCCGGTGGTCGGCGGGTTGCATGCCCAGGTCACGTCCCCGATGGCGTTCCTGCAGCGACCTGCCCGGTGGGTTCAGATGCTCGCCGACAATGCCAAGACATTCTCTGCGGCACCGAATTTCGCGTTCGAGCTGGCGGCGCGACGCACCACGGACGACGACCTGGCCGGGCGGCAACTGACGGACGTGCTCGGCATCATCAGCGGAAGCGAGCGGATCCACGCCGCGACGGTCCGACGATTCAACGACAGGTTCGCGGCGTTCGGTCTTCCCGACAGCGCCCTGCTGCCGTCCTACGGACTCGCCGAAGCGACGCTGTACGTGGCGTCCCTGCCGCCTGCGCGGGTACCGGAGACCGCATGGTTCGACTACGAGAAGCTCTCCGCAGGGCACGCCGAGCGATGCACTGCTGGCAGCGGTACCGAACTGGTGACCTTCGGCGCGCCGCGCGCCACCACCCTGCGGATCGTCGATCCCCACACGCAGGCGGAGAAACCGGCAGGCATGGTCGGCGAGATCTGGGTGCACGGCGACAACGTGGCGGCAGGCTACTGGCGCAATCCCGAGGCCACCTCGCGCACGTTCGGGGGCCGGGTCGCGGAGCCTGCGCCGACCACCCCGGACGGGCCGTGGCTGAGGACCGGGGATCTGGGGGTCATGTCCGAAGGTGAACTGTTCATCGTCGGCCGCATCAAGGACATGCTGATCGTGGACGGGCGCAATCACTATCCCGACGACATCGAAGCCACCATCCAGGAGCTCACCGGGGGGCGGGCCGCCGCGATATCCGTGCCGCACGAGCAGACCGAACAGCTCGTCGTCGTCGCCGAGATCAAGAAGCGCGGCGATTCCGAGGACGAAATCCGGAGCCGCCTCGATCGCATCAAACGTGAGGTCATCGCGGCTGTTTCGAAGACACACAGCGTGCGGGTCTCGGATTTGGTCCTGGTGGGACCTGGCTCGATACCGATCACCACGAGCGGCAAGGTGCGTCGTGCGGCGTGTGCCGAGCGATACGCCCAGAAGGAATTCGCTCGCGTGGACGAACCGCATGATCGGTGACCACGATGAGGCTGACCTCCGAAATTGGTTGAGCGACTACCTGGTCACCAACATCGGCTGCAGTCCCGAGGAACTGGATCCCGACGTCTCCTTCAACGATCTCGGGGTGGGCTCGCGTGATTCGGTGGTGCTCTCGGGAGAGCTGTCGGAGCTGATTGGTCGACCGGTGTCCCCGGTGGAGTTCTGGGAGCACCCGACCATCGGCTCGCTGGCCCGGTTCCTGGCCGAGCCGGAGTCCGAGGCCCCCATCGAGCCGACCTCGGGCCGAAGGGTCGGATCCGCGGACGAGCCGATCGCGGTGATCGGCGTGGGGTGCAGGTTCCCCGGCGGTATCAACGGGCCAGAATCGCTGTGGCAGTTCCTGTCCGACGAGAAGTCGGCCGTGTCGGAGATCCCGGCGGACCGGTGGTCACCCTACGACGACGGCTCTCCGGAGCTCGCCGCGCTGTTGGCAGGCATCACGAGGTGGGGCTCGTTCCTCGACGACGTCGATGCCTTCGACGCGGAATTCTTCGAGATCCTGCCGCGTGAAGCGGCCAAGATGGATCCGCAGCAGCGGCTACTTCTGGAGGTCGCCTGGGAGGCGCTGGAGCAGGCAGGTGTCTTGCCGAGCTCACTGAGGCGTTCCCAGACGGGTGTCTTCGTCGGTGCGTGCGTCAGCGAGTACGGCTATCTCGCATCGACGGACCTGCCTGCGGTCGACGCGTGGAACAACACGGGCGGCGCGCTGAGCGTCATCGCGAACCGGTTGTCGTACTTTCTCGATCTGCGCGGGCCGTCGATTGCGGTGGACACCGCGTGTTCCTCGTCGTTGGTCGCCATTCATCTCGCCTGTCAGAGTCTGCGCACGGGAGATTCCGACGTCGCGCTCGCAGGCGGTGTCAACCTGCTCATGTCGCCCGCCGTGTTCCGTGGCTTCGATCAGGCGGCAGCGCTGTCGCCGACGGGGGCCTGCCACGCATTCGACGCTGCCGCAGACGGTTTCGTGCGTGGTGAGGGCTGCGGGGTGGCGGTGCTGAAACGTCTGGGCGACGCTCAGCGCGACGGCAACCGCATCCTGGCGGTGGTGCGAGGGTCTGCCGTCAATCAGGACGGCAGGTCCAACGGCTTGATGGCTCCCAACCCGTCGGCCCAGATGGCGGTGCTGCGGAGGGCGTACGAGATCGCCGGACTGTCGCCGCTCGAGGTGGACTACGTCGAGGCTCACGGCACCGGAACCTTCCTGGGCGATCCCATCGAGGCGCGCGCCCTTGGCACCGTGCTCGGTCGCGGCCGTCCTGCTGAGTCGCCGCTGTTGATCGGCGCCGTGAAGTCGAACCTGGGCCACCTGGAGGCGGCGGCGGGCATCGCCGGTTTCCTCAAGACGGTCCTGGCGGTGCAGCGCGCAACGATCCCGCCGAATCTGCACTTCGAATCCCCGAACCCGCACATCGCCTTCGACCAGATGCGGCTCAAGGTCGTCGCCGAACAGCAGCGCTGGCCGTCATCGCAGCACGTGCGACGTGCCGGTATCTCGTCGTTCGGGTTCGGTGGCACCAACGCGCACGTGGTCATCGAACAGGCGCCCGCCGCGAAAGCGGCTGTTCCGCAGAGTATTCCGGTCGTGACGTCGCTGGTGATATCGGGCAAGAGTGACGAGCGGCTGGCGTCGACGGCTGCCATGCTGGCGGACTGGATGGTCGGCGACGGCGCGGGGGTGCCGCTCGCCGACATTGCTCACACCCTCCGTCACCACCGCGACCGACACCGCAAGTTCGCCACCGTCTGCGCCCGTGACCGCGCTCAGGCGGTCGCCGGCCTTCGCTCGCTGACGGCTGCCGAGCCCACCAATGCCGTGGTCGGCCCGCACGACGGTGAGTGCCGCGCCGGCACGGTGTTCGTGTACTCCGGGCAGGGCTCGCACTGGGCAGGAATGGGACGGCAGCTGCTCGCCGACGAGCCCGCCTTCGCCGACGCGGTGGCTGAACTCGAGCCGACATTCGTCGAACACGTCGGGTTCTCGTTGCACGACATATTGGCGAACGGTGAGGCCATACAGGGCGATTCACAGGTGCAACCGGTGCTGGTCGGTCTTCAGCTGGCGCTGACGGAGCTGTGGCGCTCCTACGGCGTGCATCCCGATGCGGTGATCGGTCATTCGGTGGGTGAGGTCAGCGCCGCCGTCGTCGCCGGGGCGCTGAGTGTGGCCGACGGTTTCAAGGTCGTCGCGACCCGCGCCCGGCTCATGTCCATGCTGGCCGGGCAGGGTGCGGTGGCGCTTCTCAAGCTCGACGCGGCCGCCGCGTCGGCGGCGATCGCGGACTATCCGCAGGTGAGCATCGCCGGCCAGCTGGCGCCGCGCCAAACGGTGGTCGCGGGAACACCCGACCAGGTCGACGCGGTGATCGCCGCCGTGAGCGGACAGAACCGGTTCGCCCGGCGCGTCAACATGGAGGTCGCGTCACACACCTCGCACATGGAGGGAATCCTTCCCCAGCTGCGAGCGGAGCTGTCCGATCTGAACCCCAATTCGCCTGGTATTCCTTTCTTCTCGACAGTCTTCGAGCCGACCGGTCTGCCGGTGCTGGACGCCGACTACTGGGTGGCCAATGTCCGCAGGCCGGTTCGCTTCGCGGACGCGGTCGTCGCGGCCGGTGCGGACCACGGGACGTTCGTCGAGATCAGCGCGCACCCGATGCTGACCCAGGCCGTCACCGAAACGCTGGATCCCGCTCATCACCACAGCATCGGCACCCTGCGACGGGACGGTGACGACACCCTGGCGTTCCACGTCGGCCTCAGCGCCGCGCACCCGGCCCAGCTGCGGCCGACCCCGCATCCGCCCGAGCCGCACCCGGTGCTGCCCAACACCCCGTGGCATCACACCCGCCACTGGATCGCCGCCGCGCCCCGCCGCAGCAACGCGCCCGTTGGCGTGCCCGCGGACTGGTACGGCGAGCTGACGTGGTCCGTTCGCGAGTCGTCCGAAGTGGGCGTCGCGGCCAAGGACTCGTGGCTGGTGGTGGCCGACCCCGCCATCGGCGCCGCGCTCAGCGATCTGCTCGACCCGCGGGCGCACGTGGCGGTCGTGCCCCCGTCGGCGCTGTCGGCACTCACCGATCCCGCCGACTTGGTGAGCGAGCTTGCCGGCATGAGTCACGTGCTCTTTGCGCCGGAGGTGTCGTCGAACGGTCTCGACGCCGAGTCCGGCTATCAGCTGTTCCACTCGGCGCGAAATCTGGTGGCAGCGATGACCAAGATGTTGTTGCCGCCCAAGCTCTTTCTTCTGACGCGCGACGCTCAGCCGCTGCGCGAGCGCGACGCGGCCAATCCTGCACAGGCAGTCCTGTGGGGGCTGGGGCGGACACTCGCCCTCGAACATCCCGAGATCTGGGGAGCCGTCGTCGACGTCGACCAATGCGCCTCCGCTCGAGACGTCGCGAATTTCGTATTGGCAGAGGCCCACGCCGGCGACGGAGAGGATCAGCTCGTCTACCGCGACGGGGCTCGACACGTCCCGCGACTGCGGCGGGTCGCGCACCCTCCGGCCGCCCGGAGCTGGCTCGCCAAGGACGACTGCCATCTGGTCATCGGTGCGACCGGCAACATCGGGCCGTATCTGATCAGACAACTCGCCGACATGGGGGCTGCGACCATCGTTGCGGTGTCTCGGAATCCGGGAGCGCAGCTCGACGAGCTGGCGCAGCACCTGCGGGGGCGCGGCTGCGAACTGATCACGGTGGCCGCCGACGCGTCCGACGAGGCCGAGATGAGGACGCTCTTCGGGCGCTTCGGCGCCGACCTCCCCCCGCTCGGCGGCATCTACCTGGCTGCCTTCGGCGGCGGTCCGGTCACGTTGCAGGACATGACCGAGCAGGACGTCATGGCGATGTTCCGGCCGAAGCTTGATGTGTTGTCGCTGGTGCACGAGCTCTCACTCACGCATCCGGTGAATCGATTCGTCCTGTTCTCCTCGATCTCGGGACTGCTCGGCTCGCGCTGGCTGGCGCACTACGCCGCGACCAGTACCTTCCTGGACGCGTTCGCCCATGCCAGGAGAGCAGCCGGGCTGGCGGCCACCACGGTCAACTGGGGCTTCTGGAAGTCGTTGGCCGACAAGCAGAGTCAGCAGGAACTGATGGTCACTCTCGAGTCGGGTCTGCTGCCCATGGACGACGACGTGGCGATCAAGGCCCTCGCGGTGGTCACCGACGCGGCTGCCGGAGTCCGGTCGACCGTCGTGGCCGCCGACTGGGACCGGCTCGCGACCGCTTACCGCACGCGCGCCTCGCTGCACATCGTCGATGACCTGATCGCAGGCGTGACGCCATCGGCGGGCACCTCGGACGGCCACGGGCTGCTCGCGGCGGTGCCGTCCTCGACCGACTTCCGTGCGGCACTCGGCAGTTGTGAACCCGAGGGTAGGCGGGCGCTACTGGCGGACCACGTCACGACGTTGGTCGCCGGCGTGATGGGTCTGGAGTCGCCGCATTCGCTCGACCCGCACGCCGGATTCTTCCACTTCGGCATGGACTCGCTGATGAGCGTGACCCTTCAGCGTGCTCTGACCGCGAGCATGGGCGTCACGGTGCCGACGTCGGTGGTCTTCGACTACCCGACCGTCGACGCGTTGGTCGGGCACCTGGCAGCTACTCTGCCTGAACTGGGCGAGGAGAACCGTCCACCGGCCGGTGATGCCTATGACGACCTCACGGAAGACGAACTGCTCCAACAGCTTTCGGAAAGGTTGGCGTGAACTCGATGACCGCCCCGCCTCAGGATCGCCGCGCGATCATCACCGATGCACTCCGCAAGATCGATCACCTGACCGCACGTCTGGTGATTGCCGAACACGCTCAGACCGAGCCGATCGCGGTGGTGGGGATGGCGTGCCGGCTTCCTGGCGGTGTGCACAGCCCAGCCCAGTTCTGGGAGTTGTTGACGAGCGGCGGAAGTGGTGTCGTCCGCGTTCCCGCGTCACGCTGGGATGCGGACGCGTACTACACCGAGGACCATTCCACACCGGGCACCATATGCACTCGAGAGGGCGGGTTCCTGACGTCCTGGGAGCCAGCCGAATTCGACGCCGAGTTCTTCGGGCTGTCCCCGCGGGAGGCTGCCGCGATGGACCCCCAGCAGCGGCTGTTCCTCGAGGTGTCCTGGGAGGCGCTGGAGAACGCGGGCTTGACCCCGGAGGCGATTCGCGGGACACAGACGTCGGTCTTCCTGGGGATGACGACCAACGACTACTCGCTGACCTTCGCCAACAAATTGCCACCCGAGGACATCGACCCGCACATTCCGTTCGGCAACGCGTCGAACTTCGCCGCCGGACGGTTGGCGTACTTCCTTGGCGTGCATGGTCCCGCGCTGGTCGTCGACACCGCATGTTCGTCCTCGCTGGTGTCCATCCACCTGGCGTGCGAGAGCCTGCGCAGACGGGAGAGTGACCAGGCGCTCGCCGCGGGGGTCAACCTGATCCTGACCCCCGAGAACAGCATCGCCTGTTCACGGTGGGGGATGCTGTCGCCGGACGGTCGCTGCAAGACGTTCGACGCCGCAGCGGACGGCTACGTGCGGAGCGAAGGCTGCGGAGTGGTCGTGCTCAAGCGTCTCGGCGACGCCCTCGAGCACGGCGACCAGGTGTTGGCGGTGGTGCGTGGATCCGCGGTGAACCAGGACGGACCCAGCAGCGGTCAGACCGTGCCGAGTGGTCCTGCGCAGCAGGCGCTGATGCGCCAGGCGCTGGCGGCGTCGCGTCTCGCACCTAGCGACATCGACTACGTCGAAGCGCACGGGACCGGAACGGCGCTCGGCGACCCGATCGAGCTCGAGGCGCTCAGTCAGGTCTTCGCCGATCGAGGCGACTCCGCGCCACTCGTGCTGGGGTCGGTGAAGACCAACCTCGGCCACCTCGAGTCCGCCGCCGGTATCGCCGGGTTCATCAAGGCGGTGCTCAGTGTGCGCAATGGGTACATCCCCAAGCACCTCAACTTCGAGCAGTTGACCCCGCGCGCCAGTGAGGGCGCCGCACGCTTCTCGATCGCCGCGCAAGGTATGTCGTGGCCGATGGTCGACCGCGCGCGTCGCGCAGGGGTGTCCTCCTTCGGGGTCAGCGGAACCAACGCCCACGTCGTCGTCGAGCAGGCACCACCATCAGAACCCGTTGCCGGACAGCTTGATCCGGCAGTAACCACCTTGGTCGTCTCGGGACGGACGCCGGCGCGGATCGCCTCGACCGCGCAGAGGCTCGCCGAGTGGATGGCCACCGACGGTGACGGTGTCGCGCTGGCCGACGTAGCCCACACGCTCAACCATCACCGCGCGCGTTTCGGCACGTACGCGACCGTGACCGCGCGGGATCGGGGTCAGGCCGTGGCGGGGTTGCGTGCCCTCGCCGCGGGTCACCCGGCTGCCGGAGTGACGGCTCCCAGGAAGGGATCACTTCCGCCCGGCGTCGTGTTCGTCTTCTCCGGGCAGGGCTCACAGTGGCAGGGGATGGGCAGGCAGCTGATGGCCGACGAGCCGGCCTTCGCAGCGGCCGTTGCCGAGCTCGACCCGATCTTCCTCGAACAGGCCGGCTTTTCGTTGCACAGAGCGCTCACCTCCGACGAAGCCCTGGTGGGAATCGAGCGCATCCAGCCGGTTCTGGTGGGCATCCAGCTTGCGTTGGTCGCCCTGTGGCGCTCCTACGGGGTCTCTCCCGATGCGGTGATCGGACACTCGATGGGCGAGGTCACCGCGGCAGTGGTGGCGGGCGCGTTGAGCCCCGCCGACGGCATCCGGGTGATCGCGGTCAGGTCCCGCCTGATGTCACGGCTGTCCGGGCAGGGCGCCATGGCACTGCTGGAGCTCGACGCGGACTCGGCGGCGACGCTGATCAGGGACTATCCCGAGCTCACCCTGGCGGTCTACGCCTCACCACGCCAAACAGCAGTGGCGGGGCCTGCCGCGCAGGTCGACGCGGTCATCGCCGAGGTCGCCGCCAAGGATCGCCTGGCACGGCGCATCGACGTCGACGTGGCATCTCATCACCCGACCATCGATCCGGTCCTTCCGGAGCTGCGTGCCGCGCTCGCGGACCTCGTCCCGCACCCGCCGGTCATCCCGGTCTTCGTCACCACGAATGACCAGAACTCCACCGGCACAACCTCATTCGATGCCGATCACTGGGTTGCCAACCTGCGCAACCCGGTGCGGTTCAGTCAGGCCGTCGCCGCGGCGGGTGCTGAATACCCCAACTTCGTCGAGGTCAGTCCCCACCCAGTATTGACCTACGCCATCGCCGACACGCTGTCCGGCACGGGCCACGCGGTGCTGAGCACCCTGGAGCGTGAGGCCGACGAGACGCTGACGTTCCACACCAGCCTCAACACGATCAGGCCTCCGCAGACTCCCCACCCCAGCGAGCCGCATGCCGAACTGCCCACCACACCCTGGCACCACACCCAGCACTGGATTTCCGCGCAACGGCCGGTGCTGGCCGCTGGATCGGCGCCAGCGCGCGGCACACTGCTCGGCGACCACATCGTCCTCGCGGGTGCGGAGCCCACCCACGCGTGGCATGCCACGCTGCGACCGGAGGCCAAGCCGTATCCGGGCGCCCATCGCATCCACGGAACGGAGATGGTGCCGGCATCGGTTCTGCTTCAGACGCTTTCGTCAGCAGCCACCGCGTGCGGTTCACCAGATCTCTCCGACGTCCGCTTCGAGTATCCGGTCGTGGTCGACGCACCCAGGATCATTCAGGTGGTCGTCCACGGAGAGACGATCACCCTGTCGTCGAGCGTCCCGAACGCCGACGTGGCGCGTTGGATCCGGCACGCGAGTGCCCGACTCGCAAAACGGCCGAGGACCGAGACGCCGATCTCCGCACTCGGTGGCGGGAGTGCGACGGCCGAGTACGACGCAGCGTCGATCGCGGAGATGCGGCGCGCGTGGGGTGTCGACGGCCAGCCGTTCGAATGGTCGGTGCTGACCTGCGTGTCGATTCCCGGCGGACTACGCGCCGAGGTCGAGCTGCCGGATACCACGCCGGGCGCCGCCCTCGACGCCGCGATCAGTCTGGCCCGCCTGGCCGACGGCTCCAACCCGGAGATGATGTTCCCCGCCGAGGTCGATGCCGTGGGGATCATCGGCCCACCCAGCTCGACGCGCGTGACCGTGGAAGTGCGTCGGCACGAAGGCCACGGAGATGAGCTAGTGGTCGACGCCGCCGTCGAGTGCGCCGACGGTACCAGATGTGTCGAACTTTACGAATTGCGTTATGCCGGAATGGGATCAGCGTCGACATCGGCGGCAGGCGATCCGCGCACGTTGGTACACGAGATCGACTGGCAACCGTGGACCGCGCGCGACGACGAACCCGCGACGTCCGCGGTCGAAGTCCTCGGGGCCGGCCGCGCCGCCCTGGCGCTGCGGGAAGGTCTCACGAGGGAAGGCTGCGCCGTGGTCGGCGCGGGGGAGGCCCGCCACGTCGTCTACGTCGCGGACGTCGCAGACACCGCGGAATCCGACGTCGAGGCCGCCACGCGGTTGACGACGGACGTCGCCGGGTTGGTCCGTCACCTGACCGCACGTGCCGACGATCACCCGGCACGACTGTGGATCGTCACCTGCGGTGTCAGGGAGGCGCACTCCGAGAGGGCTTTGCGCCAGAGCGCATTGTGGGGGCTGGCCGGCGTCATCGGGGCAGAGCAGCCCGAGGTGTGGGGCGGTCTGGTGGATCTGCCAGAAGGCGAGGACGCCGGAGTGCACGCGGCGGCCCTCGCCTCGATATTCACCGCCGCCCCCAAATCCATTCTGGCCCTGCGTGACGACCAATTCCTCGCGCCCGCCCTGGCACCGGTGTCCGGCGAGCCGGTGCGAGAACTCCTGCGGTGTCGGGCCGATGCCTCGTATCTGATCACCGGTGGCTTGGGCGCGCTGGGTCTGCTGATCGCAAACTGGTTGGCCGACCGTGGCGCACGTCGGCTGGTGCTCGCCGGTCGTGGCGGACTGCCTGCGCGGCGCGACTGGGATGGCGAGCACGTGACGCTCGACGAGCGTAGGAAGATCTCGGCGATCCGGGCGTTGGAGCGCAGGGGCGTCGCGGTCGACGCCGTTGCCTTGGACGTCGGATCCCGTGACGCGGTAGCGGTGCTGATCGCGCGACGCGACGCCGCAGGTGCCCCACCGATACGCGGTGTCGTCCACGCCGCAGGTGTCACCGAAGCCCAACTGCTGAACGAGATTTCCGAAGACCGGGCTCGGCGCACGATGTGGCCGAAGATCGCGGGCGCGCGAGTTCTGCACGAGGCGTTCCCGCCTGGCGACGTCGACTTCTTCTACATGATGGCATCGGCCGGGGGCATCTTCGGCGTGCCCGGGCAAGGTGCCTACGCGGCGGCGAACGCGTACTTGGACTGTCTGGCCAGGGGGCGTCACCACCTGGGCGGCCACACGGCGAGCCTGGACTGGGTGGCATGGCATGGACTCGGGTTCGCCAAGGACGCGCAGATCGTCGTCTCCGAGTTGGCGTTGATGGGCTCGCGGCCGGTCAACCCGGCCGAAGCGTTCGCGGCCTGGGAATACGTCTCACGCCTTGACGTCGCCCAGACGGTGATGGCTCCGATGACTGCGGGCGAACGGGTTTCGCCTTCGGCGACCGACGCCGACGACCTCGCCGCAACCGCGGCGCGAGCATGGTCGCAGATGACCTTCGACGCGGCGCTGCACGAGCTGGAGGTCGAACTGCACACGGTCCTGGCCCGCGAGCTCCGTCTTCCGGAAGGCGAGCTCGAACTGGACCGACCGTTTGCGGAGCTGGGTCTGAACTCCGTGATGGCGATGTCGGTCCGGCGCGAGGCAGAGCAACTCGTCGGCCTCGAGCTGTCGGCGACGATGCTGTGGAATCACCCGACGATCACGTCGTTGGCCGCATACCTGGCCAAGAAACTCGTGGTTCCGCAGGACTCGGGAGTCGGCGTCGACCTACTGCCGGAGACCGAAGGCAGCGTTCTGGATGCGCTGTTCGACAGCGCGGAATCGGCACCGGCGGGGCGTGGCGGTGGCCACCGATGAGGACGACCTTCGACAGGGTGTCGGCGATGACGCCCGAGCAGAGGACGGCGCTGACGGATCGCTTCGAAAAGGCCTCTCGCATCGCGGCTGCCGAACCCGTCGCGGTGGTGGGCATCGGCTGCCGGTTTCCCGGCGGAGGTGTCGGTCCGGATGCGTACTGGGACTTCCTGGCCAGCGGGCGTGATGCGATAGGGGAGGTGCCTGCGGACCGCTGGGACGCCGACGCCTTCTACGATCCCGATCCATCGGCTCCCGGACGGATGGCCTCGAAGTGGGGAGCGTTCCTGCCCGACATCGCAGGATTCGACGCGGACTTCTTCGGGATCTCCCCGCGTGAGGCGGAGGCGATGGATCCTCAGCAGCGGGTACTGCTGGAGGTGGCGTGGGAGGCACTCGAGCATGCGGGGTTCGCCCCCGATCGCATCGCGGGTGTGCGGGCCGCGGTGATGGTGGGGCTGTATTACACCGAGTACCAGACTATTTCGGGAGCGAATCCGGACACCATCGACGCCTACAGCGCGACGGGAAATGCGCACAGCGTCGCCGTTGGCAGGATCGCCTACCTGCTGGGGCTGCGCGGTCCCGCGGTGGCGATCGACTCGGCATGCTCGTCGTCGCTGGTGTCGGTGCATCTGGCTTGCCAGAGTCTGCGGCTGCGTGAGAGTGACATCGCACTGGCGGGTGGGGTGAACCTCATCCTGCGTCCGGAAACCCAACTGGCGCTGTCGAAGTGGGGGATGCTTTCACCGCGGGGCCGCTGCCACTCATTCGACGCCGGTGCCGACGGGTTCGTCCGTGGGGAGGGCGTGGGGATCGTCGTGCTCAAGCGGCTCACCGACGCGGTGCGTGACGGCGACAGGGTGTTGGCGGTGGTCCGAGGCTCGGCGGTCAACCAGGACGGCCGGTCCAACGGTCTGACGGCCCCCAACGCGCTCGCACAGGAGGACGTCATCATGCGGGCCCTTCGAGCGTCCGACGTGCCCGCGAGTTCGGTGGACTTCGTCGAAACCCACGGAACTGGAACATCATTGGGGGACCCGATCGAGTTCGATGCGCTGGCCGCGATCTATGGTCAGGGCGAGGAGCCGTGCGCGCTCGGCGCGGTCAAGACCAATTTCGGGCACCTGGAGGCGGCGGCGGGGATCGCGGGTTTCATCAAGTCGGTGCTGTCCGTTCAGCGGGCCCAAATCCCACCGAATCTGAACTTCACGCAGTGGAATCCGGCGATCGACGCGTCGTCGACCCGGCTGTTCGTTCCGACGCGCCCGACCGACTGGCCGGAGTCCGAAGGCCCGCGGCGCGCGGCGGTGTCCTCGTTCGGCCTCGGGGGCACGAACGCCCACGTGGTGCTGGAGCAGGGGCCGGAGCCTCGACCCGTCGGCCATCCCGGCAGCGGCATGACGACGATGGTGCTTTCTGCCAAGACGTCCGAACGGCTGGCTTCGACGGCGGGGATGCTTGCCGACTGGATCGAGGACAAGGGTGTGACGGCCCCACTCGGGGACGTCGCCCACACCATGAACCATTACCGGACGCGGCAGTCGAATTCGGCATCGGTGACGGCTGCCGACCACGTCGGCGTCGTCGGCGGACTGCGTGCCCTGGCAGCGGGTCAACCCGCGCCGGGGGTGGTCCATCTACCGGACCGTGCCCCTGGGCGGGGTGTGGTCTTCGTCTACTCCGGTCAGGGCTCTCAGTGGGCGGGGATGGGCAGGCGGTTACTCGTCGACGAACCGGCCTTCGCCGCCGCGATGGACGATCTCGAACCTGCCTTCGCCGCACGGTGCGGATTCTCGCTGCGACACGTCTTGGAGTCCGGCGAGCCGATCGTGGGCATCGACCGCATTCAACCGGTCCTGGTCGCCGTCCAGCTCGGGCTGACGGAGCTGTGGCGCAGCTACGGGGTCACACCGGACGCGGTCATCGGCCACTCCATGGGGGAGGTGTCCGCCGCGGTGGTGGCGGGTGCGCTGACACCGGCTGAGGGGCTGACCGTGATCGGCACCAGGTCGCGGCTGATGTCTCGGCTGTCGGGGCAGGGCGCGATGGCACTCCTGGAACTGGATGCCCAGGCGACCGAGGAACTGATCGCCGACCATCACGACGTGTCGCTGGCGGTTCACGCATCCCCGCGCCAGACCGTCATCGCGGGGCCGCCGGCCCAAGTCGACGCGGTGATCGCCGCCGTCGAGGCGCAGAACCGCTTGGCAAGGCGCGTCGAGGTCGACGTGGCTTCCCACCACCCGACCGTCGATCCGATCCTGCCGGAATTGCGCACGGCGCTAAGGGGTTTGACGCCGAAGCCGCCGAGGATCCCGTTGCTGTCCACCACCGGGCGGGGGGAGCGCGACGACGCCCTGCTGTTCGACGCCGACTACTGGGTCGACAATCTGCGCAATCCGGTGCAGTTCGCTCAGGCGATCGCCAAGGCCGCCGCCCGGCACGGCACGTTCATCGAGATCAGTCCACACCCGCTGCTCGTGCATGCCATCACCGACGGTCTCGAGGCCGCCAGGCCGCAGGGGGACGTGCTGGCCACCGGGACACTGCTGCGGGACGAACACGAGGCGCTGACCTTCCACGGGCAACTGTCACTGGTGACGCCACCGTCGGATGAGCGCGCGCCTGCCGCCGGCGCCCAACTCGCCGACCTCCCACCCACGCCGTGGCAGCATCGGCGGTACTGGCTCGCGAATCGTCCGCTCGACAGGGCGCTCACAGGAACTCACCCGTTGCTCGGCCTGCACGTCGAGCTGCCGCCGGGACGCGACCACGTCTGGCAGGCCGACGTCGGGACCGACGTCATCGGCTGGCTTGCGGATCACCGGGTGTACGGCCGCGCCGTGATGCCTGCCGCGGGTTTTGCGGAGATGGCGCTGGCCGCAGGCAGCGAGGCGCTCGGACTGCCTGCACGCAGCGTCGTGGTGAAACGACTCGAGGTCGAACAGATGCTCGCGCTGGACGCCGAGACGAGGGTGACGACTCACCTCGTGCGCGGCGCCGACTCCGACCTCCGGGTGGAGATCCACAGCCGCTCGGTACGCGACGACTGGTCACGGCATGCGGTCGCGCACCTCTCGGCCGACGAGACCTCCCCGTCCCTTCCAGACACCGTTGCGGCGGATGGTGGCGGTAGCGACGTGCCGGTCGCCGATCTGTATGCGGCACTGCGGAAGACGGGCGCCCACCATGGTCAGGCGTTCGCCGCGTTGACGAGGGTCACCCGGGCGGCGCGGGGCTCGTCCGCGGAGTCGGAGATCGTGCTTCCCGACGAGGCAACCGCTCACCGCGGCTATCGCATACACCCCGTCATGCTCGATGCGGCACTGCAGACGCTGGCTGCCGCGATGCCGACGGACACCGGTGCCGATTCCGGCGAAGTGACCTACCTACCGGTGTCCTTCGAAACGCTACGGGTGTTCGGCGAGATCGGCAGGCGCGCACGATGCCACGCGCAGCTGACGAGCCTGGACGACGACGGGGCGGGCAAACTCGGCCGGATCGTGTTGATGGATCAGGCGGGCCGTCCCACCGCCGAGGTCACCGGTGTGTACCTACGCCGGGTGGAGCGACGGACGGTGCCATTGCCGTTGGAGCAGAAGATCTTCGACACCCGGTGGGTGGAAGCCGCGCTTGCGCCGACCCGGCCCGAGTCGTCGGCCACCCCGGCGGGCAGCTGGTTGCTCCTCTCCGACGGCGAGGAGGCTCAGGCGTTCGCAGACCGGTTCGCCTGCGGCTTCTCCGGGCCGAGCCATCGGGTGGTGACCGCAGACCTCTCCGACGAATCGGCTGTCATCGAGGCCTTCGCCAGGACCGCGTCCGACCCGGACCTGCCGCCCGTCGGTGTCGTCGTCTTCGTGGGAAGGCGCCCGTTCGGCATCACGCCCCCGGACGACGAGGTGCTCGACCGGACCCAGTCGACGATCTGGTCGATTGCATCCGCGCTGCGGGCGACCGTCGGTGGCTGGCACGGCATCTCGCCGCGACTGTGGTTGGTGACCAGGGGTGGGCTGTCGCCAACCGGCGACGAACCGGGTGATCCTGCAGTGGGGGCCTTGACCGGGCTGGTGCGGGTCGTCGCCTACGAGCATCCGGATCTGCGTGCGACATTGATCGACCTGGATCCGGACGACGACGGCATCGCGGCCCTGCAGGCCGAATTCGCCTCGCCGGGGCGCGACGACGTGATCTCCTGGCGACGCGGACGCCGATATCTCCAGAGGCTCTGCCGCGCCACCCTCTGCGCACCGACGCGCGACCACCCGGTCGGAGCAGACGCTTCATACGTCCTCACCGGCGGCCTCGGTGGCCTTGGCCTCGTGGTGGCCCGCTGGCTCGTCGAACGGGGCGCGGGCCGGGTGGTGCTCAACGGTCGCAGCGAGCCGTCGGAGGACCAGGCAGCGCAACTCGCCGCCTTGGGTGACCACGCCGAGATCGCCTACGTGGCAGGTGACATCGCCGCGCACGGCACCGCCGATCGCCTGGTCACCACCGCGGAGGCCACCGGCAAGCCACTGCGCGGCGTGATTCACGCCGCCGCGGTTCTCGACGACGGTCTGGTCGCCACCCTCGGCAGGGAGAGCCTGCAGCGGGTGTGGGCGCCGAAGGTGACGGGTGCGCTACGCCTGCACGACGCCACGGCAGGCCACGATCTGGACTGGTGGATCGCCTTCTCCTCTGTCGCAGCGCTTCTGGGCTCACCGGGGCAGGCTGCCTACGCGAGTGCCAATGCATGGCTCGACGCGCTCGTCCTCTGGCGGCGCGCCTGCGGTCTGCCCGGCTCGACGATCAACTGGGGGCAGTGGGCCGACGTCGGGCTGGCCCAGTCGCTCACGTTCGGTGCACTCGACCCCATCAGTGCCACCGAGGGGCTCGAGGCCATGGACGCAGTGGTCGGCGGCGACGTCGGGCGCGTCGGCGTCGCCCGCCTCCGGCTCGACCGCGCCGCAGCCGCGTTCCCCGAGATCCGCGACCTCGGCTACTTCGTGGACATGCTGGCCGAATTGGCGGCACTCGATGCCGGGTCCGAGTGGTTGGGGCCGACCGCACTACGTGAACTCGGTCCCGCCGACGTCGGTCGCGTTGTGACGGAACGCTTGCGGGAGCGGATCTCGGCGATCATGGGTCACGCCGACCAGTCGGCGATCGGGGAGGACAGGCCCCTCATCGAACTCGGCATGGATTCTCTGATGGCCGTGCGCATTCGCAACGCTGCCCGCGCCGACTTCGGAGCGGAACCTTCGGTGGCGCTGCTGTTGCAGGGAGCATCGGTGCGCGACCTCTCGGCTGATCTGATCTCGCAGCTGGGGATCGACACGGAGGCAGTGGAAGAACGGCCGAACGAGCTGCGCGACAGGGCGCACAGGCGTGCCTCGGCGCGTCAGCGAGCCGCGGTGCGGCGGAAGGTGGGGCGACGGACGTGAACCACGACAACTTCGCATCGGCGTCTGCATCGGCGTCGAGCGCGTACCCCGCCGACGCGATCGCCGTGATCGGCATGGCGGGTCGCTTCCCTGGGGCGAACTCGCTGCCGGTGTTCTGGCGCAATCTGCGTGACGGCGTGGAGTCCATCGTCGCGGTACCCGAGTCGGATCTCCTCGCGGCGGGCGTCTCCGAGCGGGCCTTGGGGAGCCCCTCCTACGTCAGACGGGCCGCGCTGATGGAGGGGATCGACGAATTCGATTCGGAATTCTTCGGTTTCACGCCGCAGGGCGCCAGGACGCTGGACCCTCAGCACCGGCTGTTTCTGCAGTGCGCCTGGCACGCCATCGAGGACGCCGGCTACGACCCGGGGCATTGTGACGGCGCGGTCGGGGTGTATGGCACGAGTTCGGCGAGCGGGTACCTCCTGCACAACTTGATGTCACACCACGACCCGAACCGGATCATCGGCGAGGGCGCCACCTTCGACATGATCAATCTGTCGATGCAGAACGACAAGGACTACCTGACGACCAGGGTGGCGCACCAGTTCAACCTGCGTGGACCGGCGATCTCCGTCCAGACGGCCTGCTCGTCGTCTCTGATCGCGGTTCACCTTGCCTGCCAAAGCCTCATCAGTGGCGAGTGCGACATGGCGCTCGCCGGTGCCGCGTCGATTCGGGTGCCGCACCACGTGGGCTACTGGCACGAACCCGGTTCGATGGCTTCGGCGAGTGGGCACTGCAGGCCGTTCGACGTGCGGGCCGACGGCACGGTGTTCGGCAGCGGGGTGGCCGTGGTGCTTCTCAAACCGCTGCAGGGCGCCCTCGACGACGGTGACCGCATCCACGCCGTCATCAGGGGTTCGGCGATCAACAACGACGGATCGACCAAGATGAACTACGCCGCGCCGAATGCGGCCGGGCAGGCCGACGTCATCGCCGAGGCGCACGCGGTCGCGGAGTGCGATCCCGCCACCGTGAGCTACGTCGAAACCCACGGTACGGGAACACCGCTCGGTGATCCGATCGAAATCGAGGGGCTCCGCCAGGCGTTCGACCTCGCCACGGAGGCGCGACCGGGTCCCTGCGTGCTGGGATCGGTGAAGTCGAACATCGGTCACCTCGAGGTGGCCTCGGGGATGGCCGGACTCGTCAAGGCGATTCTGTGCCTCGAGCACCGAGGTCTGCCCGCAACGTTGCACTACACCAGCCCCAATCCGGAGTTGCATCTCGACAGAGGGCCCTTCGTCGTCCGCGGCGAGTACAGCGCGTGGGAGTGGGACGGCGTCCGCCGTGCCGGCGTCAGCTCGTTCGGCGTCGGTGGCACCAACGCGCACCTCGTGCTCGAGGAGGCGCCGACGACACCCACGCCTGCGGCGACAGAAGCGCCCTCGGTGCTGCTGCTGTCGGCACGGACGGCCGAGGCGTTGCAGAACTCCCGGACGGCTCTGGCGACGGTGCTGGCCGACACCGAGGAAACGCTCGACCCGTCGGACGTCGCAGCCACCCTGGCGACCCGACGCAAGGAATCCGTGCGGATGGCCGCGGTCGTCGACGATCAGCGGCATGCGGCGGCCGTGCTCGCCGGCCCGGAGAGCGAGAACGTCTTCGTGGGCGAGTCGCCGTCGGACGCCGGACCGAACCCGGACCGGGTCGCCTTCGTGTTCCCCGGTCAGGGCGCTCAACACGTCGGAATGGCGCGCGGCCTGTACGAGACAATGCCCGTGTTCGCCGAACACTTCGACGAGTGCGTCGCCGGGTTCGACGAGGAATTGGGCATCGACCTGCGAGCACTGGTCTTCGAGGGAACGGCCGCGGATCTCGAGCGCACCGACCGCACCCAACCCGCTTTGTTCGCCGTCGAGTACGCGTTGGCCCGCCTGGTCGAGTCGCACGGCGTGTTTCCGGCCGCATTGGCCGGGCACAGCATCGGCGAATACGTCGCGGCCGCGATCGCCGGCGTCTTCGAACTTCCTGACGCGGTGAAAGCGGTGTCCATGCGTGGACGGCTGATGCACGCCGCTCCCAGCGGCGTGATGGTCGCAGTCGCGCAAAGCCCGGAGGCCATCTCCGAACACCTGTCGTCGGACGTCGACGTGGCCGCGGTCAACGATCCAGGCAGCTGTGTCGTCGCAGGCACGGACGAGGGCATCCGCAGGTTTCAGGAACGGTTGTCCCAGAACGGGATCATCGCCCGACGGGTCCGAACGTCACACGCGTTCCACTCCCGGCTGATGGACGGGGTGCTGCCGGAGTTCAAGGCATACCTGTCGCGCCTGACGTTGCACGAGCCACGGATACCGTTGCTGTCGAATGTCACTGGGACGTGGATGACGGCCGCCGAAGCCACCGATCCAGCCACCTGGGCCGGCCACATACGTTCCACGGTCCAGTTCTCCGCCGAACTCGACGTGCTTCTCGGCGATCCGGCGCGCGTCGTGATCGAGGTGGGTCCCGGCGGCACCCTCACCGCCTCGACCACGCGTCACCCGCGCTGGTCCTCGCAGCACCGTGCGGTGCGCCTGATGCGTCACCATGCGCAGAACAGGAGCGACCGCGACGCGTTCCTCCTGGGGCTCGGGCAGCTCTGGGCCGCCGACGTCCACGTCGACTGGACGCCTGAGTCCGCAGCTCGGCGGATGAGGGTGACGCTCCCCGGCTACCCGTTCGAACGGCAGAAGCACTGGGTCGAACACAGCGGCACCACCGCCTGGGGAGCCGCCGTGGCAGCGACCAACGGCCAGTCGGTTACCCGCGCTTCCGCTTCCGGACCGCCCGATGGCTCGACGAACACGACCTCGCAGATGGAGGCCACGCTGCAGCGCATCTGGGGGCAGTGCCTCGGCGTCGCCTCCATCGACCGCACCGCCAACTTCTTCGAACTCGGCGGCGACTCGCTCGTCGCGATCAGCGTGGCGATGACCGCTGCCAACGACGGACTCGATCTGACCCCGCAGGATCTCTACGAGAACCAGACGGTGGCCGCGCTCGCCAAGAGCCTGACCGACCGCTACTCGGCTGGACTGTCCCGTCACACGGTCGAAGACACCAGCCGTCCACCGATTCCGCCTACCGTGATGCCGTTCCTCGAACACGGGTTGCGTGAGCGGGGACGCTGGCGAATCCCGTTGCTGTTCAAAGTGTCCCAGGTGGTGTCGCTCGACGACGTCCGGTCGGTACTGACGGCGATCACGACGCGCCACGACGCGCTCCGAACGCACCTCGTGCAGCGCGCGGGCACGTGGGAACAGCACGTCGACGAGCCGGACGAATTCACCGGCCTTTCGACACACACGTTGCCCGAGGGCACGATCCCAGACGGCGCCGATGAGCGAATCGCCGTCAAGGCGGTGCTCGACGCGATGTTCCAGGACGAGGAGCTGGCCGACGCGCCGCTGACGGCTGCCTGGGTGCAGGGGGCGCACGGCGGCGCTGGGTATCTCGCGATCGGATTGCACGGTCTCGCCGGCGACATCGCGTCGCGCGAGATACTGCTGGCGGACCTGTTCACCGCGTTCGGACAACGACTGGACGGACAGGACATCGTGTTGCCGCCGGTCTCGACGACGTGGGGTCAGTGGTCGCAGCGGAGTGCCGCGCTTGCCACCCACCCCGCGGTGCTCCAGAGTCTCGATCATTGGGTGGACGGCGCATCGAAGGCCACACTGCGCGTGGCGAAGTCGGCGTCGGCGCCGCCGGGAGTAGAGGATCTGGTGCGGTTCGCATCGTCGCTGTCCGAGTCTCAGAGCGGCGACGTCGAGAACGCACGCCGCGAACTGCGGGTGCCGATGGACCACGTCCTGCTGGCGGCGCTCGGACGGGCGATCGCGGCGTCCGTTGGAGAGGGTGCGATCGCGATCGATCTGGAGGGCCAGGGGCGTTCGGTGCTCAAACCCGACGTCGACGTCAGACGTACCGTCGGCTTCATGAGCACCATCTACCCCGTTGCGCTGCCGTGTTCGACGGCCACCGATGCGCGCACTGCCCTCGACGAGGTCCGCGAAAGATTGAGCGCCGTACCGCATTACGGAATCGGATACGGCTTGATGCGATATCTGCACGCACCGACCTCGCGGCTACTGGGCGCCGACCCGTCGGCCGACGTGTTCTTCTCGTACCTCGGCACGATCGCGGGGCTGCCCCCGGCCGGGGACGCGCCGGTGCAGCTCGACGACGACACGGCCATGCCGGTGCGCGAGACGATGTCGGGCCTCGGCCACGCACTGGAGTTACGCGGCTACCGTTCTGGCGGTCGGCTGCACCTGGATTGGTGGTACGACACACGGCGACTCGAGTCCGCCGTCGTGGAATCCCTGGCACGGCACCTACACGGTGAACTCGCCGATCTGGTTGCCGAGCTGATCGCAGAGGGCGACATCGACTCGGCGGGAGACGAATTGGAGCTGATCGATTTGTCGTCAGTGGAGACCGGCAGTGAACTCAATGCGTAGCGCGGCCAAGGCGGTCACCGTCGACGGAATCCGCAAGTCGTTCGGCGACGTCGAGGCCGTTCGCGGCATCAGCTTCGAAGTGGAGCGCGGCGAGGTCCTCGCCGTGCTCGGCCCCAACGGCGCCGGCAAGACGACGACCGTCAACATCCTCTCGACGCTGACCAAGCCGGACCGCGGGCGGGCTCTCGTCGCGGGTCACGACGTCGTCGACGACCCGGCAGGGGTGCGGCGTTCGATCATGCTCACCGGCCAGCACGTGGCTCTCGACGACATGCTCACCGGCCGCGAGAACCTGGTGATGTTCGGGCGTCTCCAGGGCCTGCGGAAATCGCAGGCGCGAACGCGAGCGCAGCAGCTCATCGAACAGTTTGATCTGGTGGACGCCGCCAAGCGCAAGGTCAGTACGTACTCGGGAGGCATGCGTCGCCGTATCGACATCGCGTGCGGACTCGTCGTCCGGCCGGAGGTGGTCTTCCTCGACGAACCCACCACCGGGCTGGATCCACGGAGCAGGCAAGCCATTTGGGACCTGGTCTCGGACTTTCAGGCAGCCGGTATCGCCACCCTGTTGACCACCCAGTATCTCGAGGAGGCCGACGAGCTCAGTGACCGCATCGTGGTCATCGACCACGGCACCATCATCGCCGAGGGGACCGCGGATCAGCTCAAGGAGCAGACGGGAGCGACCTACTGCGAAATCGTGCCGCGCAACGTCAGGGACATGCCTGCGATGGTGGCGGCTCTGGGCCCTCTGTTGCCTGCCCGCCACCGCGCGGCCCTGACGACCACGTCGAACCGGATCTCCATGCCCGCCCCACGCGGAGCCGACACGTTGACCCAGGCGTTGTACCTTCTGACCGCCGCCAAGATCGAACTGACCGACATCGCGCTCCGTCGGCCGTCGCTGGACGAAGTGTTCCTCGCTCTGACGAGCCGCACCAACGGCGAGTCGGCCTCGAAGAATCCCAACGCATCCCCGAGACATGCTGCCGTGAAAGCGGTCTCGTGACGGCCGCGGTAGACGCCGGTGCGGTGATACCCACCGCAGAACGCCCCGCGACATCGACGATCGCGCAGTGGTGGGTCCTGACGGTCCGGGTGATCACCCCGACGCTGCGCAACGGCGAGGTGTTCACCCAGATCGCCACGTCGATCATGTTCACGGTCGGCTACTACGTCCCGCTCAAGAAGATCATGGGCGCCTTCGTCGTCGGCATGAGCTACGGGCAGTATCTGATGCCTCTCATCGCGCTGCAGGCGGTCGCGTTCGCTGCCGTGTCGGCAGCCTTCCGCTCCGCGAGCGACTCGGTGGAAGGCATCAACACCCGGTTCAAGGCGATGGCGATCGGCTCGCTGACACCGTTGGCGTCGCGCATGTCGGCCAGCATGTACCGCTGCGTGATTGCCTTGGTCACCGCGCTGGCGTGCGGGTACGTCATCGGCTTCCGGTTCTACGGCGGCTGGTTGCACGCCGTGGGCTTCTGCGCGTTGATGGTGTCGATCGGGGCGGCGCTGTCGCTGCTCGGGGATCTGATCGGCGTCTCCAACGAGAATCCGGAGGCCACCGTGCCGGTGATGCTGGTCCCGCAGTTGTTCTTCGGGCTGTTGTCCGTCGGTCTGCAGCCGGTAGAACGCTTCCCGGAATGGATCCGACCGTTCGTCCGCAACCAACCGGTGTCGCAATTCGTCGACGCACTGCGGGCGTTCGCAGGGGACAGTGCCAGCGCACCGGGGTCGGTGACCTGGTCCTCGGTCGGGCCTGCCCTGGCATGGATCGTCGGTCTGATCGCGATTGCGCTTCCTCTGCACGCTCGCGCTTCGGCAAGGCGGCAATGATGGTCCTCGTATCGCAGAATGGAAAGGCGCTGAGCCGCAACGGGGCTGATGTGATCCCGCCCGAATTCGCTGCGGGCAGCGCGGGTCGGCACCGGTTGCGGCGGCGGTGGGAGAACTCACCCCGGCGGCTCGTCGTACACACCTCCGTGCTCACCGGCCGCGTGCTTCGGCGCTGGGGCCGTGACACCGCGACGCTGGTCGAATCGCTCGTCATGCCCGTGGTTCTGCTGGTGACGCTCGACATCGTCCTCGGGGACAACATCAAGCTGGTGACCGGCGAGAGTGCGCTCTACGGCAGCGTTCCGCTGATGGCGATGGTGGGTGCGATGACGGGGGCCATGGTCAGCGGCATCGCCCTGATGCGCGAGCGCACCGACGGCGTGCTCTCGCGATTCTGGGTGCTTCCGGTGCACCGTGCTGCGGGCCTGCTGTCGAGGCTGGCAGCCGACGCGGTGCGCATCACGGTCACCACCCTCGTCGTGATGGGAGTCGGGATGGCGCTGGGCTTCCGGTTCCGGCAGGGAGTGCTGCCCGCGGTGGCCTGGGTGTGCGTTCCGACGGTGTTGGGCATCGCCTTCACGGCCGCGGTGATGTTGTTGTCGCTGTATGCGGCGAGCACGGTGGTGGTGGAGCTCAGCGAGGGGATCTGGGCCGTATTGATGTTCTTCAGTACGGGTTTCGTGCCGCTGGACCAGTATCCGGACTGGGTCCGACCAGTCGTCCAACATCAGCCCGTCAGCTGTGCGATCGAAGTGATGCGAGGGCTGTCGATCGGCGGGCCCGTCGCGCGCCCGCTCGCCGAGCTGCTGCTGTGGTCGGTCGGCATCCTGGCACTGTGTGCCCTACCCCTGGGGATCGGCTACCGACGAGCGAGCACACGCGGATGAGGGCACGGCACGAGACCGTCGAGGAAGGGGAGTTTCGGTGGTCTTCCCATCGTCCGTGATTCGACGACTCGCACCCAGCGAGGAGTGGTACGCCCAGAGCATGACCTTCGGCGCCATCACTCTCGATCTGATCGGCCCGTTCGACATCGCAGCCATGTCAACCGCTTTCGATGCGCTGCTGGATGCTCACCCGGTCCTTGCGGGGCACCTCCAGAAGGGGCCGGACGGGCGGCACGAGATCGTCACCGACGACCTTCTGCACCCCGGGGTTTGGCTGGCGTCGTCCGAATCGAGCGAGGTGAACCTCGATCCCTTCGTCTCCTTGATCAACGTCAACGTCAGGCCGAGCGACGGACGAACGGAGGTGACGCTGTACGTCCATCACAGTCTCGCCGACGGCCACCACCAGGCGGCGCTGCTGTTCGATTTGTTCTCCCGATACACCGACGTGGTGAGCACAGGTGGCGCGGGCGCAGTGAGTGCCGCGCCGTCACCGGTGTCGCTCGAGGATCTCC
>JAOPUT010000356.1 GCA_025963385.1 Mycobacterium sp.
GACCCGCGGTCGAGGCAGGGGAGCGGTTGGGCTTCCTGCCCGGCACGCTCAGCGAGAAGATCGACCCGTATCTGCGGCCGCTGTACGACGCGCTGCACGACATGATGGACCCCGAACTGATCCCGAAGCTCATGAGCGCAGGAGTCATCGAGGTCGCGCCGCTGGCGTACATGCGAGGCCGCTCACTCAACGATGCGTTCATCATCCTCGACGAGGCGCAAAACACCACGCCCGAGCAGATGAAGATGTTCCTGACCCGCTTGGGTTTTGGATCCAAGATCGTGGTGACGGGCGACTCGACTCAGGTCGACCTGCACGGCGCCAAGTCCGGTCTCAGCGCGGCGATGGAGATCCTCGATCACATCGACGACATTCACTTCTCGGAGCTCACCAGCGCCGACGTCGTGCGGCACCGGCTGGTGTCGGAGATCGTGGACGCCTACGCCAGGTCGGAGGCGCCGACGTCGATGAACCGGGCCGAGCGCCGATCCGCAACGGGCAGGCCGCGTCGGTGAGCATCGAGGTCTCCAACGAGTCGGGCATCGACGTGTCCGAGAGTGAACTGATCAGTGTCGCGCGCTTCGTCATCGCGAAGATGGACGTCAACCCCGGCGCCGAACTGTCCATGGTGCTGCTCGACACCCCGGCGATGGCCGATCTGCACATGCGGTGGATGGATCTGCCAGGGCCGACGGACGTCATGAGCTTTCCGATGGACGAGCTCGAGCCCGGTGGCAGGCCGGACGCTCCTGAACCGGGTCCTTCGATGCTGGGCGACATCGTGCTCTGCCCGGAGTTCGCGGCGAAACAGGCTGAGAAGGCCGGACATTCGCTCGCCCAGGAGCTCGCCCTTCTCACCGTGCACGGCGTCCTGCACCTGCTCGGCTACGACCATGCGGAGCCCGACGAGGAGAAGGAGATGTTCGCGCTGCAGCGCGAACTGCTCGAGGAGTGGGTGGCCGACCAGGTCGCCGCGTACCACCAGGACCGGCAGAGCGAGAAGGACCGCAGACTGTTGGACAAGTCCCAGTTCTTCGACGAACCGTGACGGGAATCGCTTCACTCCTGGGCGCTCTCGCACTGATCGCGCTGGGCGGCGTCTTCGCCGCGGTCGACGCCGCCATCAGCACGGTGTCCATCGCCAGGGTCGATGAAATGGTTCGCGAAGAGCGGCCTGGCGCCGCGCGACTGGCCCGCCTCATCGACGACCGGCCGCGCTACATCAACCTCATCGTGCTGCTGCGCATCACGTGCGAGACGGCCGCGACCGTACTGCTGGTGGCGTTCCTGTACGAGGACCTCGGCCTGAACTGGGGTCTGCTCGCCGCGGCGGCGATCATGGTGGTGGTCAGCTTCGTCGCCATCGGGGTGGGCCCGCGCACGCTCGGCAGGCAGCACGCCTACACCATCGCCCTGGCGGCAGTGCTTCCGCTGCAGGCGATCTCGGTGCTGCTGACCCCCATCAGCCGGCTGCTGGTGCTGATCGGCAACGCCCTGACCCCCGGCCGTGGCTTCCGCAACGGACCGTTCGCGTCGGAGATCGAACTGCGGGAGGTCGTCGACCTCGCTCAGCAGCGCGGCGTCGTCGCCGACGACGAGCGTCGGATGATTCAGTCGGTGTTCGACCTCGGCGATACCGTGGCCCGCGAGGTGATGGTGCCGCGCACCGAGATGGTGTGGATCGAAAGTGACAAGAGTGCCGGGCAGGCAACGTCCTTGGCGGTGCGCAGCGGGCATTCCCGGCTGCCCGTCATCGGAGAGAACGTCGACGACATCGTGGGTGTCGTCTTCCTCAAGGACCTCGTCCAGCAGACGTACTACAGCAACGGCGGCGTCGACACCAGGGTCGGCGAGGTGATGCGCCCGCCGGTGTTCGTCCCCGACTCCAAGCCGCTCGACGCGCTGCTGCGCGAGATGCAGCGCGACCGCAACCACATGGCACTGCTCGTCGACGAATACGGCGCGATCGCCGGCCTCGTCACCATCGAGGACGTGTTGGAGGAGATCGTCGGCGAGATCGCCGACGAGTACGACACCGATGAGGTGGCGCCCGTGGAAGACCTGGGCGACAAGAACTTCCGGGTGTCCGCAAGGCTGCCGCTCGAAGACCTCGCCGAGCTCTACGAGCTGGAACTCGACGACGATCTGGACGTCGACACCGTCGGCGGGCTGCTGGCCCACGAACTGGGCCGGGTGCCGTTGCCGGGGGTGGAGGTGACGTGGGATGCCCTGCGGCTGCGGGCCGAAGGCGGTCGCGACCACCGCGGCCGGGTACGGATAGGCACGGTGCTGGTCAGGCCCACCGAACACGAGGAAGAGGACGACCAATGACCCTCGATGCCGAGGACGCCAAGCTGGTCACGCTCGCCCGTGGCGCCATGGGACGCGCGGAGGCGGGCAGCGGCGCTGCCGTGCGTGATCTCGACGGGCGGACGTACGCCGGTGCCCCCGTCACGCTCGACGCGCTGACGCTGACGGCACTGCAGGCGGCGGTCGCCGCCGCGGTGTCCAGTGGGGCGGCCGGGTTGGAGGCCGCCGTCCTGGTGGCCGGCTCGGTGGACGACGCGGGTGTCGCCGCGGTGCGAGAGCTGACCGCCGACGCCGCCGTCATCGTGACCGACCGGGCAGGAAACCCCGTCGCGTGAGCACCGAGGACAAGGAGTTCCGCTCGGGCTTCGTCTGCTTCGTCGGGCGGCCCAACACGGGCAAGTCGACGCTGACCAACGCGCTCGTCGGTGCCAAGGTCGCCATCACCTCGAACCGTCCGCAGACCACACGCCACACCATCCGCGGCATCGTGCACCGCGAGGACTTTCAGATCATCCTCGTCGACACCCCTGGCTTGCACCGGCCCCGCACACTGCTGGGCGAGCGGCTCAACGAACTGGTCAAGGCCACCTACTCCCAGGTCGACGTCATCGGCCTGTGCATCCCGGCCGACGAGACCATCGGGCCGGGGGACCGCTGGATCTACGAGCAGATCCGAGCCGTCGCTCCACGCACGACGCTCATCGTTCTCGTGACCAAGATCGACAAGGTCTCCAAGGAGAAGGTCGCCGCGCAGCTGATGGCCGTCAACGAGTTCACCGGCGGCACGGCCGAGATCGTGCCCGTCTCGGCCACCACCGGTGAGCAGATCGACCTGCTCGCCGACGTGCTGGCCGCGCAACTGCCCCCCGGGCCGGCGTTCTATCCCGACGGTGAGTTGACCGACGAGCCGGAGGAGGTCCTGATGGCCGAGCTGATTCGCGAGGCGGCGCTCGAAGGGGTGCGCGACGAACTGCCGCACTCGCTGGCCGTCGTCATCGACGAGGTCGAGCCTCGCGAAGGTCGTGACGACCTGATCGACGTGCACGCCATCCTCTACGTCGAGCGCGACTCGCAGAAGGGCATCGTGATCGGCAAGGGTGGCGCCCGGCTTCGGGAGGTGGGCACTGCCGCCCGTCAGCAGATCGAGACCCTGCTCGGCACGAAGGTGTATCTGGACCTGCGGGTCAAGATCGCGAAGAACTGGCAGCGCGACCCCAAACAGCTTGGCAGGCTTGGCTTCTGACGCTCAGAGCCGAATCAGTCGGCGGGCGTGTCCCACCACACGGTCGGCTGATCGGCGGTCCAGGCGCCGACCGCCTCCAGGGCGGCAGCCAGTGAGATCAGCAGCGGCTCGCTGTTGGCGGGGCCCATCAGTTGCACCCCGATGGGCAGGCCGTCGGAGGTGAACCCCGCGGGAATGTTGACCGATGGCCAGCCGAGGAGGTTCCACGGCCACGTCACCGGGCACGCGCGGACCATCGCGCGATCGGTGGACAGCCCGCCGCGCCGGTCGAAGTAGTGCAGCCGCGGCGGCGGCAGCGCGGTCGTCGGTGCCAGCACCACGTCGGCGAGGTTGAAGATCCATCCGATCCGACGCTGGGATTCGGCCTCGCGCCGACGCGCGTCGCGCAGGACCTGTTCCGACAGCAGGCGGCCCATCCGCATGTTGCTCGTCGTGCGCTTGTCGAACGTCACGCCCGGCCCGAGTCGGTCGGCCCAGTCCAACAACCCCGCCGTCGAGCGCGCCAGGAAGTTCCATGACGTACGCAGCCCATAGTTGGGGTCGGCGCGCCGCACGGTGTGCCCGAGTGCCTCGAGTTGTCCGGCCATCGCCTTCATTGCGGCCAGGATCTCGGGATGCAGCTTGGCGCTGAAGCCCGTGAAGGGAAACTTCGTCGACATTGCCACGGTGAGGGCACCCGGTGCCTGGCTGACGTATTCGGACGCGCGCACGGGTGGCGGTTTGTGGAGGTCGCCGTCGGCGTTGCCCGACGCGGCGTCAAGCACCAGCGCGGCGTCGGTGACCGTGCGGGCCAGCACCCCGTTGACCGTGATGCCGTTGAAGGCCTCGGGCAGCGGCCACGTCGAGATCCGGCCGCGCTGGGGCTTGATGCCGATGAGGTGGGTCCAGGCCGCGGGAATGCGGACACTGCCCGCGCCGTCCGAGCCGATGGCCGCGGTCACCAGTCCGGCGGCCACCGCGGCGGCGCTGCCGCCGGAGGAACCACCAGGGGTGTGATCGGCCGACCAGGGGTTGCGGGTGTGCCCGAAGGAGGGTCCGCTGGTGAACGGCCACTGGCCGAGCTCACACGTGTTGGTCTTCCCGACGATGACGGCGCCCGCCGCCCGCAGCCTGCGCACGACCTCGGCGTCCGCGGTGGCCGGGCGGACGTCGGCCGACGTGCCGAATCGGGTCGGGACGCCTGCGACGTCGACGTCGTCCTTGACGGCGATCGGGATGCCGAGCAGGGGAAGGTGTTGTCCGGCAGCGCGTTTGCGGTCGGCTTCGGCGGCGTCGGCGAGCGCCGGACCGGTCAGAACGACGCGGAACGCGTTGAGGGTGGACTGGCTGGCCTCGATCGCCTGGAGGGAGCGGGTGGTCAGTTCGGTGGACGTGACCTTGCCGCTGGCCAGCCGGTATTGCAACTGCGTCAGGGTGGGTAGTTGGGTACCGCGGGGGCGCTTGGTCGACCCGTTGAACGAGGTGTCTGCCATTTGAATCGAGAATATCCGGCCGAGCCTTCGCGGCGTGGTCGGTCCCAGTGGTCGGCCGGAGATGAAACACTGTATTGATGCGGTTGTACCGGGATCGAGCTGTCGTGCTGCGTCAGCACAAGCTCGGCGAGGCCGACCGGATCGTCACCCTGCTCACCCTGGAGCACGGGTTGGTCCGTGCCGTGGCCAAGGGCGTGCGCAGGACCAGGAGCAAGTTCGGCGCCAGGCTCGAGCCCTTCGCGCACATCGACGTCCAGCTGTACCCGGGCCGGAACCTCGACGTCGTCACCCAGGTGCAGGCCATCGATGCGTTCGCCAGCGACATCGTCAGCGAATACGGTCGCTACACCTGTGGGTGCGCGGTCCTGGAGACGGCCGAGCGGCTGGCAGGCGAGGAGCGCGCCCCGTCACCTGCCCTGCACCGGCTCACCGTCGCGGCGTTGCGGGCCGTGGCCGACGGCGCCCGCCCGCGTGAGCTCGTCCTCGACGCGTACCTGCTGCGGGCGATGGGAATCGCGGGGTGGGCGCCCGCGCTCACCGAATGCGCGCGCTGCGCGGCGCCAGGCCCGCACCGGGCGTTCCACGTCGCTGCCGGTGGCAGCGTGTGCGTGCACTGCAGGCCGTCCGGGTCGGTGACCCCGCCCCAGGGTGTGTTGGACCTGATGTGCGCACTGCACGACGGTGACTGGGAGCATGCCGAAGCGTCCCCGTCGGCGCATCGCAGCCAGGCCAGTGGATTGGTGGCCGCTCATCTGCAGTGGCATCTGGAACGCCAGCTGCGCACGTTGCCGCTGGTCGAACGTGCCTACCGGGTGGATCGCACGGTCGCTGAACGACGAGTTGCCCTGTTCGGGCAGGATGAGACACATGGCTACGACACGGGGCAGGGGCAAGAAAGCGACCTACCCGCAGCTGCCTCCGGCGCCTGACGACTACCCGACCTTTCCGGACAAGTCTTCGTGGCCGGTGGTCTTCCCCGAGCTGCCGCCGCACACCAACGGGCGGTTCTCCCGTCCGCCGCAGCACACGTCGAAGGAATCGGCCCCGCTGATCCCCGAGGGTCAGGTGCCCAACCACGTCGCGGTCGTGATGGACGGCTACGGCCGCTGGGCCACCCAGCGGGGCCTCGGGCGCACCGACGGTCACAAGATGGGCGAGGCGGTGCTGATCGACATCACCTGCGGCGCCATCGAGCTCGGCATCAAGCACCTCACGGTGTACGCGTTCTCCACCGAGAACTGGAAGCGCAGCACCGAGGAGGTGCGCTTCCTGATGGGATTCAACCGCGAGGTGGTGCGCCGCCGCCGGGAGAACCTCAACGCGATGGGCGTGCGCATGCGCTGGGTCGGCTCGCGGCCCCGAATGTGGAGCAGCGTCATCAAGGAGTTCGACATCGCGGAGAAGATGACCGTCGGCAACGACGTCATCACCATCAACTACTGCGTGAACTACGGCGGCCGCACGGAGATCGTCGAGGCCGCCCAGGAACTCGCGCAGCTGGCCTCCGACGGCAAGATCAAGCCCGGCCGCATCAACGAGGCGTCGTTCGCGAAGCACCTGCACCGCGACGACATTCCCGACGTCGACCTCTTCATCAGGACCTCGGGGGAGCAGCGGGCGAGCAACTTCCTGCTGTGGCAGGCCGCCTACGCCGAGTACGTCTTCCAGGACAAGCTGTGGCCCGACTACGACCGCCGCGACCTCTGGGCCGCGTGCGAGGAGTACGTCAACCGCAATCGCCGCTTCGGTAGGGCCGAATGACCACGCTCCTCGAACGTCTCACCTCCGCGCTAGGGGAGGTGACGACGCTCGTCGAGGAGCCCGACGGCGCGCTGACGGTCACGGTCGACGGCTCGGTGGCCTCGCTGCGGGTCGTCACCATCGCCGAGGGATTGGAGATGGTGTCGCTCACCCAGCCACTGGCATGGGATCTGCCGCTGAACAACAAGATTCGCCAACGCGTCGCCGAGCAGGCGGGTCGGACGATGCTCGGCACCGTGGCCCTCGTCGAGAAGGTTGCCGACGGTCCGCCCGCACCCGCCAACGGCGCGTCGGCCAGTACCACTCGGAAGTCCGCCGCCAAGAAGGTGGCAGACGTGATGCTGCGCTACAACTTTCCGGCGTCCGGTCTCTCCGAGGACGCGCTGCGCACCCTGATCCTGCTGGTGCTCGACACCGGCGCGGACGTGCGTCGCAGCCTCGTGTCGTGACGGGCGGGGTCATCCGCATCGTTGCGGCCGTGGTCCTCGACCACCGCAACCACGTGCTCGTCGTGCGCAAGCGGGGCACGTCGTCGTTCATGCAACCTGGCGGCAAGATCGAGCCCGGCGAGGCACCGCTGGAAGCCCTGATCCGCGAGGTCCGCGAGGAACTCGGCACCGGTATCGACGAGTCGGCCGCCCGAGCCCTCGGGCGGTATAGCGCGGCAGCCGCCAACGAGCCGGGCCACGTCGTCGACGCCGACCTGTTCCTGGTCAGCCTCGACGGGGAGCCGCGGCCCGAGGCGGAGATCGACGAGATGGCGTGGATCGACCCGCATTCGCCCGACGGCGTCGAGCTGGCGCCGTTGACCGCGCACACGGTCCTTGCGTTGGCGCGCGACGGAATCTAGCCGACGGCCGGGCCGCAGCCGGCGCACACCCCGAAGATCTCGATGGTGTGACTGACGTCCGAGAAGCCGTGCCGGGCAGCGACTTCCGCGGCCCACGCCTCCGCGGCGGCGCCCTCCACCTCGACGGTGGATCCGCAGATGCGGCACACCAGGTGGTGGTGATGATGCTGCGAACAGCGGCGGTACACGGATTCGCCGGTGTCCGTGCGGAGGGTGTCCACGAGTCCGGCCGACGCCATCGACTGCAGGGTGCGGTACACCGTCGTCAGGCCGATGCCCTCGCCGCGGCGGCGCAGCTCGTCGTGCAAATCCTGCGCGGACCGGAACTCCTCGACGTTCTCGAGCAGTGCCGAGATCGCGGCGCGCTGCCTGGTGGAGCGGACGGCGGTGCCGGTCATCGGATCTCGCCGGCGTGCGCGACGGAGGCCAGCACGATGTCGCTGAGGTGATGGTCGACGAGTCGGTAGTGCACCTCGCGGCCCGTGCGTTCCCCGGCGACGACTCCCGCGGACTTCAGGATGCGCAGGTGCTGGCTGACGAGTGGCTGCGGCACGCCCAGCGCGTCGACCAGTTCGTGCACGCAGCGCGACGATTCGCGAAGCTGCAGCACGATCGCGATGCGGACCGGGGCGGCCAGCGCCCGCAACAGGTCGCCCGCCGTGTCGAGCACGTCGCGCGGCGGGACCTCGATTGCGGGTGCCCCGCTGTGCGCGTGCTCGGCGTGTGCGTCCCCGGTAGGCGCAGGCACGACCAATTTGGAAACCGTTTTCATTACCGGCAAGAATACATGCGCCGATACGCATGTCAATCGCGCCGCACTCGCGCCCGCGATGAGTTGCTGCTGCCTGCCGGGTGGGGACCTATCTGGGAAACGGAGGTCGCGATGACGTTGGCCGAATGAGGAGCGACGAGCCGACTCGCTACGCTGTTGCACCGTGGCCTCCATCATCGACACCGTTGCCAACCTCGCGAAACGCCGTGGCCTGGTCTACCAATCCGGTGAGATCTACGGCGGCACCAAGTCGGCATGGGACTACGGCCCGCTGGGTGTCGAGCTCAAGGAGAACATCAAGCGGCAGTGGTGGCGGTCCGTCGTCACCGGCCGCGAGGACGTCGTCGGCCTGGACAGCGCGATCATCCTGCCGCGCGAGGTGTGGGTGGCCTCCGGTCACGTCGAGGTGTTCAACGACCCGCTCGTCGAGTGCCAGAACTGCCACAAGCGGCACCGGCAGGACCACCTGCAGGAGGCCTATGCCCTGAAGAAGGGGACTCGCGACACCGCCGTCGATCCAGATACCGTGCCGATGACCGAGATCGTGTGTCCCGACTGTGGCACCAAGGGTCAATGGACCGAGCCGCGCGACTTCAACATGATGCTCAAGACCTACCTCGGCCCGATCGAGTCCGAAGAGGGCATGCACTACCTGCGGCCCGAGACGGCGCAGGGCATCTTCGTGAACTTCGCGAACGTGGTGACGACGTCGCGCCGCAAGCCGCCGTTCGGAATCGGTCAGATCGGCAAGAGTTTCCGCAACGAGATCACCCCTGGCAACTTCATCTTCCGCACCCGCGAATTCGAGCAGATGGAGATGGAGTTCTTCGTCGAGCCTTCCACCGCCGCGGAGTGGCACCAGTACTGGATCGACACCCGGTTGCAGTGGTACGTCGACCTCGGCATCGATCCCGACAACCTGCGGCTCTACGAGCATCCCAAGGAGAAGCTCTCGCACTACTCGGACCGCACCGTCGACATCGAGTACAAGTTCGGTTTCTCCGGCAACCCATGGGGTGAGCTCGAGGGTGTCGCCAACCGCACCGACTTCGACTTGTCCACGCACTCAAAGCATTCCGGCACCGACCTGTCGTTCTACGACCAGGCCACCGAGACGCGGTACACGCCGTACGTCATCGAGCCCGCGGCAGGGCTGACGCGGTCGCTGATGGCGTTCCTGGTGGACTCGTACCACGAAGACGAGGCGCCCAACGCCAAGGGCGGCGTCGACAAGCGCACCGTGCTCAAGCTCGATCCGCGGTTGGCTCCCGTCAAGGCCGCGGTGCTGCCGCTGTCGCGCAACGCGGACCTGTCGCCCAAGGCGAAGGACCTTGCCGCCGAGCTCCGCAAGTCATGGAACATCGAGTTCGACGACGCTGGCGCGATCGGGCGCCGGTACCGTCGTCAGGACGAGATCGGCACGCCGTTCTGCGTGACGCTGGACTTCGATTCGCTGGAGGACAACGCGGTGACGATCCGCGAGCGCGACGCCATGACGCAGGAGCGGGTGGCCATCGACGCCGTCTCCGACTACCTCGCCGTCCGCCTCAAGGGCGCCTAACCCCTCTGCCGCGCCTAACCCCTCTGCCGCGAGCGTGCGTGTCTGAGGGCAACACGCCGCACTGTAATCGGAGTTCACGCACGCTCGCCGCAGCCAGTTGTCCACAGTCGCGCGTTCATCCCCAAATGACGTGACAGCACTCGCTGAAGGCTGCTGGCCGACCGACGATCGTCGGTGTGCCAAACGATCTCGAGATTCTGTTCGACGGTCAGGGCGGCGTGGTGACGACCGGCCAACTCTTGTCGGTTCTGAGTCGCAGCCAACTGGACACCAGGATCCAGCGGGGTGACGTCATCAAGGTGTGGCCGGGGGTCTACAGCCGCGAGGAGCCCGACACCCTCGTTCGCCTGCGCGGCCTCGACCTGCGCGCGGGCGAACCCGTCGCCATCTGTCTATCGACCGCCGCGGCCGCCTACGGTTTCGACACCGAGGACGTCGGCGACCTGCACGTGCTCAATCCCGTTCGTCATCAGCTTCGGGGTTCCGACGGCCTTGTCGTGCACCGCCGCGAGGGAGCGCCGTTGAGCGAGGTCGACGGCAGGCCGGCGACCTCGCCGGCGTGGACTGCGGTCGAGGTGGCGCGGGGGTTGCGGAGGCCCCGCACGCTGGCCACGCTGGACGCGGCACTGCGCAGCGGGACGTGTGACCGCCGCGAGCTGTGGCGCGCCGCGGCGGCGCAGGCCGGACGGCGAGGAATCGTGCAGATCCGCGAATTGATTCCGCTCGCAGCAGGCGAGGCCGAGTCGCCGATGGAGAGTGAGGCGCGGCTCGTCATGCTCGACGGAGGTCTGCCCATGCCGGAACTGCAGTACGAGGTGATCGATCGCAGTGGGCGCCTGTGGCGACTCGACTTCGCGTGGCCCGACGCCAAGCTGGCCGTCGAGTACGACGGGTTCGACTGGCACAGCGACCCGGAGAGCTTGCGGCGGGACAGACAGAAGAAGGCAGCGCTGCGCGAGATGGGTTGGTCGGTGATGTCGGTCGTGGCGGATGACGTCAGGCGCCGACATTGGGACATGGTGCGGCGCATCGAGGGGGAGCTCGGGAGTTCACGGGCGGCGTGAGCGTGCGTGAACTCCGATTGTTTCGCGGCGTGTTGGCCTCAGACACGCACGCTCGCGGAAGGGGGAGGGGCGGGTCAGAACCGCCCGCCGCCACCGCCCCAGTCGCCGCCGGAACCGCCGAACGACGTCGGGCTCCAACCGCCCCCACCACCGACGCTGCCGCCGATACCACCGCGCAGCGCGCCCGACAGGATGTTGCCGATGATGATGCCGCCGAGCACGGCGCCGGAGTTGCCGCCACCGAAACCGCCGCCGTAGCGCCCGGTGTATTGCCGCTGCGCGGCGCTGACGTCGGTATTCGCCATGGACTGCGCCTGCGCTGCCAGCATCGCGGCGCCGTTGGCGTGCTGGATGGCCTCCGACATGTTCGTCGCCTTGACCGACTGCGCCGCCTCCAGCTGGCGCACCGCCTCGGCCAGACGGGTGCGCGCTTCGGGCCCGACGCTGCCGCGGCGGGTGTCGATGAAGTCCGACACTGCGCGCACCTGCGACTGCGCGCTGAACAACGCCTGATCGAACGCGCGGCTCAACCGTGCGGCCGCCTCGAGCTCGTCGCTGATCGCCGCCAGCAGCCGATCCAGCTGCGCGTCGGCCTGCGTCAGCTGGGTGAACGTGCCCAGCGGATCGGTGGCGCCCGCGCTCTGCGCGTGCGCGACGGCGGCGCTCGCGGCGTCGCGGGCCGTGGTCAGTTCGGCGGCGCGCGGCACGTTGCCCCGCGCCAGCTGCCCGGCGGCGGCATTGATGCCGTTCTGGGTGTCGGCGATCGCCTCGGGGAGCGCGGCCACCGCCCGGTTGATGTCGGCGGAGGCGCTGTCGACGGAGTCGAGCAGCATGCGGGCCTGTCCGAGCGCGGACTCCGCCGCCCGGACTGCGTCGACCAACCCGCTCTGGCTTCCCGCGGGCTTGGCGACGAGCGCGCGCCCATTCGTGATGTTCTGGTCGGCGAAGGACAGTCGCTGTTTGGCGGTGTCGACGTTGCCCGCTACCGACGCCAGCGCGGTCTCGGAGAACTGCGAGTGCAGTGCCGCGAGCGTCTGCCCGGCGGGTTCGATGCGCGCCGTCAGGTCGACCATCTGCTGGGTCAGGGTGTCCAGCCGGTCCGGTGCGTTGATGACGAGATCGCGCAGCTTGCCGAACGCCTCGCGCTGAGCCTCGAGTTCGTCGTCCGCCCTGGCGGCCGCGACGATGACCCTGGTGAGCAGATCCCGGCGCTGCGCGGGCGTCTCCGGGACGGAGTCGTCGAGGATTTGGCGCACGTTGAACGCTTGTGTCAGTGCCGTTTTCGCGCCCGTCACCGCCTTGATGAACGGGGCGGTGTCCCGCTCGCCGAACTCCTCCACGGCCAGCGCCAACTCGTTGTCGCTGGTGCGTACCGCGTTGTCGACCTCGACGACGATCGACTTCGACAGGTCGTCGAGCGCATCGAGGGACAGCGACGACAGGGCATTGGGATCGGCCGGGTCCAACCGCTTTGCGGCGGCGAGCTCCGCCTCGCGGCGCTTGCGACGCCTGCTCCTGCGCCACAGGACGAGCGCGAGGACCGCCAGGGCGATGACGACCAGGAAGATGACGATGCCGACCCAGGAGACGCCGCCGGTGGAACTGCTCGCCTTGGCCAACCCCGTGGCGGCGACGGTCGCGGCGCCCGCCCAGTCACCTTGGCGCAACGCCGGTTCCACCTCATTGCGGCGGAGGTTCGCCTGATCGGAGTCACTCAGGATGCCGGTACCCGCCAACAAGGCATAGTCGCGGTCCTGGGTGGCGACGGCCAGGATGGCATCCTGGTCAGGCCGGAAGTCGTTGATCTGCATGGTCCTTTGGGCCCACGCCACTCCCGTCTGGCCGGAGAAGGTGCGGACGTAGACGACCCACAGCCGCACCCGGCGAGCGGTATAGAGGTCGTCGACGGCGCTCTTCACCTCGCTGAGGCCGCCAGCGTCAAGGACTCCCGCGCTGTCGGTGACGTAGTCGGTCAGGCGGGACGGCGGCTCGGCGGTGGCCGTCGGGAGGTTCGGCGCCAGGAGCGCGCCCAAGGTCAGTACGGCGAGAAGCGTGCTGAGAAGGCGGGCTGCCCAAAGATTCCTGCGCATGACCGTCAATGTAGTGCGCCAGACCCGACGGGCACCCGAGACCGACGGACGGTCCTGGCAGACTGTGCGTCGGTGGCGCACAATCAGGATCCCTCAGCGGATCGTTACGACGCCCTCGACCGGCAACGCATGGTGGTCGAGGCGCCGAAGGGTGCTGCCCTGCCTGGGACCGACACCGAACACCGCACCGACTTCGCCCGTGACCGCGCCCGGGTGCTGCACAGCGCGGCCTTCCGCAGGTTGGCCGACAAGACGCAGGTCGTCGGGCCACGGCAGAGCGAGACACCGCGCACGCGGCTGACGCACTCCCTGGAGGTGGCCCAGATCGGTCGGGGTATGGCCGTCGGCCTCGGCTGCGATCCCGACCTCGTCGATCTCGCGGGCTTGGCGCACGACATCGGCCACCCGCCGTACGGGCACAACGGAGAGCGGGCGCTCAACGAGATCGCGAGGCCATTCGGCGGGTTCGAGGGCAACGCGCAGAACTTTCGCATCCTCACTCGCCTGGAGCCGAAAGTTCTTGATCCTCAAGGTGTTAGCGCGGGCCTGAACCTGACGCGCGCGTCGCTTGATGCCGTCACGAAGTATCCGTGGCGACGGGTCGGCGACGGTGGCAAGTTCGGCTTCTACGACGACGACGCACCCGGCGCGGACTGGGTCCGCGCGGGCGCACCCGACCGTCGGGCATGCCTGGAGGCACAGGTGATGGACTGGGCCGACGACGTGGCCTACTCCGTGCACGACGTCGAGGACGGCGTCATCTCCGGGCGCATCGACCTGCGGGTGCTCGCCGACGCCGATGCCACCGCGGCTCTGGCCGACCTGGGCGCCGGGGCGTTCCCGTCACTGGCCGCCGACGACCTGCTGGCTGCCGCGCAGCGGTTGTCCGCCGAGCCGGTGGTGGCCGACGTGGGCAAGTACGACGCGACGGTGGCGGCGTCGGTCGCCCTCAAGCGCATGACCAGCGAGCTGGTGGGCCGTTTCGCGAACGCGGCGATCACCGAGACCCGCGCCGCTGCCGGGCAGGGACCGCTGACCCGGTACGACACCGCACTCGTCGTTCCGTCCACGGTGCGCGCAGAGGTCGCCCTCCTGAAGATGTTGGCGTTGCAGTTCATCATGTCCGACCACGGTCACCTGCAGATTCAGGCCGACCAGCGCACGCGCATCCACGAGGTGGCATTGGTGTTGTGGGCGCAGGCGCCGGGCAGTCTGGACCCGCAGTTCGCCCCGGACTTCGCCGCGGCGGGGGACGACGGAGCCCGCCTGCGGGTGGTGATCGACCAGATCGCCTCGTATACCGAGGGGCGGTTGGAGCGAGTGCACGAGGCGCGCTCGCCGCGGCCCTTAGACTGGTTCGGTGCCGGGCCGCATCTCTGATCGCGACATCGCGGCGATCCGTGAAAGCACCCGCATCGAGGACGTCGTCGGTGACTACGTGCAGTTGCGCCGGGCCGGCGCCGACTCGCTCAAGGGTCTCTGCCCGTTCCACGACGAGAAGTCACCGTCGTTTCACGTCCGGCCCAACCATGGCCACTTCCACTGCTTCGGCTGCGGCGAGGGCGGCGACGTCTACGCGTTCCTGCAGAAGATCGAACACGTCACCTTCGTCGAGGCCGTCGAGATGCTCGCCGACCGCGTCGGCTACACCGTCACCTACACCGGTGGCTCGACCACCAACGTGCAACGCGACAAGGGCAGCCGCAGCAGGCTGATCGCCGCCAACGCCGCCGCGCAGGCGTTCTACGCCGAGGCGCTGCAATCGGCAGAGGCCGCGCCGGCCAGGCAGTACCTCGTCGAGCGCAACTTCGACGCCGAGGCGGCCGCCCGCTTCGGCTGCGGGTTCGCCCCGTCGGGCTGGGACACGCTCACGAAGCACTTGCTGCGCAAGGGTTTCGAATTCAAGGAGCTGGAGGCCGCAGGCCTGTCGATGGAGGGGCGCCGCGGTCCGAGGGATCGTTTCAACCGTCGCCTGCTGTGGCCCATCCGGGCGAGCAGCAACGAGGTCATCGGCTTTGGCGCGCGGCGGATCTTCGACGACGACACGATGACCGCCAAGTACCTGAACACCCCCGAAACGGCGCTGTATAAGAAGTCCAACGTGCTGTTCGGGCTCGACCTGGCCAAGCGCGACATCGCCAAGGGGCATCAGGCCGTCGTCGTCGAGGGATACACCGACGTGATGGCCATGCACCTCGCGGGCGTGACGACGGCAGTCGCGTCGTGCGGCACCGCGTTCGGCGAGGAGCACCTCGCCATGCTGCGGCGACTCATGATGGACGACAACTTCTTTCGCGGCGAGCTGATCTACGTGTTCGACGGCGACGCGGCGGGCCGCGCTGCCGCGGTCAAGGCGTTCGAGGGTGAGCAGAACCTCTCCGGCCAATCCTTCGTCGCGGTCGCCGACGACGGCATGGATCCGTGTGACCTGAGGCTCAAGGCCGGTGACGGCGCGCTGCGCGACCTCGTGGCACGCCGAACCCCGTTGTTCGAGTTCGTGATTCGCACGGCGCTGGCCGACCACGATCTCGACAGCGCGGAGGGCCGGGTCTCCGCGCTTCGCCGCTGCGTTCCGATGGCGGCCAGGATCAAGGACCCGACGCTGCGCGACGAGTACGCCCGTCAGCTGGCGGGCTGGGTCGGCTGGGACGACGTCGCCCAGGTCATCGGCAGGGTGCGTGAGACGGCCAAGTCGGGCGGCGGGGCAGCGACGGCCGGTCGTCGCAGGCCAGCCGTGGCAACCCCGACCGCAGGCGCTGCCCCGTCGGTCGCGCGCCCCGACCCGCGTGATCCCACGCTCTGGCCGCAACGTGAAGCGCTCAAGGCCGCTCTGCAGTATCCGGCGATCGCCGGACCGGTGTTCGACACTCTGACGGTCGAGAGCTTCACGCACCCGGGGTACGCGGCGGTGCGCAACGCCATCACCGCGGCAGGCGGCATGTCGGCGGGCGGCACCGGCGCGCAGTGGATCGACGCGGTCCGCGAGCAGACGTCCTCACCTCAGGCCGCGAACCTCGTGAATGAACTCGGGGTCGAAGCGTTCAAGGTCGACGACGACGAACGCCTGGCCCGCTACATCGGCGGGGTGCTGGCCAGGCTGCAGGAAGTGTGGGTCGGCAGGCAGATCGCCGAGATGAAGTCGAAGTTGCAGCGCATGTCGCCCGTCGAGAACGACGACGAGTACAACGCGTTGTTCGGCGATCTCGTCGCGATGGAGACCTACCGCCGCAGCCTGCTGGAGCGGGCCAGCGGCGACGACCTTACTGCGTGAGCGGCCGCTGCAAGCTATGGTGAATTCGCTGTCAGTTCTACAGGAGGGCCCGTCATGACCATCCGAGCACGCCGACTCGTCTCTGCGGGAGCCATGGTGGTCGCCTCCGTGGCCGCTCCGCTCGCGATCGCCCTGACCGTGGGCACCGGCAGCGCCGAGGCCGCGCCATGCCTGGCCTGGTACGGCAACAAGGAAGACGGCATCTGCCTGGGCTACTCCAACGGCAACCCCACCAACGTCGGTACGCCGAACTTCGGCACCTATGGACCCAACAACGGCCTAGGCGTCTCGACTGGCCCGCTGCTTCCCGGCCAGACCTGGAGCAACGGACTCGGGTCCCACTAGCGGTCGTCGGCCCCCGGCTGAAACACCGAGGTCTTGGCGTCGATCGGCGTCAGCGTCACCATCGTCGGATCGGGTGACACCCGCTGCGCAATCCGTCGTCGTCCGGCGTCCAGAACGGCCTTGGTCGCCGGGCTGCCCGTGACCGCGCGGTAGGTGCCGGCAATCTGCTCGTAGCGCCGCCTGCCCGCCTTGGCGCCCAGGACGTAGCCGATGCCCAGTATGGCGGCGAACCGGATCACGACAGCCCTTCCACATCTTCAAAATCACGGTGCATTGGGTCCATCCTGCCCCATCCGGGCGTGGTGTGACGAGCCAGCCGCGCACCCCCTCGATTCCTGAGTTTCGTAGTGCATGCGCTAGAGTCATCCCTCGGTCCGAGGCCACGCCCCGAGGCCGACGAGCATTCCCCTGTAGCTCAATTGGCAGAGCAGCCGACTGTTAATCGGCAGGTTCGTGGTTCGAGTCCACGCGGGGGAGCCACCAGCCGGATCGCTACTTCGGTTCGATCGTCCCGGAGCTGATCGCGTCCTGTTCCTCTTGCTCACTGGCGTCCGGGATGTGCTCCGGATGCAGCATCTCCGCGTAGCGCAGCTTCTCCGGAATGCCGAATCCGTCGACCAGCAGCTCGGCGTACGGCCGCAGCACCCTGCAGCGGTCGTTGATGCCGCGGGTGACCGCCTTGGCCCGCTCCGTGGAGAGGAAGCGGTGCTCCATGAACCACGCCTTGTCGTCCTCGATGACCGACAGTGCATAGAGGTCGCAGACCACGCCGAGGATCCTTCGGGCCTCGTCGTCCTCACACGTGTCGATGCCCGCGACGAACGCCTCGAGGATGATTCGGTCGATGTGGGACGTCGCCGCGTGCAGCACGTGGTCCTGGACCGAGTTGAAGGCGTCGAACGCGCCCATCTCCTTGGACTTGCCCTGCAGCCGTCGCGCGACCGAGGCGATCATGTACTGCTCGCGGTCCTCGAACATCTTGACCTGGGTGCCACGGTTGAAGAGGCTGCCCTCCTCCTCGTTGTCCTGGCGGCTGTCGAGGATGGTCTGCATGATGGTCTGCGCTGCAGTGCGTTTGGCGACGCGCTCGCCTGCGAAGTTGGCGGCGAAGCGCACCCACTCCACGGGGCTCATGCCCTTGATGTCGTCGGCGTAGGCGGTCAAGAGCTCCTTGGCCACCAGCTGCGTCAGCACGTGGTTGTCACCCTCGAACGTGGTGAACACGTCGGTGTCGGCCTTGAGGGCGATCAGCCGGTTCTCCGCCAGATAGCCTGCGCCGCCGCACGCCTCGCGCGCCTCCTGGATCGCCTTGGTGGCGTGCCAGGTGTTGGCGGCCTTGAGCCCTGCCGCCCGCGACTCCAGCTCCCGCTGCTCCTCGGGGTCGGGATCGTCGGACGTCTGCAGCTCGTGGCACTTGGCGACCAGCTCGTTCTGCGCGAACTGCAGCGCGTACGACTTGGCGATCAGCGGGAACAGCCTGCGCTGGTGCACCAGGTAGTCCATGATCAGGATCTCCTGCTCGCCGTCGGGCGCGTCGAACTGCCTGCGCTCCAGCGCATACCGGGTGGCGATGTCCAGGGCGACGCGCGCCGCGGCGCCCGCGCTGCCGCCGACGGTGACCCGCCCGCGGATCAGCGTGCCGAGCATCGTGAAGAAGCGACGGCCTGGGTTCTCGATCGGGGACGAGTAGGTGCCGTCGGCCGCCACGTCGGCGTACTTGTTCAGCAGGTTCTCCCGCGGGATGCGCACGTGGTCGAACATGATGCGCCCGTTGTCGACGCCGGGAAGGCCGCCCTTGTAGTGACAGTCCGAGGTGGTGACGCCAGGCAGGTCGTTGCCCTCGTCGTCGCGGATGGGGACGACGAAGCAGTGCACGCCGTGGCCCTTGCCTCCGGTGATCAGCTGTGCGAACACGGCTGCCACCCTGGCGGTCTGGGCCGCGCCGCCGATGTAGTCCTTGCGCGACGTCGGCGTGGGGGAGTTGATGATGAACTCCTCGGTGCCGGGGTCGTAGCTCGCGGTGGTCTCCAACGACTGGACGTCGCTGCCGTGGCCTGTTTCGGTCATCGCGAAGCAGCCGAGGAGCTCGAGGTCGATGAGCTTCTTGACGTAGGCCTGGTGGTGACGTTCGGTGCCGAGGTTCTCGATCGCGCCGCCGAACAGGCCCCACTGCACACCGGCCTTCACCATCAGCGACAGGTCCGACATCGCCAGCATCTCGATCATGGTGACGGCGGCGCCGACGTCACCGTTGCCGCCGTGCTCCTTCTTGAAGCCGTCCTCGGCTGCGCCCTGGGCGGCCATGATCCGCATCTGCTCGCCGACCTTGGTGCGGGCGATGACGGTGTTCGGGGTGTAGTGCGGCCGGAAGACGTCTCCGGACAATGTCTTACGCGCGGCGTTCTTCACGTCCCGCCAGCGGCCGTCGAGGGCGTTGCGCACATGTTCTGCGGTGGTCGTCATGGTCTGACGGTATCCCGCGACCGGGGTCGTGAAACTGTGATGTGGCAAACCGAGGCAATCCTGAGTGGATCGGCCGAATTCGGCTGGCGTTGAATCATCGCCATGACCGATCCCGACACCCCGCAGGCAACGACTGGGCTGCCCCATCAGATCGATCACCGGCATGCCGACGTGACTGGCGGTTGGCTGCGCGCCGCGACGTTCGGGGCGATGGACGGCCTGGTGAGCAACACGGCACTCATCGCGGGCGTGGCGGCGAGCGCGACTGCGAACGCCGTCGTGCTGTCCGGGGTGGCGGGACTGCTAGCCGGCTCGTTCTCGATGGCGCTCGGCGAATACACGTCGGTGACGACGGCCAACGAGCAGATCGAGTCCGAGGTTCGGGTGGAGCGGCGCAGTTTCCGCAAGTATCCGGACGAGGAGCGCAGCGAGCTCATTGGCACGTTGATGGCCATGGGGATGACCGAGGCGACCGCCACCGCGGCCACCGACGAGATCCATCGCGATGAAAGCCGTGCGCTGAACTTCCACCTCGTCCAGGAGTTGGGCGTCGACCCCAACGAGAAGCCGTCGCCGTGGGTGGCGGGCGGGTCGTCGTTCGTGATGTTCGCGATCGGGGCGGTCATCCCGCTGATCCCATACCTGCTGGGGTTCTCGTCGCTGTGGCTCGGGCTGGCGTGCGGTGGTGTCGGGCTGCTCGTCGCAGGCGGGGCGGCCGCCTACTTCACCCGCAAGGCGGTATGGGTGGGATCGTTGCGGCAGTTGGCCTTTGGTGGCATCGCGATCGCGGCGACCTACGTCGTCGGCACCCTGATCGGTGCCGCGGTCACCTAGCCCTCAGCTGTCGCTGCCGATGGTGACCGCGGTCGCCTCGTCGGTCAGCTCCTCGACGTCGTCCTCGTCGTCGTCGATGTGGCTCAGGTGCCTCCTGGTGAGGACCATGACGCCCGCGCCGAGAAGGACGGCGCCCGCGCCCACCCAGAACGGCAGGTGCACGCTGATCTCCTCACCGAGCACGCCTGCCAGCCACGGGGCGACGGCCGCCCCGCCGAACCGCAGGAAGCTGTACGCCGCCGACGCGACGCCGCGCTCGACCGGTGCCGCCTTCATCACCGTCTCGGTGATCAGCGTGTTGTTGACGCCGATGAACAACCCGGCAACGACGACGCACGCCGCCAGCACGGCGGGCGAGTTCGTCCAGACCGCCATCACCGCGAGGAGCGCCGAGAAGGCCAGCAGGTTGAGGATCAGCACCCGCACGGTGCCGAACCGGTGCTGCAGCCGTGGCGCGACCACCACCGAGGTGAACGCCAGCGCCAAGCCCCAGCCGAAGAAGATCAGCCCGATCTGGTGCGCGTTCATGTCGAGGGGGAACGGCGTGAACGCGAGCAGCGTGAAGAAGCCGAAGTTGTACAGCAGTGCGGTGATTCCGACGCCGAGCAGGCCGCGATGGCGCAGCGCGCGCAACGGGTCGGCGAGGCTGGTGGCGCGTGCCGCCGGCGGGGTGGCAGGCAGCAGGAAGGTCGTCACCACCAGCGCGACGGCCATCAACACCGAAACCCCGAAGAAGGGGCCGCGCCACGAGATCCCGCCGAGCACGCCGCCGACCAGCGGGCCGACGGCGATGCCGAGTCCCAGGGCGGCCTCGTACAGGATGATCGCCTGGGCGACCGAGCCGCGAGCGGAGCTGACGATGGTGGCCAGCGCGGTGGCGATGAACAGGGCGTTGCCCAGTCCCCAGAGTGCTCGCCAGCCGACGATGCCCATCACGGAGTCGGACATGCCAGCGAGTCCGGCGCCGGCAATGATGATCACCAGCCCGATCAGCAGGGTGCGCTTGGGTCCGATGCGGCTGGACACCATCCCAGTGACGAGCATCGCGACGCCCATCACGGCCATGTAGCTGGTGAACAGCAACGACACCTGCGAGGGCGTGGCATGGAGGTTGTCGGCGATCGGTTTGAGGATCGGATCCACCAGCCCGATGCCCATGAAGGCGACGACGGAGGCGAACGCGACGGCCCAGACGGCCTTGGGTTGGCGCCACATGGGCGGCTACTCCTGTTCGGTTGTGTTCGTGAGTGGGTTCTAGCGGTCTTCTCTGGCGTCCGCGAGGATCGCGCGCATGACGCGGACGGCTTCGGTGAGGTACTCCCGGTCGGTCGGGTCGAGACGTTCCAGGTAGGGGTCGACGATGGCGCCACGGTCGGCGCGCACCCGGGCCAGCGTCTGCGTGCCCTTGGGGGTGATGCTGATCAGCACGGCACGGGCGTCGACTGGATCCGTGACGCGTGACACCAGGCCGGCGTCCTCGAGGCGACGGACCTGGGTGGTCATGGTCGGCTGCGAGCAGTGGTCGAAGGCGGCCAGATCGGAGATCCGGGCGGCACCCTGGTCTTCGATCGTCGACAACAACCGCGCCTGCGCGTAGGGCAGTTCCATCTTCACCCGCTGGGTGGCGAGCCGGTTCAGCCTGGCAACCACCGACAGCAGATCCGCTGACAGCGCGGTGTCGGTCGCGGGTTGCGTCGCAGATGGTGGAGCCATGGACCCATTTTTACATAGAATCTCTATGTACATCAACGCAGGCCAATCGTGGCCATGGTCACAGCCTGCTGAGAATCCTCTCGGGCAACAGCTGGCAGAATCGAGAAATGGCCCAGACCGGCAGCGCCACCGGCGGTGGCGCACCTCGACGAGCCGGTTCCATGAAGCCCGACGAGATCGCGCACGCCGCCGTCATGGCTGCGCTGTGCGCGGCTACTGCGATCATCGCCGTCGTCGTCCCGTTCGCGGCGGGTCTGTCGGTCCTCGGGACCGTCCCCATGGGATTGCTCGCGTACCGCCACCGCTTCCGGGTGCTGATCGCTGCAACCGTCGCAGGCGCCACCATCGCCTTCCTGATCGCCGGGTTCGGCGGCATGATGACCGTCGTCAACTGCGCCTACATCGGCGGCTTGACCGGGATCGTCAAACGCCGCGGGCGCGGGACCTCGACGATCACGATCGCGGCCGTCGTCGCGGGGGCCGTGTTCGGCGTGGCCGGCGTCGCCTTCCTGATGGTCTTCTACCGCATCCGCGACCTGATGTTCGAGTCCGTCACCGCCAACGTCAACGGCATTGCAGCGGTGCTGCAGCGCATCTCCGGCCTCGAGCCGATCGCGCAGCGGCTGCGGGACGACTTCGCGACGGTGCTGACGTACTGGCCGCTGCTGATCATCGGCTCGAGCGTCCTGAGCATCGGGTCCGTCACCCTGATCGGCTGGTGGGCCCTGTCGAGGGTGCTCGTCCGACTGTCCGGTGTGCCCGACGTGCACAAGCTCGACTACGTCGACACCGACGAGCCAGTGGGGCCCCTCCCTGCCCGGCTCCGCGACGTCCGCTTCCACTACGAGGGCGCCAGCCACGACGCCCTCGGTCCGGTGTCACTGGAGATCGGGTCGGGTGAGCACGTCGCCGTCACCGGACCCAACGGGTCGGGCAAGACGACGCTCATGCTGGTGCTGTCCGGTCGACCGCCGACGGCAGGTGTCGTCGAGCGGCCCGGCGCGGTCGGTCTCGGCAGGGCAGGCGGCACGGCGGTCGTCATGCAGCACCCCGAGAGTCAGGTGCTCGGTACCCGCGTGGCCGACGACGTCGTCTTCGGGCTTCCGCCAGGCACCCCCGTCGACGTCGACCGGCTCCTCGCGGAGGTGGGGCTCGACGGTCTGGCAGAACGCGACACCGGCGGGTTGTCGGGTGGTGAGCTCCAGCGGCTGGCGGTCGCCGCGGCCATGGCGCGCAGACCCGCGCTGATGATCGCCGACGAGGTCACCAGCATGGTCGACCAGCAGGGCCGCGAGGCACTCATCTCCGTGCTGTCGGGGCTGACGAAGAAGCATCGGATGTCGTTGGTGCACATCACGCACTACAACGACGAGGCGGAGTCGGCCGACCGGGTGATCGACCTCACCGGAATTGGCGGCAGCGCGGACAACGTCGCGATGGTGGACACCGCGCCCGCGCCGACGCCCACCAGTGCGCAGGCCCGACGAGGTGGGGCGCCGCTGCTGGAACTCAAGGGTGTCGGGCACGAGTACGGGCTCGGAACACCCTGGGCGTCAACCGCATTGCGCGACGTCGACCTTGTCGTCAACGAGGGCGACGGCGTGCTGATCCACGGGCTCAACGGCTCGGGCAAGTCCACGCTGGCGTGGATCATGGCGGGTCTGCTGACGCCGACGGCGGGCACTTGCCTGCTGGACGGTCAGCCCGTCGCCGATCAGGTTGGCGCCGTGGCCATCTCGTTCCAGGCCGCCAGGTTGCAGCTGATGCGCGGGCGGGTGGACATGGAGATCGCCTCGGCCGCCGGGTTGGACTACTACGACCACTCGCAGATCGTGGCGGCCCTGGCGATGGTGGGGCTCGACCCAGCGATCGGGTTGCGGCGCATCGATCAACTCAGCGGCGGCCAGATGCGCCGGGTGGTGCTCGCGGGGCTGCTGGCCCGCAAGCCGCGGGTGCTGATCCTCGACGAGCCGCTGGCCGGGCTGGACGCTGCCAGCCAGCGCGGTCTGCTGGGACTCCTGTCCGCACTGCGTCGCGACAACGGGCTCACGGTCATCGTCATCTCGCATGACTTCTCCGGCCTCGAGGAACTGTGCCCGCGCACGCTGCATCTGCGTGACGGTGCCGTCCTGCCCGCACCCACGACGGCGGGAGGTGTCGGATGACCGCGCCACGGCGTCCGGCCAGGCCCGTCGTGCTGCTGCGACCGGTGCCGGGGCGCACCGTCGTTCACGAACTGTGGGCGGGCACCAAGCTGATGATCGTCGCCGCCATCGGTGTCCTGCTCACGCTCTACCCGGGGTGGGTCCCGATCGCGCTGGTCGCGGTGCTCGTCGTCGTGACCGCGCGGATCGCCCACATCCCGCGCGGCGTCCTGCCGTCCGTGCCTCGCTGGCTGTGGATCCTGCTGTTCTTCGGTGCGCTGACCGCGTCCTTCGCGGGCGGGAGCCCACACCTCACGGTCGCGTCGGTGGACTTCGGTCTCGGAGGGTTGGTGAAGTTCCTCCAGATCACGGCACTGTCGATCGTGCTGCTCGGGCTCGGCGGGTTGGTGTCGTGGACCACCAACGTCGCCGAGATCGCCCCGGCGGTGGCGAAGATCGGCAGACCGCTACGGTTGTTCCGGCTTCCGGTCGATGACTGGGCCGTGGCGCTTTCACTTGCGCTGCGGGCCTTTCCGATGCTGATCGACGAGTTCCGCGTGTTGTTCGCCGCTCGCAAGCTCAGGCCCCGCGAGCCCGCCCACACGGCGCGGGAGCGTCGCCGCAGGATGGCCAGGGAGGTCATCGATCTGCTCGCCGCGGCCGTCACGGTGGCACTGCGCCGGGCCGACGAGATGGGTGATGCGATCACCGCGCGTGGCGGTGCAGGTCAGATCTCTGCGCTCCCGTCGCGGCCGAAATGGATTGACGCCGTGGCCTTTGCGATCGTGATCGCGTTGTGCGCGGCCTCGGTCTACATCGAGCTCTTCACCCCACTGGCGACCAGTACCTAGCGATCGGCCGCCGCGTTCGCCGCGGCCTGGGCGTCGGCGAGACTGGACGGCACGTCGCGTCGGCCGAGGAACATCTCGTCGAAGTACGGTTTCAACGCCTGATACCCCGCCGCGAAACCGGGTCCGCCCGGCGCCGCGATGCGAGGCCCGTCGAGCACCTTGAAGAACGGCGTCACGTCGACGCCCCTGACGGCCCAGTGGTCGAAGTAGGCGGGCTGGGCGGCGATCACCGCGGGGACGGCCGCGCCGTCGGCCCCGAGGAACTCGTTGCCCTGCGTGCTGCCCATCCAGGCGAGCACCTCGCGGACGGCTTCGCGATGAGGGGAAGCGGCGTTGCCTGCGGCGGCGATGCCGTTGGTGACGCTCACACGACCAGACGGACCCGAGGGCAGCATCGTGACACCCCATCGGAATGGCGCCTGGTCGGCGATCGCGGACAGGTTGTACGTGCCGGACTGGAAAAGCGCCATCCGACCTTGCAGGAACTGATTGCGTGAGAAGTCGCCGTTGTCGTTGGTGTCGGAGGCTGGAGGGGCGACGTGGTCGGCGTTGATGAGCCCGACGAGGTATTGGAACGCCTGGATCGCGGCGGGGTTGTCGAACGCGAACCGGTCGCCGTCCTGGAACTGGCCGCCCGCCGAGCCGATGTAGTTCAGATAGATGCCCTGCAGGTCGTTGGCCGCGTTGTAGCCCCACTGCTTGACTTTCGATGGATCGAATTCCGGTGTGTCGGCGCGGTTTCCGCCGGTGTCGACCGTCAGCTTCGCCAGCAGCGGCCGCAGCGTGTCGCCCCCGGCGGCACCATCGGGTGACCATCGCAGTCCCAGCAGCTGCTCGAGTCCGACGCCGGCCTGGTCCACCAGGTCGGCGTTGAAGTACACCGCGATCCCCGCATCGGTGAGCTGCGGTACGCCCCACAGCACATCGTTGCGCGTGAACTGTTGCACCACCGACGATTCCCATGCCCGCGCAGCACCGGGGCCCAGCGTCCTGCCGATGTCGAGGAGCTTGCCGTTGTCGGCGTAGCCGGCGAAGTAGGCGTTGGAGAGCCAGAAGACGTCGTCGGCGCCGCCGCCCGCGACGTCGGTGCGCAGCGTGTCGAAGTAGGACGAGTAGGCGACGACGTCGACGCGCACCTCGATCTCGGGGTGTCGACGGGTCAACTCGTCGAACGATTGGCGGTAGGCGCCGGCCACCTGCTCGTCCCACACCCGTACCGTCACCACGGTCTTGCCGGAGCCATCACTGGACCCGCCGAGCAACACCGCGGCACCGAGCAGAACCGCGAAGACGAGGGCCAACCCGCCGACGAACAGCGTCGAGAACTTGAACTTCACTTGATCCCCGTCACCACGATCGACCGCACGATGTGGCGCCCGAACGCCACGAACACCACGATCAAGGGGACGATCGCGACCGTCGTCGCCGCCATCACCAGAGTCCACTGCGCGTCGTAGCGCGACTGCAGACCTGCGGTTGCCACGGTCAGCACCTGCCACTTGCCGCCACTGGTGATCACCAGCGGCCACATGAAGTTGTTCCACTGCGACACGACGGTGATCAATGCCAGCGTGACGAGAATCGGGCGGCTGGCGGGCAGCACCACGTGCACGATCACGTCGAGCGTGCTGGCGCCGTCGACGCGCGCGGCCCTGATGAGGTCGGCGGGAATCGTCCGGAAGTACTCCCGCAGTAGGAAGATGGCGTACGGGGAACCGAACATGAACGGCAGCACCAAGGCCCAGAACGTGTTCCGCAGGCCCAACTCCGCCATCATCAGATACAACGGGACCACCGTGACGGTGGCGGGCACCATCAACGTCGCCACGTACACCCAGAACAGCGCGTCGCGGCCGGGAAACTCCATCCGCGCAAAGGCATACGCGGCCAACACCGAGAAGGTCAGCTGGCCGAGCAGGATGACGGCGGTCATCAGTGCGGTCACCACCAGCGCCCTGCCGAATCCCACGTCGACCAGACCGAGGTAGTTCGCAAGCGTCGGCGGGGTCGGGATCGACAGCGGGGACTCGGTGTTGAACTGGCGTGCCGAGGTGAACGACGTCAGCAGGCCGAGCCCGAACGGCACCAGCGTGATGACCGCGAGGACGCCGAGGACCAGATAGACCGTCGCGTTGGAGAGCGCCCTAGACGAGGTCATAGCTGATCCTGCGGCGGAAGTAGACGTGCTGGACGAGCGTCACGCCGAGCAGCAGCACGAACAGCACGACGGCCATCACGGCGGCCCGCCCGACTGCCGCCGCACCGAATGCCTCGGCGTAGATGCGGTGCGCGACGAGGTCGGTCCTGCCCTGTGGTCCGCCGTCGGTCAGCGCGTAGACCGTGTCGAATACCTGGGCCGCGCTGACGATCCCGGTGACGAGGACGAAGAACAGCGTCGGTCGCAGCATCGGCAGCGTGATGTACCGGAACCGCTGCCAGGACGTGGCGCCATCCGTGCGGGCGGCGTCCTGAACCTCGCGCGGGATGGCGAGGATGCCCGCCAGGAAGAACAGCGCCACGTAGCCGACGTTGGTCCACACCGTGACAGCCGAGACGACGGGCAGCGCGAGTACGGGGTCCGTGAGCCACTCAATGGGATACCCGAGCACGGTGCTGACCGCGCCGTCGGTGGGCGCGAGAATCCACTTCCACAGCACGGCGATCGCGAGCGGCGAGCAGATCCACGGGAGGACGTAGAGCGTCCGGAGGAATCCGCTGCCTGGCAGGTTGCGGGCCAACATCGCCGCGGCGAGCAGGCCAAGCACCGTCTGCAGCGGTACGACGAGCAGAATGAAGAACAGGGTGGCGGCCATCGAGCCGCCGAACGACGAGTCGCCGAGCACCGACCGCCAATTGCTCAGGCCCACATAGTCGATCGGCCCCAGCAAATCCCACCTGTGCAGGCTGAGCCATCCGACGACGAGCATCGGCAACAGCAGGAACGCCACCACGCCGAAGAGGCTGGGCGCAAGCAGTGCGTAGCCCACGGCGGTATTGCGTAAGCGCAGGCGACCCACCGGGTAATTAAAGCCCGTCGAGTTGGGTGCCACTACGGTAGAGGGGTGACAGCGCGCCGACGTGTCGATGCCGACTTCCTCGCCCTGCCGCGCCACCAGCTCGCCGACGCAGCTCTGTCGGCGGCCACGTCGGCGGGCGCCAGCTACGCAGACCTGCGGATCCACCGCATCACCAGCGAGATCGTGCAGCTCCGCGACGGCGAACTGGAGACCTCGGTCGTCAGCCGGGAGATCGGGCTCGCGGTCCGGGTCATCGTCGACGGCACGTGGGGTTTCGCGTCCCACGCGGAGCTGGACCCGGCGGTCGCCGCCGAGACGGCGCGTCGTGCCGTCCGTGTCGCCGCCACCCTGGCGCCCCTGAACGCCGAACGCATCGAGCTCGCGCCCGAGCCGGTGTACTCGGACGTCAGCTGGGTGTCGGAGTACCTGGTCGACCCGTTCGACGTCCCCGCCGCCGACAAGATCGCCGTGCTCGACGAGTACTCGGGACGGCTGCTGGCCACCGACGGCGTCGACCACGTGTCCGCCGGTCTGCACGCGGTCAAGGAGCAGACGTTCTACGCCGACACGTTCGGCTCGTCGATCACCCAGCAGCGGGTACGCCTGCAGCCCACGTTCGATGCCGTCGCCGTCGACTCCGCGGCGGGCACCTTCGAGACCATGCGCACGCTGGCGCCGCCGACGGCCCGCGGGTGGGAGTTCGTCGCAGGCGACGACGTGTTCGACTGGACGACCGAGCTCGCCGAGCTGCCGTCGCTCCTGGCCGAGAAGACCAAGGCGCCGAGCGTCGTCGCGGGTCCCACCGATCTGGTGATCGACCCGACGAACCTGTGGCTCACGATTCACGAGTCGATCGGCCACGCCACCGAGTACGACAGGGCGATCGGATACGAAGCGGCCTATGCGGGGACGTCTTTCGCGACACCAGACAAGCTGGGTGTCATGCAGTACGGATCCGCCGTGATGAACGTGACCGCCGACCGGACCGTCGAGTACGGTCTCGCCACGATCGGGTTCGACGACGAGGGTGTCCGCGCCCAGAAGTGGGATCTGGTGCGCGACGGGGTCTTCGTCGGCTATCAGCTCGATCGGGTGTTCGCGCCGCGCCTCGGTCTAGCCAGGTCGAACGGCTGCTCGTACGCCGACTCGCCGCACCACGTGCCGATCCAGCGGATGGCGAACGTGTCGTTGCAGCCCGGCACCGAGGACCTCAGCACCGACGACCTGATCTCCCGGGTGCAGGACGGCGTGTACGTCATCGGCGACAAGTCATGGTCGATCGACATGCAGCGCTACAACTTTCAGTTCACCGGTCAGAGGTTCTTCCGGATCCGCGACGGGCGCCTCGACGGTCAGGTCCGCGACCTCGCCTATCAGGCGACCACGACGGACTTCTGGGGGGCGATGGAGGCGGTCGGCGGCCCGTCGACGTGGCGACTCGGCGGCGCGTTCAACTGCGGCAAGGCCCAACCCGGGCAGGTCGCCGCGGTCAGCCACGGTTGTCCGTCCGCGCTGTTCCGCGGGATCAACGTGCTGAACACGCGTGACGAGGCGGGACGCTCGTGATCACCGCACCGGATGTCGTCGGCATCGCGTTGGCGGACGCCGCGCGCCGCGGCGGGGCCGACGAGACCATCGTCCTGGTCACCGACCGGGCGACGGCGTCGCTGCGCTGGGCGGGCAACTCGATGACCACCAACGGCGAGTCGCTCAGCCGCGAGACCACTGTGATATCGATTGTCCGACAAGGCAACAGCGCGCACGTCGGCTCGGTGAAGTCCAGCGAGGTCGATCCGTCGGCGATCGCCGGACTGGTGGCCGCATCCCAGGACGCGGCGCGCTCGGCGCCGGAGGCACGCGACGCGGCGCCGATGTTGGCAGGCGACGAGACGCCATACGACTGGGACGCGCCCGTGCCCGAGACGGGCGCCGACGTCTTCGCCGGGGTCGCCAAGAGTCTCTCGAAGGGTTTCCGCGGTACCGATCGGTTGTACGGCTTCGCCCGCCACGAACTGGAGACGACGTTCATCGGCACCTCGAACGGTCTGCGCAGGCGCTACACGCAGCCGACCGGATCGGTGGAGATCAACGCCAAGCGCCGCGGAGCCAGCGCGTGGGTGGGCGCCGGTACGGCCGACTTCGTCGACGTGCCAACCGATTCCATGCTCGACGAGCTGGCGACCCGACTGAGCTGGGCCGACCGCAGCATCGAACTGCCCGCAGGCCGCTACGAGACCTTGATGCCTCCGGCGACGGTCGCCGACATGATGATCTACCTCGGCTGGACGATGGACGGCCGTGGTGCCCAGGAGGGCCGCACCGCGCTGTCGGCGCCGGGCGGCGGCACGCGGGTGGGGGAGAAGCTGACCGATCTCGGGCTGACGCTGTACTCGGATCCGACGGCGACGGGTCTGGAGTGCTCGCCGTTCGTGGCGACGACCAGTTCCTCGGAGCGGGTGTCGGTGTTCGACAACGGCTTGGAGATCGACCGGGTGGATTGGATCCGCGACGGGACCATCAATGCGCTGGCCTACCCGCGGGCGGCGGCGGCCGAGTTCGGCGTGCCCGTGGCGGTGCCCGCCGACAACATGTTGATGACGGGTGGCTGGGCCAGCCTGTCGGACATGATCCGCCGCACCGAGCGCGGGCTGCTGCTCACGACGCTTTGGTACATCCGCGAAGTCGATCCCACCGTGCTGCTGCTGACCGGTCTCACCCGTGACGGGGTCTACCTGATCGAGGACGGTCAGGTCACCGGTGCCGTCAACAACTTCCGCTTCAACGAGAGCCCGCTGGACCTGCTGCGGCGGGCCACCGAGGCGGGCGTCGCCGAGACCACGCTGCCCAGGGAGTGGGGCGACTGGGCGACACGCGCCAAGATGCCGTCGCTGCGCATCCCGGACTTCCACATGTCGTCGGTGAGTCAGGCGCAATAATCACCGGCATGGACGATGACAAGTTGTACGGCTTGCTGACCCGGTTGATGGCGCTGTCGCCCGAGGGCGACGCGGGTCGCAACGCGCTGGTGCGTGAGGTGTGCGGGCAAGCAGTATCGCTGCCGCCCCTGGTGGCGCAGGGACCGGCCGACGACGATCCGCTGCTGGCCGAGTTCGCCGAACAGTTCGCCGTCGACGTCACGGTGATAAGCCCGGGACAGCGGTCGGCGTTCGTAGCAGCGTTCGGCCACAAGGCATTTCACATGGCCGCGCTGATCTTCATCGCCGACTTCGTCCCGCGGGTGCGGGCCGGCCTGACGGCCCTCGGTTTCGCGCCGGTCGTCGACCCGGTGGTGTGGGATCGTGACACCGATCCCGTCGACCTGCTGCTCAACCAGTTCGCCCCGACCGTCGGCGCACTGCGGTCGCTGGATCCGGTGACGACGGAGGTGGTGCGGTTGCGCGGCGCCGTGCAGCACAACTGCCGGCTGTGCAAGTCGCTGCGCGAGGGTGCCGCGCTCGATGCGGGTGGGACCGAGTCGCTGTACGACGACATCGAGCAGTACGAGTCGTCCAGCCAACTCGACGACCGGCAGAAGGCCGCCCTGCGCTACGTCGACGCTTTGATCTGGACGCCGTCGAAGATCGATGCGGACGTGGCGGCCGGGGTCCGGCAGCACTTCTCCGACGCCGAGGGCATCGAGCTCACTCTCGACGTGATGCGCAACGCCGCCAACAAGATTGCGGTCGCGCTGGGTGGTGACGCGCCCCGCGTCGCGGAGGGCACCGAACGGTACTTCCTCGGATTGGACGGCCAGCCGGTCTATACCTGATCGCGCAACACGCGCTGCTTGGCCGCGGTGAACTCCTCGTCGGTGAGCGCGCCCCGGTGGTGCATGTCGTCGAGCTGTCGAAGCTGCTCCGCGATCGTGGGATCGTCGTGCGGCTGCCAGTTCGGCGGCGGTGGCGTGTACTGCGGTGCCGGCTCACTGCTTCGATCGACGGTCTCGAAGTGCATGGGGTTTCTCGGGTCCACCCGCAGGTCGAACACGTCGCCGGGACTGGGGATCTCACCCAGCATGAAGGTCCCTGCGTAGTCGGCCTGGTAGGGCGGCGTGCCGTCGGATCGTTGCACCCGGAGGATCAGTGTCCGGCGGATGTAGACGTCGTTGATGATCATGTTCATGATGGGGTTCTTCACCTCGAGCACCGTTCCGGTCGCGGGAATCCCGTTGTGCTGCAGGGTGTCACTGCGCTCGAGTCTCGAGTAGAACCATGCCGCGTAGGCGCCGACCACAGCGGCGACGGCGATCGGCGACCACGGCGCCACCGGCACGGACCAGTCCGCGACGAACGGCATCGTCGACGCCAGGAACCAGCCGCCGATGGCATTGCTCCTGGCCTTCCGCGCGGCGGCCATGAACACGCCGAGTTGGAGCAGGTAGCCGACGATCCAGATGGCGATCGCCGGGCCGAGGACGGGAGTGTCCGCGTCGACACCACGGAACGTCACGTAGACGATCCACGCCGGCACGACGACCAGCAGGCACCACGTCGTCAGCAGTCCGGCGATCAGCGGCTTGTTCACGGCGCCACGCTAACTTCCTGGTGGCGTCGTGTCTGCGCAGGTCATCGACTCACAGCAAACTGCTAGGCAACTTTCTTCTTCAAGATCAGCATGGGCAGCACCAGTGTCGCCACGGCGGTGACCAGCCACACCACCACGGTCGCCGCCACCCAGGATCCGATGCCGCGGATGCTCAGGCCATTGGTGAGGACCGACGCCAGAATCAGTGCTGCCAGGGTGGACACCAGGCCGATCCCGCCGAGGAACGCCGACGCGTAGCGAGTGGCCATCTTCAGGAAGAAGGGGGAGAGGATGGCCTGCGCGACGGTGAAGATGACGACGGCGGTGATGAAGCCCAGCGGGCGCACCGTCACCCCCGGGACGAGCAACGACGCCACCAGCAGTCCGATGGCCGAGGAGCCGAGGAAGACGACGAGGCGCAGAAGGAAGCGGATCACGGTCGGAGCGTAGTGCGCCGTGGTTGATCATGATCGGTGTTCGGACGCGTCCGTCAATGGGTTCATCGGGCCTGTGGGACCATGGTTGCCGCGCGCATGCGCAATGGGGCGGTAGCTCAGTCGGTTAGAGCCGCGGACTCATAATCCGTTGGTCGTGGGTTCGAGCCCCACCCGCCCTACGCCAGAGGCTATTTTTCAAGATCAAATTTTCTGAGTCATCGTTTATTCATCGTTTCTAGGGGAGAGGTTCCCCGGCTCACGCTGGTCATCGGAGGTTTCGGTGGCCGCGCGCCACGCGTCACGCACGGCTACGAGGGCCTCGCGCGCCGAGACGGTGAGACGGGTCTGCCCGGCCAGCTGGGATTGCCATTCGGCGTCAGTGGGCGCCTTGCTGAACAGCCGCGCCGACGGTGGCCGGTTCGTTGGCCCGTGTCTCTTGTAGAGATCGGCGGCCCGTTGATCGATCGCGCCCAGCTGGCCGAGTGCCCATAGATCCCAAAGATCGCGGGCGCTGTGCCGGTCGGCCCAGGTCGACGTCTTCGAGGCGGCGAAGGCCGGCAATGTCGGGACGAGCAACTCGGCTTCGGGGGCGTCGGTGTACCGCTGGACGAGCGCGCGCCGCTCGGATGGCCAGACCACTCTGTCGCGGGCGGATAGCAATTGAATCCGCACCGACAGCCCGCTCGACGATCGAAGCATCGCCGGCCGAACGCTCGCCACCTCCGTCAACGGTGGGTCGAGGGTCAGCCGTCCATGTGAACGTGCGAGCGCACGGGGGAATCCGGCGTCGAGGATTGCGGCAACGGACTTGCGGTCGTCAAGGGCGATCAAGTCGATGTCCTCGCTCAACCTCCCGGCCCCGAGGTGGGTGCGTGCCAGTGCGGTGCCGCCGATGAATTGAATCTGGTCTCCGACGCTCGAGCTGAGGAAGGCGAGCACGTGCGAGACGAGGTGGTCACGTTCGACTTGCTCAATGGAGACGCCGAATTGTTCTGCGACCACGTCGCGTTCATCGTCGTTCACGATTGGACCCAGTCCTCGGCGCGACGCAGTGAGGCCATGCGTCGTTGGTCGAATGCGAGCGTGGCCAGTCGTTGTCGGTCGCTTCGTGCATAGAGTTCGGCAACTGCGGCGCGAACGTCGACTTCGACGTCGCCCAGTTCCGGACGATGAGCAAGGTCGAGGACGGTCTGTTCCGGTGTCGTGACCAACGTCGGCCCTAGGGATGTGTCGATGCGTTCGGCGTCGAGGCGGCCGGTGTCGCGTTTGACGAACCGGATGACCGCCTGCCGATCCGAGAGTGCGATCTCGCGGTGTTGGCGGGGGATGGCGATGGTCGCGGTTGCCAGGGCGCGGGGGATCACCCCGTGCAGGCGCGCGGCACTCGGGCCCATCACGACGACGTCGTCCGGACCGTAGATCGCCGACGCGATGCCCGCGGCAGTCGCCTCCAAACCCGGTGTCCACGTGCGGCCCACCATGTCTTGCGGGACGACGACGTAGTAGCCATCGGCGACGCGGTGAAGAAGTCCACGTTCATCGAGCCGGACCAATTGCGCTCGTGGATGGGCGTAGATCGCTTCGGCGTCGCGTGGCCGGATGGTCTTCATCGGTGCACGTGCCAGCTCGACCGGTAGTGGAGTGCCGCGGTTCGGTGCCATCGTTACTCCTTGAGTATGCAAATCGTATCTTTCAAGGGTACGAAATGCATACTGTTCTGTGCAACCGTAACGAGCCTTTGCACCACTCCCATGCGAGGTCCTTTCGTCCTGCGATCCTGTGGTGTCAGTACATTTCTTGTATACCCCCGGAGGGTATCCCCTGTTATGGGGGCTACCAGGAACACATGCCCAGGGTCGTGCGTGGGCCCCCGTCGGTCAGGTCTTGTCCACCCCGCTCGCGGCCAAGGGGGGGCCGCTTGACGACCCACCCGATAGCGGGGAGAAGGATAGCGACGCTGCGTTTGTTTGGAGGAGCGGCCTTAATGGGACAACACTCATGTCTCACCGGAGTCCCGAGTCCATCGCACACCCAGCACGCAACTTTGGCACGAGCGTTAGAGGGTAACGTTATCGGGTCGCGAAATATGTTGTAGCGCAACGCGTTACGTACTGTTACTTGGCGTAATCATTGTCATCGAGCACGCGCGTGCTTGCCTTTTGGCCGAGCTACGTCGAGCCAGGGGCGACAGGGTAGTTTTTTTGCGAATCGCTGCCTCCTGTCGCCATGGGGGATCAGAGTGACGTCCGTGACCGTGTAAACGTCCGTGACCGTGTAGGGGACGAACAAGGAGCAGGACTCCTTCCGCTGCTCCTCAGGCAATCCACCAGCGCCCCGCTAGGTGGAATTCTCGCCTGCCTGCCTGCATGCAGGGCCAGGCAATTGTGGCCGGTCCAGGTGCTTGCTCTTAACGGCGAATCACCATTTGGTCCGAATCGTTTGCGGGCCTGTGTGTCTCATGTCGGCGAGCACGACGAGGGCCCTCTTGTGAAGACGAGATCGTAGCCTCAACGTCGTTGCGTAAAGAACGGTCTTTCGACCCGTCGGCTGGTCCCAGTGTTCCCACAGGCCACCAGCTCGTTCTTAACGTGGCGGCCGTGCGGCGGAGTTACAGCCCTTCGCGTGTTGATGGATGCTCAACAAATTTTCAGCGGCCCTCAATGGATTCACAGCGGTGGTGGGTGAGGCTAATTCCGTACGGGCAACTACACATAATCGAGCACTTCAAGGAGAACCACCATGGGAATGAGACTGCAGTACATCACACCACTGTTGGCGGCGGGTGTTGCCGCGGTGGCGATCGCCGCCGCACCGACAGCGTTCGCAGCAGATCAGCAGTCCTGTCACGGGAGCGGCTCGGGAACTGTCCGCCTGTCGCCCGCCAACGTTCCGATCAAGAGTTACCCGACCGATGTTCAGCACCACCCCGCCGGAGACATGCCCGATCTGACGGTACAGAACCTCGCGCTGGCCCTCGGCCTGGCGACGTGAACGGGGCGTACCTCGGGGCGGCAACCGGGTCATCGTGACTGGTGGGACATCTGGCATCGGCCCTGGAGACCCCGCGCGCGCGGAGGTGACCGTCGCGGTCGGTAACGCCGACGCAGGACAGCCCGTCGCCTCGGAGATCGTGGGCACCACCGGCAATACCCATATTCAGGTCGTGCCGGTGGACCTCGCCGACTGGGCATCGGTCGCGTCGTTCGTCGCCACCAATCATCTCGGTCACTTCGCGCTTGCCACCAGCATGCACCGCGCGCTCGCGGCCGCCGGCGCCCGCCCGCATCGTGTCGGTCAGCTCCCGAGCCCCCAGTCCGGCGGGATCATTCATTCCGACCACGGAGTGCAGGGCGGGTTGATTGTGGCCGGCGGGTGGCGGAAGTGACGGGTCGGCCGGTGTCGCTCGGTGGGCGGGCTTTCCAGGGCCGAAGGGTCTTTCGGGTCGGTTGGATGGGTGGATCGGGTGCTCATGCCGGATGCGGCGCGGACTCGATGCCAGCACTCGGTGATTGCGGCCGCCCCACCGCGAAGTGGAGTCGATCCGTAGTCGGATCTGTCGGGCGCCTCGGGTGATGCGGGCGGCGACGGACACTTCGGCCTTTTCCAAACTGGTTGTCGCCGAGAACCAATCGCTGTCATTGCGTCGCTGTGAACA
>JAOPUT010000031.1 GCA_025963385.1 Mycobacterium sp.
GCGGGGCCAAGGCAGGCGTCGTCACCCCGGTGTCGGCGTGCGCCTCCGGGAGCGAGGCCATCGCCAACGCGTGGCGCAACATCGTGCTCGGTGAGGCCGACGTCGCGATCTGCGGCGGTGTCGAGACGAGGATCGAGGCGGTGCCGATCGCAGGATTCGCACAGATGCGAATCGTGTTGTCCACCACCAACGAAGACCCGGCCGGAGCGTGCAAGCCGTTCGACCGGGACCGCAACGGCTTCGTGTTCGGCGAGGGCGCCGGTCTGCTGGTGCTCGAGACCGAGGAGCACGCCGTCGCCCGTGGAGCCAACATCGTGGCACGGGTGATGGGTGCCGCGGTCACCTCCGACGGGTATCACATCGTGGCGCCCGATCCCACGGGCGACCAGGCGGCCCACGCGATCACGCGGGCCATCCAGCTCGCAGGCCTCGAGCCCGGCGACATCGACCACGTCAACGCGCACGCGACGGGCACACAGGTCGGTGACGTGGCCGAGGGCAAGGCCATCAACAGCGCGCTCGGCGACAACCGGCCCGCGGTGTACGCACCGAAGTCGGCGCTCGGCCACTCCGTCGGCGCCGTCGGTGCAGTGGAGTCCATCCTGACCGTGATGGCACTTCGGGACGGCGTCGTCCCACCCACGCTCAACCTGCACAACCTCGATCCGGAGATCGATCTGGACGTGGTCGCAGGCCAACCACGGCGTGGTGATTACGAGTACGCAATCAACAATTCGTTCGGATTCGGCGGGCACAACGTGGCGATCGCCTTCGGCAAGTACTGAGACCTAGGAGACATAGATGACCACGATGGCGCCCGAGACCGTAGACGAGTCCACCGATCCCCGCGATCCCCTGCTGCGTCTGCGCACGTTCTTCGACGACGGCACGGTGGAGCTGCTGCACGAGCGCGACAAGTCCGGTGTGCTCGCGGCAGGCGGCACCGTCAACGGTGTCCGCACCATCGCGTTCTGCACCGACGGCACCGTCATGGGTGGCGCGATGGGCGTCGAGGGCTGCCGCCACATCGTCGACGCCTATGACACGGCCATCGAGGAGCAGAGCCCGATCATCGGCATCTGGCACTCCGGCGGTGCCCGGCTGGCCGAGGGCGTCAAGGCACTTCATGCCGTCGGCCTGGTCTTCGAGGCCATGATCCGGGCGTCGGGCTACATCCCGCAGATCTCGGTGGTCGTCGGATTCGCTGCCGGCGGTGCGGCTTACGGTCCCGCGCTGACCGACGTCGTCATCATGGCGCCCGAGGGTCGCGTCTTCGTCACCGGCCCGGACATCGTCCGCAGCGTCACCGGTGAGGACGTCGACATGGCGTCGCTCGGCGGCCCCGACACCCACCACAAGAAGTCGGGCGTGTGCCACATCGTCGCCGACGACGAGAACGACGCCTACGAGCGCGGCCGCCGCCTGATCGGATTGTTCTGCCAGCAGGGCCATTTCGACCGCACCAAGGCCGAGGCGGGCGACTCCGACCTCCGCGCGCTGCTGCCGGACTCGGCGCGCCGCGCCTACGACGTGCACCCGCTCATCTCGGCTCTGCTCGACGAGGGCACGCACTTCGACGAGTTCCAGTCCAAGTGGGCTCCCTCGATGGTCGTCGGCCTCGGCAGGCTGGCAGGCCGCAGCGTGGGCGTGCTCGCCAACAACCCACTGCGCCTGGGCGGCTGCCTCAACTCTGAAAGTGCCGAGAAGGCAGCCCGTTTCGTCCGCCTGTGCGATGCGTTCGGCATCCCGATCATCGTGATCGTCGACGTACCCGGCTACCTCCCGGGCGTCGACCAGGAGTGGGGCGGCGTGGTCCGCCGCGGCGCCAAGCTGCTGCACGCGTTCGGCGAAGCGACCGTCCCGCGTGTCACGCTGGTGACGCGGAAGATCTACGGCGGCGCGTACATCGCGATGAACTCCCGGTCACTGGGTGCCACGAAGGTGTTCGCCTGGCCCAATGCCGAGGTCGCCGTGATGGGCGCCAAGCCTGCCGTCGGGATCCTGCACAAGCGCACCCTCGCCGCGGCGGCGCCCGAGGACCGCGAGGCCCTGCACGATCAGCTGGCCGCCGAGCACGAGCGGATCGCGGGTGGCGTTGACAGCGCGATCGAGATCGGGGTGGTCGACGCGAAGATCGATCCCCCGCACACCCGCAGCGTGCTCACGCAGGCACTCGCCGAGGCTCCCGCCCGTCGCGGGCGTCACAAGAACATCCCGCTGTAAGTCGTTCCAGCGCAAGGGAACTACCGACCAGCCGCCGAGCGCGGACCCGGCGTCGGCGCGCTACTGACGCGCGATGTCGACCATGTTCGGTGCCAGCAGGTCGGTCACATTCGCCCACGGCACGGTGATGGTCTCGGCGACGCCGATCCCGAACTGGTGGGCGGGAAAGTGGAGCTCCATACCGTCCGCGCTCGGAACCCAGTTGGCGAAGTTCTCCCGTAGCGGCGCGTTGCCCGGCTCGTCGGCCATCGTCCCGTTCCAGCCGTTGACCTTCGGCAGAATGACCTTGGTCTGCTGGGACAGCCGGTCCAGTCCCGCACGCTCATCGGCGAACACGTCGCCGATCGTGACGGGCTGGGCGTTGCGGCTGTCGATGACCACCGTCCCGGCCTCGCTGGAGGGCTGTGCCCCGAAGTAGAGGGCGCTGGTGATCACCTGGGCGATCACGACACTGCGGAACGTGACTTGGCCGTTGGCCTCGAAGCTCCACGGCGTCGTACCCTCCCGTGCGCCGTGGACAGCCCTGGCGAGCTGGTCTCTGGCCACCGCCTGGCTTGCGTCGTTGAAGGCCCGGGAGACGGCGGGGTCACCGCCGAGGAGCTCGTAGCGGGTGGCCTTCCAGGTGCCGAGTCCGTCGGCCGAGTAGCCGTCGATCGACGTCGTCGTCACGCCGTAGTTGGTGCCGTTCGACGTTCCGGTCTGCGTCGGTGCCGGTTCCGCCGAGGTCGTCTCGACGGCCGATGACGCCGCCACCTCCGTCGGTGCCGTCAGCTCGCGGGACCCGCAGGCGGCCAGCCACACCACGCCGGCGAGGATGCCGACGGTCCGTAGTACGCGGGTCACCGGATACCTCCCGATCGCTGGATCAGTCTCTCGCGGCGAGGAATTCCGCGGCGACGTCGACGACCCTTGCCCGATCGTCGTCAACGAGGCCGATTCGCGTGCGGCGGTCAAGGATGTCATCGACGGTGAGAGCTCCCTCGTGGGTCGTCGCGTACTCGAATTCGGCTCGCGTCACGTCCATTCCATCCGCCACCGCCACGTTGGGACGGTCGCAGGTGGCGCGCGCGACGACGTTGGGCGCCTCGGCACCATATCGCGCGACGAGCGAGGACGGCAGGTCGGCGGGCGACCGCAGTGCGGACACCGGGTTGGCGGGTGCACCCACCAGCGGAAGATTGCGGGTCCGGCAGGGCGTCGCGGACAATCCTCGCGTCTCGACCGCGTGGTTCAGCACGTCCTCGGCCATGTAGCGGTACTCCGTGAGCTTGCCGCCGATCACGCTGAGTACGCCACTGGCCGACTCGACGACCGCGTGTTCGCGCGACACGTCGGCGGTTCTGCCCTCGCCGGTGTCGATCAAGGGGCGCAAACCGGCGTAGGCGCCGATGACGTCATCGGGCTTCAACGCGACGTCGAGCGCGGTGTTGACGGTGTCGAGCAGGAAGGTGATCTCGTCGGGCGTGGGCTCTGGAACGTCCGGGATGGGGCCCGGTGCGTCCTCGTCGGTCAGTCCGAGGTACACCCGGCCGAGTTGCTCGGGCATGGCGAACACGAAGCGGTTGAGCTCCCCGGGGATCGGAACGGTCAGTGCCGCAAGGGGATTGCCGAAGGTGGCCGCATCGAACACCAGGTGTGTGCCGCGGCTGGGCCGCAGGGTGATCGACGGGTCGACATCGCCGGCCCAGACGCCGCTGGCGTTGATCACCGAGCGCGCGGAGAGCTCGAGCGATTCGCCGGTGAGCTGATCGGTCAGGCGCACCGAGGTGCCGGTGGCATCGGAGGCCGCGACCCGGGTGAGAATTCGCGCCCCGTGCTGGGCCGCGGTGCGCGCGACGGCGACGACGAGGCGCGCGTCGTCGATGAGCTGGCCGTCGTAGGCCAGGAAGGCTCCGTCCAGCCCGTCGCGGCGCACCGTCGGCGCCAACTCGACCGCGCGGGCGGCATCCACGCGCCGCGAACGCGGCAACGTCGAGGCGGGTGTGCCCGCCAGCTTGCGCAGACCGTCGCCCGCGGCGAAGCCGAACCGGACCAGTGCGCGCGATGCGGTACTCATCGACGGCAGCAGGGGCACCAGTTGCGGCATCGCCGTGACGAGGTGAGGAGCGTTGCGCGTCATCAGGATTCCGCGTTCGATCGCGCTGCGGCGGGCGATGCCCACGTTGCCCGTGGCCAGATAGCGAAGGCCGCCGTGGACCAGTTTGGAGCTCCACCGACTGGTCCCGAACGCGAGGTCGTGCTTCTCGACGAGGACGACGGACAGCCCACGGGTCGCCGCGTCGAGTGCGATCCCCGCGCCCGTGATGCCACCGCCGATGACGGCGACGTCGACCTGTGCTCGGTCGCCGAGTGCGGCGAGTTCGGCCGTGCGACGGGCGGCGTTGAGGGCGGTCGACGGGGCTGCGACGGTCATGATTCGAGGTATCCGTTCAGTGCCAGGGTCAACTCGGCGACCAGATCGTCGGCGGGAAGGATCGGCTCGACCATCTGCGCCGACAGGATCGTCGACTGCGTGATGAGGAGGCTCATCGTGGCGAGCTGCCTGGCGTCGCCGCCCCGCACGCTGCCCTCGTCCTGCGCGGCCTTGATCTCACCTGCCACGGTGTCGAGAAGGATCTGCTGGCTGGTCCCGAGGCGTTCGGAGAGATAGAACATCGCGAGGTCGGGCGCCTCGTGCAGCACCGACATGACGACGTCGTCGCGGCGTACCTCCTTGGCCACGCCCACCATGCGCTCGACCAGTGGGCGGCGGCCGACGCCACCGCTGGGAACGGCATCGAGCGCCCGGGTGATCCGCATGGTCAACAGGGCCGCCAGGATCGACCTGGTGTCGGGGAATCGGCGGTAGACCGTGGGCCTGCTGACCGCCGCGCGCCGGGCGATCTCCGCCAGCGTGACGCGGTCGACGCCGAAGGCGAGTACGCACTCCGCGGCCGCGTCGAGGATGCGGTCCTCGACGGTTTTCGACCGATTCTCGTTACTGATTGACATGATCTGTAATACTGTAACGCATGACGTCATCGGATGACCAGTTACTGCCGCCCATGAAGTGGGACGCCTGGGGTGATCCCGCAGCGGCCAAACCCCTCTCGGACGGGATCCGGAAGCTCTTGGTCCAGGCGCTCGGAGTGGAGGCCGCCGCCGGTCCCGATCCCGAGGCCGACCAGGTCCGCCTTCGACCCTCGGCGCTGTCGGACTCCGACCGCGTGGCACTGGTGGGCATCGTCGGGGAGGAACACTGTGTCTCCGACGATTACGGCAGGCTGTTGCGAGCCGGCGGCAAGTCCACGCTGGATCTCCTGCGGCGCAGGGGTTCCGGTGTGCAGGACGCGCCCGATGCGGTACTGCTGCCCGCCGACGAAGACGCCGTGTCCGAGATCCTCCGCTACTGCGCCAAGCAGAGCATCGCGGTCGTCCCGTTCGGCGGCGGCACCAGCGTGGTCGGCGGACTCGATCCGGTCCGCGGCGACTTCAAGGCGGTGGTCTCACTGGACCTTCGCCGCCTCGATGACCTGTACGCCATCGACGCCGTCTCAGGGGAAGCCGAGCTCGGCGCCGGGGTCACCGGCCCGCAGGCAGAGGAACTCCTTGCCGCGCACGGCTTCTCGCTCGGTCACTTCCCGCAGAGCTTCCAGTTCGCCACCATCGGCGGCTTCGCGGCCACGCGATCGTCCGGGCAGGACTCCGCGGGATACGGCCGGTTCGACGACATGGTCCGTGGCCTGCGGGCCGCCACTCCGGCGGGCATCCTCGACCTCGGGCGTGCACCCGCCTCGGCCGCGGGCCCCGACCTGCGCCAGCTGATCGTCGGCTCGGAGGGCGTGTTCGGCGTGATCACCAGGGTGCGCGTCAGGGTGCACCCGATACCCGAGTCGACGCGATACGAGGCGTGGTCCTTCCCCGACTTCGCCACCGGTGCTGGTGCTCTGCGTGCCGTCGTCCAGAACGGCACCGGCCCCACCGTGATCCGGTTGTCCGACGAGGCGGAGACCGGCGTCAACCTCGCCACCACCGAGATCATCGGCGAGCAGAGCATCACCGGCGGCTGCCTGGCGATCACGGCATTCGAGGGCACCGCCGCCCACACCGCGAGCAGGCACGCCGAGACCCGTGCGGTCCTGGAGGCCAACGGCGGCACGTCACTCGGTGACGGGCCTGCCAAGGCGTGGGAGCACGGCCGGTTCGGAGCGCCCTACCTTCGGGACTCGCTGCTGTCCGCGGGAGCACTGTGCGAGACGCTCGAGACCGCGACCAACTGGTCCAACCTCTTCACGCTGAAGACCGCGGTGACCGAAGCGCTGACCACCGCGCTCGCCGAAACCGGCACCCCGGCACTGGTGCTGTGCCACATCTCCCACGTGTATCCGACCGGGGCGTCGCTCTACTTCACCGTCGTCGCCGGGCAGCGCGGAGACGCGATCGAGCAGTGGCGCAAGGCCAAGACCGCCGCGTCCGAGGCGATGGTCCGCAACGGCGGCACCATCACCCATCACCACGCGGTGGGCGCCGACCACCGGCCGTGGATGCGCGACGAGGTCGGCGACCTCGGCGTCGAGGTGCTGCGCGCCGTGAAGGCGGTGCTCGATCCCGCGGGAATCCTCAACCCGGGCAAGCTGATCCCGTGACGATCGGCCGCGTCACCGTCCTGACGAATCCTGCATCGGGACACGGCAGCGCACCCCACAGTGCCGAACGTGCGGTCGCGCAACTCCACCGGCGTGGCATCGACGTCGTCGCCATCGCAGGCACCGACGCCGAGCACGCGCGGCGCCTTGTCGAAGGCGCCCTCGAACGCGGGATGGACGCCCTGGTCGTCGTCGGCGGGGACGGCATCGTCGCCCTCGCGCTGCAGGTCCTCGCGCAGAGCGAGATCCCGCTCGCCATCATCCCGGCGGGCACGGGCAATGACCATGCTCGCGAATTCGGCATTCCCACCAAGGATCCCGAGGCCGCGGCAGACGTCGTCGTCGACGGTCGGGTGGATGTGATCGACCTCGGCCGCATCCGCGGCGCCGACGGTACGGACCGATGGTTCGGCACGGTGATGGCCGCCGGGTTCGACTCGCTGGTGACCGACCGGACCAACCGGATGCGGTGGCCGCACGGCCGGATGCGCTACAACGTCGCCATGCTCGCCGAGATCTCGAAGCTGCGGCTGCTGCCGTTCCGCCTGACCTTCGACGGCGAGGAACTGGACACCGACCTGACGCTGGCGGCGTTCGGCAACACCCGAAGCTATGGCGGCGGCATGCTCATCTGTCCGGATGCCGACCCCACCGACGGCCGACTCGACGTGACGATGGTGCAGTCGGCGTCTCGCACGAAACTCGTCCGCCTGTTCCCCACCGTGTTCAAGGGCACCCATGTGAACCTCGACCAGGTGCGAACGAGGCGTGCCGGGGTCATCACCGTCGAGTGCACGGGGATCAACGCCTACGCCGACGGCGAGTACGTCTGCCCGCTGCCGGTGGAGGTCTCGGCGGTGTCGGGCGCGCTACGAATCCTGCGGCCCGCGTGATGCGCTGAGGCCATCGACCCCTCGCGAGACACGAACAGGTCGGGATCGCTACCCCACGCCGCGGTTGAGCCAGGTGACCTCGCCGGTGTCGCCGCCGCCACGGTAGGCCTCGAGCGCCTCGTCCCAGGCGGTGCCGAGCACGGTGTCCATTTCGGCGGCCATGGCGTCGGCGCCCGAGGACATGAGCCCGCGAAGTCGATTCTCCCCGACCATCACGTCGCCATTGGCGCTCATCACACCGCTCCACAGCCCGAGCTGCGGCGTGTGGCACCAGCGGTGGCCGTCGACGCCCTCGCTGGGGTCTTCGGTGACCTCGAAGCGAAGCACTGACCACGACCGCAGCGCGTTCGCCAGGGCAGCACCGGTCCCCACGGGACCCACCCAGTTGGTGACGGCGCGAAGTTGTCCAGGCATCGCGGGCTGCGGCGTCCACTTGAGGTTCGCCCTCGCCGACAGGGTCGACGAAAGCGCCCACTCCACGTGTGGACATACCGCCGCGGGCGAGGCGTGGACGTACACCACACCGGTGGCCGTGTCGGCGAACTGGTTCGACGCACGCATCATCTGCT
>JAOPUT010000044.1 GCA_025963385.1 Mycobacterium sp.
CGCCGCCCTTCGCCCGATGCAGAAGCACCAACAGGATCACCAGGATGCTGGTGACGACGAGGGTGATCTGCAGGGCGAAAATCATGAGCGCCAGAATACCGGTCGACGCCCGGGATCAGGGAATCGGCCCGCCCGCGGCGATCGCCGACAGGATGGCGAACTGCTCACCGTCGAGCGACGCGCCGCCGACGAGGGCGCCGTCGACGTCCGCCTGCCCAATCAGCTCCCCGATGTTCTTCGCGTTCACCGAGCCGCCGTAGAGCACACGAACGGTGTCCGCGATGGCGGACGTCGCGAGCTCGCCGAGTTCGGTGCGGATCGCCGCGCAGACCTCCTGCGCGTCGGCGGCACTGGCCACCCGTCCCGTGCCGATCGCCCAGACGGGCTCGTACGCGATGACGCTCGCGGCGATCTGCTCGGCCGAGAGCCCCGCGAGCGAGCCCTTCAACTGGTTGACGTTGTACGCCACGTGATCGCCGGCCTCGCGGATCTCGAGTCCTTCGCCGATGCAGATGATCGGCGTCAGCCCGTGTCTGAGGGCTGCGGCCGCCTTCGCGGCGACCAGCGCGTCGTCCTCGTGGTGATAGGTGCGACGCTCGGAGTGGCCGACCACTGCGAACGTGCACCCGAGCTTGGCCAGGAACGCGCCGCTGATCTCACCGGTGTACGCCCCCGAGTCGTGCTTGGAGACGTCCTGCGCGCCGTAGGTGAGCCGCAGCTTGTCCCCGTCGACGAGGGTCTGCACGCTGCGCAGGTCGGTGAACGGAGGGAGGACCGTCACGTCGACCTTGTCGAAGTACTTCTCCGGCAACGAGAATGCGATCTTCTGCACCAGGGCGATGGCCTCGAAGTGGTTGAGGTTCATCTTCCAGTTGCCGGCGATCAGCGGCTTGCGGGGCACAGGAGCTCTCCTTGGGTTCAGGCCGTTTCGAGAATCGAGATACCGGGCAGCGTCTTGCCCTCAAGGTATTCCAGCGAAGCCCCGCCACCGGTCGAAATGTGCGAGAAACCGTCCTCGGGAAGGCCGAGTTGCCGCACCGCTGCTGCGGAGTCGCCACCGCCGACGACGCTGAAGGCACCCTTGGAGGTGGCGGCGATGACGGCCTCCGCTACTCCCTTGGTGCCCGCGGCGAACGCCGGGAACTCGAAGACGCCCATCGGGCCGTTCCAGAACACGGTCTTGGCATTCGACAGCAGCGCGGTGAACCGCTTCACCGACTCGGGTCCGATGTCGAGACCCATCTTGTCCTCGGGAATCCGGTCAGCGGCGACGATCTCCGGCGTCGAGTCGGCGGAGAACTCCGCCGCCACGACGATGTCCACCGGAAGGTGGATGACGTCGCCGTAGTCCTCGAGCAGCTTCTTACAGGTGTCGATCATCTCCGGTTGCAGCAGCGAGGTGCCCACCGAAACGCCTTGTGCGGCAAGGAACGTGAAGCACATGCCACCGCCGATGACGATGCTGTCGGCCTTCGTCGCGAGGTTCTCGATGACGGCCAGCTTGTCGGACACCTTCGAGCCGCCGAGCACCACGGCGTACGGCCGCTCGGTCGAGCTGGTCAGCTGCTCCAGCACCTTGATCTCGGTGGCCACCAGCAGGCCCGCATAGTGCGGCAGCAGCGTCGCGACGTCGTACACCGACGCCTGCTTGCGGTGCACCACACCGAAGCCGTCACTGACGAACGCCCCGCCGGATCCATCCGGGCCTGCGACGAGTTCGGCCAGCGACTTGGCCAGCGCGAGGCGCTCGGCGTCGTCCTTGCTGGTCTCCCGCGGGTCGAAGCGGACGTTCTCGAGCATCAGTACGTCACCGTCGGTGAGGCCCTCGGCGCGCGCCAGCGCGTCGGAGCCCACCACGTCACCGGCGAGTTGCACGTGCCTGCCCAGCTCCGCGCCGAGCGCGGCGGCGACCGGGGCCAGCGAGTACTTGGGGTCCGGCCCGCCTTTCGGGCGCCCGAGGTGGGCGGCGACGACGACCTTGGCTCCCGCGTCGGACAGCGCCTTCAACGTCGGCACCGAGGCCAGGATCCGCCCCGGGTCGGTGATGTTGCCCTCGTCGTCCAGCGGGACGTTGAGGTCGGAGCGTACGAGCACGCCCTTCCCCTCGACGCCTTCGGCGAGCAGATCCGACAGCGACTTGATAGAGGATTCGGCCACGGATTCGGCTCTACAGAGACTTGCCGACCAGCGCGACCAGGTCCACCAGGCGGTTGGAGTAACCCCACTCGTTGTCGTACCACGACACGACCTTGGCCTGGTTGTCGATCACCTTGGTCAGCCCCGAGTCGAAGATCGAGCTGTGCGGATCGGTGACGATGTCGCTCGAGACGATCGGTGCGTCGTAGTACTTGAGGATGCCCTTGAGCGGACCATCGGCGGCGGCCTTCATCGCGGCGTTGATCTCCGCGGCGGTGCCCGGCTTGGCGAGCTCGGCGGTCAGGTCGGTGACCGATCCCGTGGGGATCGGCACGCGCAGCGCGTAGCCGTCCAGCTTGCCCTTGAGCTCCGGCAGCACCAGGCCGATGGCCTTGGCGGCACCGGTCGAGGTGGGCACGATGTTGAGCGCGGCGGCGCGGGCCCGACGCAGGTCGCTGTGCGGGCCGTCCTGCAGATTCTGATCCTGCGTGTAGGCGTGGATGGTGGTCATCAGGCCCTTGACGATGCCGAACTCGTCGTTGAGGACCTTGGCCAGCGGGCCGAGGCAGTTCGTGGTGCACGACGCGTTGGAGATGATGTTCTGGCTACCGTCGTACTTGTCGTCATTGACGCCGATCACGATCGTGATGTCCGGGTCGGTGGCAGGTGCGGAGATGATGACCTTCTTGGCACCCGCGTCGAGGTGCCCCTTGGCCTTCGCTGCGTTGGTGAAGATGCCAGTGGACTCGACCACGACGTCGACGCCCAGGTCACCCCACGGCAGCTCGGCGGGCCCGGCCTTGACCTCGAGAGCCTTGATCTTGGTGTCGCCGACGACGATGGTGTCCTCGCCCTCGAGGCTGACGTCGTAGGGCAGCCGACCGAGGATCGAGTCGAACTTGAGCAGGTGCGCCAGAGTCGCGTTGTCCGTCAAGTCGTTGACCGCGATGATCTCGATGTCGGTGTTGGCGCCCAGCGCCTTCTGCGCGTCCAGCGCCCTGAAGAAGTTTCGTCCGATTCGACCGAAGCCGTTGACGCCTACCCGAACCGTCACTGTCTTGCTCCTTAGATCTCGAAGATTCGCTCGGGCATCAGCCTAGTGGCGGGGGCAAACCGGTGCGCGCCCGGTCCGCGGCGGCGTACCCGCACCCGCGACGCACGATCGAATCACCGCGCGTCTAACCCTTCTCGATACCGCGTCGGCGACGTAAGCAGGATGGAATGTCTCCGTCGACCATCAGTCCAGCAGCCGATGACGTCGCCGACCATCGATCGTCACGCACGGTGCGCACCGCGCTGCTGTCGAGCCTCGTCGGCACGACGATCGAGTGGTACGACTTCTTCCTGTACGCGACCGCAGCCAGCTTGGTGTTCAACCATGCGTTCTTCCCCGACCAGAGCTCTCTGGTGGGAACGATGCTGTCCTTCGCCACCTTCGCCGTCGGGTTCCTCGTCCGGCCGATCGGGGGTTTCGTCTTCGGCCACGTCGGCGACCGCATCGGCCGCAAGCGGACGCTGGCGTTCACGATGTTCCTGATGGGCGGCGCGACCGCGCTCATGGGCGTGCTGCCGACCGCCGAGCAGATCGGCGCGCTTGCCCCCGTCCTGCTGCTGGTGCTGCGCATCGTGCAGGGCTTCGCGCTCGGTGGCGAGTGGGCAGGCGCCGTGCTGCTGGCGGTCGAACACAGCCCGCCACCCAAGCGTGGGCTGTTCGGCAGCGTTCCGCAGATCGGCCTCGCGCTCGGTCTGGCACTCGGCACCGGTGTCTTCGCACTCCTTCAGGTCATGCTGCCCGAGGACGCCTTCCTCGCCTACGGCTGGCGCGTGGCCTTCCTCATCAGTGTCGTGCTGGTGCTGTTCGGCATCGTCGTGCGGCTCAAGGCGGCCGAGACCCCGGCCTTCGAGAAGATCCGCGACGACGACCAGCGGTCGGCGGCGCCCCTGCGCGAGGTGTTCCGTCGGCCTCTCCTGCGACCGACGGTGCTCGGCATGCTCTCGCGATGGGGTGAGGGTGCCGCGTTCAACACCTGGGGCGTCTTCGCGATCTCGTACGCGACCGGCACCCTGCACCTCGCGAGGGTGCCCGTACTGATCGCGGTGACGGCCGCCGCGCTGCTGATGGCCGCCCTGCTTCCGGTGTCCGGGCTGTTGACCGATCGATTCGGCGGCAAGCGCGTCTACGCCACGGGCATCGCCGCATTCGGGATCGCGGTGTTCCCGGTGTTCGCGCTCTTCGGCACCAGGAGCATCGCGGGATTCGCCGTCGCGATGCTGGTGGTGTTCGGCGTCGTTCACGCCTGGTTCTACGGAGCCCAGGGAACGCTGTACGCCTCGCTCTTCCCGGCGCGCGTGCGCTACACGGGATTGTCCACGGTGTACCAACTTTCGGGTGTCTACGCCTCGGGCCTCACTCCCCTCATCCTGACCGCGCTCATCGCGGCGGGGCACGGAACACCGTGGCTGGCATGCGCCTATCTCGCGGTGATCGCCGTCATCAGCGTGATCGCGACGTTGCTGCTGCGACCCATCGCCACCGCAGACCTGTAGCGGCGCGGGGTCACAGAGCAGCCAGGCTCTGGTCGCGGTAGGGGCTGCCGAGCCACTTTCGGCGCAGGCCCTGCAGAGTGCCGTCGGATTCCAGCCGGTCCTGCGCCGTCGCGATCTGCGCCAGCGTGGCGTCGTCACCCAGGGCGACGGCGATCGCGATGTCCTCGCGTGAGATCCCGCGCTGCACGACCTCGACATCCGCGACGGACCGGGTGAGTTCGGTGAGCACGGGACCGAGTTTCATGAACGCGTCACAGCCGCCGGTGGTCAGATCTGCCAGCGCCGAGCGGACATCGCCGTAGTCGTAGACCCGCAGGGCCTTCGCCTTTCCTTGCGCGACAAGACGTTCGGCGATCGGTTGGCTGGTGTTGCCCTGTTGCACGCCGATGGTCAGACCGGCGAGATCGTCGACCGACCTGACCGTCGGGAAGCGGACGACGTCCACCGCGAGCGACTGCCCCGAGATCAGGTAGGGCGGCGCGAAGGACGCCTTGCGCTGACGTTCCGGCGTGACGGTGGTGCCGGCGATCACGCAGTCGTAGGCGCCCGTGGCCAGTTCGCCGAAGATGCCGTTGAAGTCGGCACCGCGGTAGGCGATGACGTCGACCGCGAGGCCGAGCGCCGTCCCCACCGCGCCTATCAGGTCGACGTCGAGACCTCCGCCCTCCGCCATCCCGTTGAACGGCGGATCGGGCAGGGCCATCCCGACCGTCAAGACGTCCACGCAACGGACTCCCGTCAGGCGTCGTCGAGCAGATCAGGTGTGACCGCGGACTCGGTGTCCGGGATGCCGTCCTGCTTTGCCTTGCGGTCGGCCATCGACAGCAGTCGCCGAATGCGGCCCGCCACTGCGTCTTTCGTCATCGGCGGCTCCGCGAGCCGACCCAGTTCCTCCAGGGACGCCTGCCGGTGTTCGACGCGCAGCCTGCCCGCGGCCGAGAGATGGTCCGGCACGGAATCGCCGAGGATGTGCAGCGCACGCTCGACCCTTGCGGCGGCGGCCACCGCGGCCCGAGCCGACCGACGAAGGTTCGCGTCGTCGAAGTTGGCCAGGCGATTCGCCGTCGCGCGCACCTCGCGGCGCAGCCGACGCTCCTCCCACGTGAGGCGGGTGTCCTGGGCGCCCATGCGCGTCAGCAGCGCACCGATCGCCTCACCGTCGCGCACCACGACCCGGTCACTGCCGCGCACCTCACGCGCCTTGGCACTAACCCCGAGCCTGCGCGCAGCGCCGACGAGTGCCAATGCCGCCTCGGGCCCGGGGCAACTGATCTCCAGCGACGACGAACGGCCAGGCTCGGTCAACGACCCGTGCGCCAAAAATGCTCCGCGCCAAGCGGCTTCGGCGTCCCCCACACTGCCTCCGACGACCTGGGCGGGCAGACCACGCACCGGACGACCGCGGAGATCCAGAAGCCCGGTCTGCCTGGCGAGCGCCTCACCGTCCTGCGCCACCCGCACCACGTACCTGGTGCCCTTGCGGATGCCGCTGGCAGTCAGCACGTGGACGACGGCGTTGTAGCCGTACAGGTCGTGGATGTCCTTGCGCAGCCGTCGCGCGATCACACCGAGGTCCACCTCGGCCTCGACCACCACGCGGCCAGCCACGATGTGCAGACCCCCCGCGAAACGCAAGAGGGAGGCCACCTCCGCGCGACGCGCGCTGACCGAGTTGATCACGAGTCGGCTGAGCTCGTCCTTGACCTCGGCTGTCATCGCCACGAAATCGTCACCTCTCCTCGACTGACCGCGCCGCAGGCGTTGGAGCCGTCGGCGACGCGGGTGCCCTACCGCGCAGCCGAACCCGCTCCAGCGCCGCAGCCAACCTCGCCGGGTCATGTAATGGTGTACCAGGTCTGGAAACGTCAGCAAACTCAACCTGAGCCTCGAGGCTGGCTGCGGTTCGCCGAAGTTGGTCCCTTTCCAGTTCTCCCGGTACGCGTGCCGCGTCGACCACGATGTCGTGCACGGTGAATCCTGGTGCGTGCTGCGCCAGTACGTGGATGTGACGTTCGGCGGAGAAGCCCGCCGTCTCGCCCGGTTCGGCCACCAGGTTCAGGACCAGCGCGCGGCGCGCTTCGGTCGCCTGCAACGCCGCCAGCAGCTGCGGCACCAGCACGTGCGGGATCACGCTGGTGAACCACGAACCCGGCCCCAGGACCACCAGGTCGGCGGCCATGATCGCGTCGACCGCCTGTCGCGTCGCAGGCGGATTTCCCGGGTGCAGCCGGACCCGGCGCACCTTGCCGACCGTCGTGGCCACCGCGACCTGGCCCCTGATCACCCGGCTCATCCTGGGATCTGATTCCAGCCCGGCCACGTCGGCCTCGATCTGCAGGGCGATGGGGCACATCGGCAGCACCCGGCCCTTGAGGTCGAGGATGCGGCCGAGTTCGTCCAGCGCCGCGACGGGGTCGGCGAGCACCTCGTTGAGACCCGCGAGCAGCAGATTGCCGATCGGGTGGCCCGCGAGCGCGCCGCTGCCACCGAACCTGTGCTGCATGATGGTGGCCCACAGATGGCCATGCGGCGTGTCGGATGCCAACGCCGCCAACGCCATTCGAAGGTCTCCTGGCGGTACGACGTCGAGCTCGCTGCGCAACCGGCCCGACGAGCCGCCGTCATCGGCGACCGTCACGATCGCCGTCACGTGGGGGGTGAGCCGCCGCAGCGCCGACAGCGTGGCGTACAGACCGTGGCCGCCGCCGAGCGCGACGATTCGAGCGCTCATTCGCGACCCAGATCCCGGTGCAGCACCCGCACCGTCAGCTCTCCGTCACCGTCGAGCCGGCCGGCGAGGGCTTCGGCGATGGCGACACTGCGATGCTTGCCGCCCGTGCACCCGATCGCGACGGTCATGTAGCGCTTTCCCTCCCTGCGGTATCCGTCGATGACGACGTCCAGCAGACGATGGTAGGTGTCGATGAAGTCCACCGCCCCCGGTTGCCCAAGGACGTAATCTCGGACCGCCGGGTGCTGCCCGGTGTGCGGGCGCAGCTCGTCGACCCAGTGCGGGTTCGGCAGGAAGCGGACGTCCATCACGGTGTCGGCGTCCATGGGTAGCCCGTACTTGTAGCCGAAGGACTCCACGGTGATGTTGGTGTGGGCCACGGTCTCGGCGGCGAAGGCGCGTTCGATGGTCTTGCGCAGAGCGGGCACCGGCAGTGACGACGTGTCGATCACCAGATCGGCCGCCGCGCGGATGGGCGCCAGCAGCGTGCGCTCGGCGGTAATGCCCTCGGCCAGAGTCTGATTGCCTTGCAGGGGATGGCTGCGACGGTTTTGCTCGTAACGGCGCACCAGGATGTCGTCGGATGCCTCGAGGAAGAGCACGCGCGGGGTGATGTTGCGGGTCGCCAGGTCGTGGCGCACCCATTCCAGATCGCCCGTGAATCCGCGGGACCGCACGTCCATCACGACGGCCAGCTGAGTGATGCGCGACCCTGCCGCCAGACCCAGCTCGACCATCCTGGCGATCAGCTCCGGCGGCAGGTTGTCGGCCACGTACCAGCCGAGGTCCTCGAGGACCTTGGCCGCGGTGCCTCGGCCCGCGCCGGACAGTCCGGTGACCAGCACGACGT
>JAOPUT010000049.1 GCA_025963385.1 Mycobacterium sp.
TCCTTGGGGGTCGGTACCTTTGGGGTTCACTCGAGATCGGACTGCCGCAGCAGGGATTTCGTCATTATCGGCTCGTCGTCTTCCCTCCCGGTGTCACCGAGGCCGACCGGCGCTGGATCCGTCTGGCCCGCAGCTGGCCCACCTGGGGCGCGGTGACCTTCGTCGTATGCCTCGTGTGCTTGAGCGTGGCCCTCGGACCCGGCGCCGGTCTGCTGACGTCGGCCGTGCTATGGCTGGGCGGCGGCCTGGTGGTGTTCGTCCGCGCTGGCGAACAGCGCGCGCGCGTGCGGACCGTGTCGGTCGTACTCATCGACGGGCATCACGATCCGCGTACCGCCCACGTGTTGGCGCTGTTGGCGTCGGTGGCCGAGCAGCTCGCCAACGCCGACCGGCTGCTCGCGTGCAAGGAGATCTCCGCTTCGCAGCACGAATTCATCTGGGGACTTGCCTACGATCGCATCGCCCCGTCGCAGCCGCTCGCTCTCGACTGAGAGGCACGCTGATGTCGAATCTCGTTCAGCTCCTGGAGATGCTGGCGGCTGCGGCGGTGTTCTTCCTGCTCTGCAGGTACCTCAATCTGCGTGGTGGTGCCGCACCAGTGTTGACGAGGCGGGGAGTCAGGTCTGCGTGCCCGCTTCGGTGCCGGGACGACCACCCACGGGGCTGGCGATCGTCTGCGCCGAAATTCCCGATCGAGTTGCTTGATCCATCGCGCGATCGTGGTTTCCGTGACCGCGGAGATTGTAAGGACCCGAACATCGGGTCGACGTCACGGCGGACATAGGTAGCAGCCCTCGCGCGTCTATCTGTGATGACGACAAAATGTGAACATGACAAGGAAATCCATCGCCCGGTGAGATCACGGATTGTACTGTGGTCGTTGAGGATCGCATCGCTGCATTTCGCCAATCTTTCAGTAAGAAGAAGTCAATTCGGCGTGCTAGGCCCCCTGGACGCCTTCTCCGACAAGCTTGCGGGGGTCGACCACGTCATCGAACGTCTCCTCGTCAACGGCGCCCGATTTCAGCGCCGCCTCTTTGAGCGTCGAACCGTCGGCGTTGGCCGCCTCGGCGATCTGTGCGGCGTTGTTGTAGCCGATTACGGGCGCGAGCGCGGTCACCAGCATCAGCGATTCGCCTACGGAGGCGTCGATGCGCGTGCGGTTGAGTTCGATGGCCTCGATGGTGTAGGTACGCATCTTGTCGCACATGTCCCCGATAATGCGGATCGAGTGCAGCGCATTGTTGATGATGATGGGGCGCATCGCGTTGAGCTCGAAATTGCCTTGGCTGCCGGCGAAGCCGACGGCGTTGTCTTCGCCGATCACCTGGATGCAGACCATCACCATCTTCGCGCCGCTTCATCCGACCACTCCCAACACTCCGTCGTCAACACCATTTGGGGTCAAGTCCTAGGGCGATAGCGCGGCGTCGGTTCCCCAGCTGGTGAACGATCGGTTGGCACATCACGATGGTAGGAGCAGCGGTGACGTCGTGGGTGGTCTTGGCATGCCCAGGGCTTGTCCTGACTTAGCCCCAACCCCCATTCGGGCGTACCGATTGACCTATGACGACTACTACTGGGAACGCCGACACGCCATATCCAACCCCCGGCCTCCTGGACCACACTGCGATCGTCACGGGCTCTACCAGCGGTATCGGCGCCGCAATCGCCCACACGTTGGCCGCTCGCGGCGTATACGTCGTGATCAGCGGCCGTGACGCCGTGCGGGGGCAGGCAGTCGTCGAAGACATCAGGGATGCTGGCGGCCGAGCCGATCCCTTCCCCGCAGACCAATCAGGGGCTTGCGCGGAGGTGGATGTCCCCGTCCCAGAGGCACGTCGTTGGTCCTACGCGATCGCGAGGAGGACTCGTCCGTGCACTCCGGCATCGACGTGGTCATGGCTGCGGGCTACATCGGTGAGCGGGTACCGGGCGCTGACGGGTTGAGTCAAGGCTCCTGTAGCGGCAGCGCTCGTAAGGTCTTGGACGGCGATTTTCTTCGCCAGCGAAGGAAAGTCGTCGCTGCCCAACATCTGCACCGACACGTTCGCGAACAGCAACGGCCAGAACGGAATACAAGGGCGGTTGGCGCCGCTCGCATACGCCGCGATCACGGCACCGTCGACCGCGACGGCCGCGTCGAGATCGACGTTGTCTGATAGCGAGACCTCAACCACGCGATGCACGCCGCCCACTAGGGCCCGAATCGCCGACACGGAGTCGGGATCGTCCAGAGCAACAACCGAATCGCACACCGCGGAGTCGACCTTCGCTAGGTCGTCCGTGCGGCGCACCGTGCCCACCACCGTTGCGTCGTTCCACCGGGCAAGCTGCGCAGCCATCGAACCGACACTGCCGAGGATCCCGTGCACGAGGACCACCTTGCCGGTGACCGGTCCGTCGCCGAACACGCAGCGGTGCGCGGTGATTCCAGGGATACCGAGACATGCACCGAGCTCGTCGGACACGTTCGCAGGCAGCTGCACCGCCTGTTCGTTGGGCACCACCACGAGTTCGGCAGCAGTGCCGAATGGCCGATAGGACTGCGCACCGTAAACCCACACACGCTGACCCATCCGGCCCCGGTCGACCCCAGCTCCGACGGCGTCGACGACACCGGCGCCATCACTGTGAGGGATGATGCGAGGGAACGCCATCGGATTGCCCAGCCAGCCGCCGCGCTTCTTGGTGTCCCCGGGATTGACGCCAGACACGGTCAACCGAACCCTCACCTCACCCCTACCCGGCTCCGGATCGGGCAGTCCGCCGATCTGGAACACGTCGGCTGCAGCGCCCTGTCGGTCGTACCAGGCTGCTCTCATCGCTTCCCGCCTTCTCCTTTTCGGGGCGCCGCCGACCCCGGGACGGTGGCGATGAGGAGTTCGGCAGCGGCATCGACACGAGACTCCTGTCCAGTGACGAGCACGTCCTGACAGAGCCCTCTCAGACCGGAGACGACGAGTGTCGCCCGGACGTACGCGTCGCGCCGCCCGTATCCCATCGACACCAACGCCTCGCTGATCGGGTCGAGCATCACCTCGACCGCCGTGCGGGCGTACGGTCCATAGGTTTCCGGGTCGGTACTCGCAAGGCTGAGCACCTGCAACAGCATTCGCACACTGTGCCGCTGATCCCCACGGGTCAGTCCATGCCACAGCGAGCGTGCCGCCTCGCGGAACTCGTCCTCCGTGGCAACGTCACGGAAGATCTCCCCCACTCGAGGCCGGCTGGCGTCAAGGGCTTGCGCCAGCAGCTCACCGCGATCACCGAAGTAATACAGCAGCATTCGCTTACTCGTTCCGAGCGCCTCCGCCATGGGGGCCAACGACATGTCATTGACTCCATGCGACTCCAGGTATGCCACGACGCCGCGGAGAAGCTGGGCTCGCTTGATGGGATCCGGGGTCCGTGCCATCCCTTGACTGTACCGATCGGTACGCGTATGGTCAATCATGTGCCGATCGGTACACTAACTCTGTGGGAAGGCTGTGGATCACCATGAGTCCGACGAGGGTGGCAATCATAGGAGCAGGCATCGGCGGCTTGGCAACCGCAAGCGCGTTGAGCCACAAGGGATTCGACGTACACGTCTACGAACAGGCGCGACAACTCGGAGAGGTCGGAGCGGGTGTCGCGCTCGGCGCCAACAGCATGCGCCTGCTGGACCGCCTCGGCCTCGAGCAACCACTGCGGGACTACGGTCCACGCTGGACCCAGTGGCGGTTCAGCGACTCCAGCGGACGCGTGGTGACCGAACAGGAGATGGACGGCAGGGTCCTCGGCATGTACCGGCCCGATCTCATCACCATGCTCACCGACAATCTCCCGGAGGGCACGGTGTCCACCGGCGCCCGGTGCGTGGGATTCCGCCAGAACGCTGATCGCGCATTCGTCGAGTTCGCCGACGGTGAGCACGCGGAGGCCGATCTCGTGGTGGCGGCCGACGGCATTCACTCCGTGCTGCAGCGCCACGTGGTGGAGCCCAGCGAGCCCGTGTTCTCCGGAAGCATCGCCTACCGCGGCGTGATCCCAGCCGACCGGGTCCCCGACTACCCCTCCACCGTGTCGACGATGTCGATGGGCGACGGGAAGCACTTCCTCGTGTTTACCCTGCGAGGCGGGCAATTCATCAACTTCGTCGGCTTCGTCCCCAGCGACGACGAGATGCGCGAATCATGGTCGGCACCCGGCGATCCTGCAACGCTAGCTCGCGAATTCGCCGGCTGGGAGCCGATGGTGCAGAACATCATCAGTCACGTCGACACCACTTTCCGATGGGGTCTCTACGACCGGGAACCCCTCTCCCGTTGGAGCAACGGCCGCCTCACACTGCTGGGTGACGCCGCCCATCCCATGCTGCCGCACATGGGTCAAGGTGCCAATCAGTCGATCGAGGATGCTGTGGCACTTGCCACCGTTCTCGACGGTGTCGATCGGTCCGATGTCTCCGGCGCCGTGCTTCGCTACGAGTCGCTCCGTCGCGGGCGGGCGGCTCAGGTGCAGCGCAATTCACGCAACGGTGGACTGGTGTACGACAGCGCCGACAGCCCGGAGCGGGACGAGAGGCTGCGGGGCACTGTCGCGGACCTTCTATGGTCGCTGGACTACGACGTCGAGGCGGACGTCCAGTCGTCCTTGGCGTCGGCTGGAAGCCAGCCGCTGATGAATCACATGTAGCGGCCGCCCGTTACTTCGGCCACCGTGCCCGTCATGTACGAGGAAAGGTCCGAAGCGTAGAACAACGCGACGGATGCGATCTCGTCGGACTCACCGGCTCGTCCCATCGGAACTTCGGCGAGTTTCTGTTCCCACACGTGGGTCGGCATGGCCTCCGTCATGGCCGTGCGGATCAGGCCGGGTTGGATGACGTTGACCCGAACGCCAAGGTGAGCAACCTCTTTGGCCGCCGCCTTCGATAATCCGACGATGCCCGCCTTTGCTGCCGAATAGTTGGTCTGCCCGACGAAGCCGACCTTGCCGGAGATCGACGACATGTTGATGATCGACCCACCGCCAGTCTCCCTCATCATCCCCGCGGCGCGACGAGTGCCATTCCAGCAGCCGCGCAGATGAACAGTGATGACGTCGTCGAACTGCTGCTCGGTCATCTTTCGCATCGTGGCGTCTCGGGTGATGCCTGCGTTGTTCACCATGACGTTCAGGGATCCGAAGGCCGCGGTGGCGGCCTCGAGCAGGCCCACCACGTCGGCGTCGGAGGCGACGTCGCACCCGACGCCGATGGCGTCTGCATTCAGGGAGGCGGCCGCTTCCTTCGCCTTGGCTTCGTCTAGGTCTCCGATGACGATGCGGGCACCGTGGGAGGCGAATCGGGTGGCGATCGCCAAACCGATTCCTTGAGCGCCTCCAGTGATGACTGCGGTTCGATCAGTAAGCATTGCAGAACCTTTCACGATCGGGGAACAGGCTGGAATCGATCGGCTTGACGGGCAACGCCAGCTGACAAGGCGTCATCGATGGCCGCAGAATCGAGTCCGGCCTCTGCGAGTAACGAGTGGGTGTGCTGGCCGAGGGCAGGCACGTTACCCATGCGCGCCTCCACGTCGGTGAAGATGGCGGGAGGCAACAGTGCTTCGGTGGGCCCGTGCTCGGTTTCGACGGTGCGCCAGCGACCTCGCTGCCGAAGTTGCGGGTGGTCCAGCACTTGATCGAGATACTTCACCTGTGCGGCAGGTACACCGGCTGCCGCCAAGCGGGCGTCGAGCTCTACCGCAGTCCACCGCTTGGTATGAGAGGCGACGACGCCGTCACACTCGTGGCGGTTGCGCACTCGCGCTACGTTGGTCCCGAATCGAGGGTCGTCAGCCAGCTCCGGCGCCCCGAACACCTCGGTGACCAGCGCCCGCCACCCACGATCGTTCTGCACGCCGATGAGGACTTCGCCGTCTTGCGTCGGGTAGGCGTCATAGGGGGCAATCGAACTGTGGCTCAAGCCCATTCGCGGCGGCTGGGCTCCGGTGTGCATCTGCGTGTAGAGAGCGTGGCCCATCCATTCGACCGTGGCATCGAGCATCGCGACATCGATCGTAGCTCCCTCGCCGGTACGACAGCGCCGTAAGAGGGCGGCGAGGACGGCCTGCGAGGCGTACATCCCTGCGGCGATGTCCGACGTGGGGATACCTGTCTTGACCGGCGTGTCAGGGGTGCCCGTGATGGAGATCAGACCGGCCTCGGCCTGGATCAGCATGTCGTAGGCCTTGCGCTGCTCCAACGGGCCGCCGCGGCCGAAGCCCGACATGTTGACGACGATCAGTTCTCTTCTGACGGAACGGAGTTCGCCGGCGCCGAAACCGAGACGCTCGGCGGCACCCGGTGCGAGGTTCTGCAGGAATACGTCCGCGCCATCGATGAGATGTCGGACGATGTCACGGCCCTGAGCGCTCTTGAGATCGACGGCGAGCGACTCCTTACCCCGGTTCAGCCAGACGAAGTGCGCTCCGGTGCCGTGCACGACGTGGTCGTAGCCGCGCGCGAGGTCGCCACCATCGACCCGTTCCACCTTGATGACGCGGGCGCCGAGGTCGGCCAGGCTACGGGTGGCCAGTGGTGCGGCGACGGCCTGTTCGATCGCGACGACCGTGATGCCTTCGAGCGGAAGGCTCACGACGCGCTCCATTGCGCCTGCCGAACGAGGCCCCCTCCGATGATGAGGCGTTGGATCTCGCTGGTGCCCTCGTAGAGCCGCAGCAGTCGTACGTCGCGGAAGATCCGCTCCACGGCGACCTCCCGCATGTAGCCCGCTCCGCCGTGCACCTGCACGGCCAAATCCGCGTTCCTGCCGACCATCTCGGTGCAGAACAGTTTGGCTGCAGACGGCGCGATCCTTCTGTCCTCGCCGGTGACGTAGAGCCTGGCGGCCTCACGGGCCATCGCGCGCCCCGCCAGCACCCCGGTCTGCTGGTCGGCGATCATCGCCTGAACGAGTTGGAAGCTGCCGATGGGGGTGCCGCCCTGGGTGGCCGTTGCCGCATAGCTGACTGACTCGTCGAGGGCGCGCTGTGCGGTGCCGACAGAGAGCGCGGCGATATGGATGCGGCCTCGAGCCAACGACGTCATGGCGGCCCGGTAGCCGACGTCGCCGTCTCCCCCGACCAGTGATTCCGGGCCGACCCGCACATCGGCGAAGGAGACATCGGCGGTGCGCGACCCCTCCTGCCCCATCTTGGCGTCCTTCGTTCCGACGGTGATTCCCGCAGCGCCGGCGGGTACCAGGAATACCGCGATGCCGGTGCTCGCATCGGTCGCCGGAGCGGTTCGGGCGAACACCACGAACAGACCCGCTTCGGTGGCGTTGGTGATGAACTGCTTGCTGCCGTTGATGATCCAGCCGTCGCCATCGGGCTTCGCGGTGGTCTTGAGGCCTGCTGGATTTGACCCCGCGCCGGGCTCGGTCAAGGCGAACGATGCGACGACGTCACCGGAAGCGATGTCGGGCAGCCACTGCGCCTTCTGCTCGTCGGTGCCGAATCCGACGAGCACCTGGCCGGCGATGCCGTTGTTCGTGCCAAACATCGAACGCAGCGACAACGACGTGTACCCGAGCTCCATCGCAACCTCGACGTCCTGCACCAGATCGAGGCCGAGACCGCCCCACTCCTGGGGGATGGCGTAGCCGAACAGCCCCATGTGCGCGGCTTGCGAGCGCAGGTCTGCCGGAATCGCGTCGGTGGCCATGATCTCCAGTTCGCGTGGCATGACCTTGGTGCGCACGAACACCGAGATCTGCTTGAGCACGTCGCTGAATACGTCGTCGGGAACATCCGGATTACCGAGGTACATGCGATCACTATGACCCTGCCAATTACTGCGAGTCCAATACTTAATCGGTCGCTGTGTATTACCGTCATTGCAATTATCTTTGACGGAGCGCCATGGACATCAACGAGATCCGGTCCTTCCTAGCGGTGGCCGAGGACCTGCACTTCGGGCGGGCTGCCGAACGGCTCCACGTCGCGCAGCCGCCCCTGAGCCGCACGATCAAACAGCTCGAGCGAGAGCTGGGGACCACACTCTTCGACCGCAACACCCGCTCCGTTCGGTTGACGTCCTCGGGGCAGGCCCTTGTGGAGCCCGCCAAGGAGGTGCTCGAAGCGCTGCGCCGCGCGAAGGCCGCCGTGACGTCGGCTGATGACGGCGAGGTCGGTACGGTCCGCATCGCATTCGCCGGAGTTTCCACCCACGCACTGGTGGCGCGACTGGCCAGGGCCGTCCGCACACAGCGCCCGGGCATCGTTCTGGAGATGTCGAGTCAGAACTTCGCACAACCGGCGATGAAGCGATTAGTGGCCGGAGAAACCGACATTGCGCTCGGACGCTGGGACGTGATCCCGGCCGACGTCACGGCGACGATCGTCATGCGCGACTCGCTGGTCGTGGCGGTCCCAGATACTCACGCACTGGCAGGCGCCCGTCAGCTGTCCATCTCCCAGTTGTCCTCCGATCCATTCATCTCGTTGCCACTGCATGTGGGGTCGGTCCTTCCCGACCGGTTGCAACGTCTGGCGCAAGCCGGCGGGTTCGTCGCCGACGTCGCACAGATCGCCCCGGACACCCAGACCGCTCTCGCGCTCGTCGCTGCGCAAGTCGGGAGCCACCTCACCTTGGCGTCGGTCGCACGCAACGTCAGCGATCCGCACGTAGCGTTCATCCCTCTCGACCGGCCGGCGTCGGCTGACGGTGACGTCCATCTGCGAGCAGCGTGGCGGCGTAGTGACAACAATCCAGCCCTGCGCGCCGTCATCCACGAACTGGTCAACCTGGACGGCCCGTCCGGACAGGCATCCGAGCGCTAGAGCGAGCTTTCGCCGGTATCCAACCCGAGCTGACGCAGCTTGCGGTACAGGGTCGTTCGGCCCATGCCCAACAGCTCGGCAGCTTCGGACTTGTTGCCCGACGCTGCGTCGAGCGCCTTGATGATCGCCTCGCGTTCAGCGGTTTCCAACAACGACATTCGACGCCGCGGAGGCGCCTGCTGAAGATGGCGGGGAAGATGCTTGCGTTCGATCACCGACGACGGCACCTGTGCAACCAACGCGGACATCGTCTCGACGAGTTCGGTCATATTGCCCGGCCACCCCCACTGCACCAGCGACTGCAGCGCCGCCGGCGACATGGTGTGCCTGCCGTCGGGGTCCACGCGATCCAGTACCTGCTTCACCAGACTGGGGATGCGCTCCGGCGTGGCCGCCAGCGAGTGAACGTTTGACGCATAACCGATTTCGTCGAGCGTCGCCCCCACCGCGGTAGTGCAGCGGGTCCGGTCCGAAGTGACGAACACCGTGCTGGTCCGACCTCGAGTCGACGCTGAGCGATGCTCGGCCAAGAGCGTGGCGAAGGCCTCGGCCTCGGCATCGGGGATGTTCTCCACGCGGCGGAGAACGACGTCGCTGCCCTCGTTGAGCAGTCCCTGTAATCGCGCCCAGTCCGTCGGCCGTCCGGCCTCCACGACGAGGTGTTCTATGGCACTGTCGGCAGGCGCTTCACGTCGCATGGAGGTGGCGAGCGTGCAACGGCCTGACCCGGCGGGCCCGTCGACGACGTGCACCGCTTGGACCGGTTTCGGTCTCGGGGTTTGCGGCCGCGCACCGAGACCGACCGACGGTTCGCTTGCGGGCCTTGCGAATTGCGCTAGATCGGCGAAGTGCAGCACGAAGTGCGGGCGAGGTCCGTCAAGGACTCGGCGGGCGAGCACCTCCACAGTCGTGTGGTCCGGTTGCAACCGCAGCGTTCCCGACGAGGACCAATCGTGGCTGTTGAGGAGTTCCCACAGCATCACGTGCGAGGTCACGTCGATGTAGGGCAGCCCGGAGTTGTTGGCGAGTATCGACTCGTTGTCCATCACGACGGTGGGGCGCTGTGAGTTCGTGTACCGAGTGAACGACATCGCCAGGGCGAGGTCTTGCGGCCGGGCGGAACTGTGCAGCCGCTCCTCGATCTGCTGGCCGATTTCCCGGGTCAGCGAGAGCATCAACGGATTCGCCGATTCGGTCGGCCCTGCCAGTGAGATCGACCCGATCACCGAACCCGTTGGCGTGCACAACGGGGCAGCCGCGCACGCCAAGTGCGCCAACGCCTCGTTGTAATGCTGGCTGCCTGCGACCAGCAGTGGGCGCTTCTCCACGATCGCAGTGCCAAGCCCGTTCGTCCCAATCGACTCCTCGGAGTAGTCGAAACCTTCCGCAGCGTGCACGTCGTCCAGCCGGCGGCGGGCGCTGCTGTCGTTGGCGCGGCGCGCCACTATCGCGCCGGCCCGGTCGCTGAGGAACAGCGAGGTCCCGGTGTCCGCGAGATGGGTCTGCCAGCGATCGAGGATCGGATCGGCGGCACGGCAGAGGATCGAGTCGGTGTCCACCTCGGTGAAGCGCTGCGAAGGGTTAGCGCCCTCGGCACTGATGCTGATCGATCGCCGCCAACTGCGGACGATGAGGTCCGGCACGACACCCTCGGTGCGCACTTCGCCGAGCAGCCCGACGCGCAGCAGTTCTTGACGAGCCTGCAGCACCTCGTCTGACATGTCGCCCGCTTCCTCACCACCTGGCATTTAGTCACTGTGCGCCGCCGCCAGGCGGAACTCCAATACGTAATCCGCCATGGACTTTTGCCTTAGGAGTATCAATCCCGGTGGCTCGTGTGCCGAGCGGTGTTCCAAATCGGAACACCGCAGGTAGTGGTGTCTCCGCACACCATGGTGCCAGGAAAGTGAACTGCACCACACCGGTGCTGACGAACCAAGGAGCATCCCATGGCTGCAACTGGCACGGAGACCATCCGCCGACTCGACGCACTCGTCGTCGGAGCCGGATTCGGTGGCATCTACATGCTGCACAAGCTGCGCAACGACCTCGGCCTCGACGCGGCAGCGCTCGACAAGGCCGCAGGCGTGGGAGGCACGTGGTACTGGAATAAGTACCCCGGTGCCCTCTCGGATTCCGAGGGCTTCGTCTACCAGTACTCCTTCGATCGCGACCTCTACGCCCAGACGCCGTGGAAGACGAAGTACGTGCGGCAACCCGAGATCCTCGAGTACCTCAACGGCGTCGTGGACCGCTACGAACTGCGCGACCACATCTCCCTGGAGACCGCGATGACGGACGCGTCGTTCGACGAGGTATCCGGCATCTGGACCGTGCACACCGACCGCGGCATCACCTTCGAGTGCCGCTTCCTCGTCAACGGCCTCGGACTGCTCTCGGCCACCAACGTGCCCGACTTCCCTGGGATGAACGACTTCGAGGGCCGTCTCGTGCACACCGGCGCCTGGCCCGAGGATCTGGATCTGACCGGCAAGCGCGTCGGCGTCATCGGCAATGGCTCGACCGGCAACCAGGTCATCACCGCGACGGCGCCCATCGCTGGTCACCTCACGTCGTTCCAGCGCACCCCGCAGTACAGCGTGCCGACCGGAAACTACGAATTGAGCCCCGCCGAGCTCCGTGCGCATCGCGACGACTTCACTGCCAACTGGGATCAGGTCCACAACTCCAGCGTCGCCATGGGATTCGAGGAAAGCACGATCGAGACGTTCAGCGTGAGCGCCGAAGAGCGGGAACGTATCTTCGAGGCCGCCTGGAACAAGGGCGGCGGATTCTGGTTCATGTTCGGCACGTTCTGCGATATCGCCACGAACGAGGCCGCCAACGAAGAAGCCGCGAGCTTCATCCGTCGCAAGATCAGCGAGATCGTCAAGGATCCGGAGACTCGCCGCAAGCTGATGCCCTCCGGTTTGCACGCACGCCGACCGCTGTGCGACTCCGGCTTCTACGAATCCTTCAACCGGCCCAACGTCTCGATGGTGAACCTGAAGGAAACCCCGATCACACATCTCACGGAGAAGGGCATCGTCACCTCGGACGGCACCTTGCACGAACTCGACGTGCTGATCTGTGCCACGGGATTCGATGCCGTCGACGGCAACTACAGGCGCGTCGACATCCGGGGCCGTAACGGCCAGGGCCTCAGCGACCATTGGGCTGACGGACCCACGAGCTACCTCGGAGTGGCCACTGCGGGATTCCCGAACATGTTCATGATCCTCGGCCCGAACGGTCCCTTCACCAACCTGCCACCGACCATCGAGACCCAGGTCGAGTGGATCGCCGAAGCCATCCGCCACGTGTCGAGCACGGACGCCGGCTGGCTCGACGTCAAGCCCGACGTCGAGACGGCCTGGACCGAAACCTGTGGTGAGATCGCCGATCAGACGCTCTTCCCCCGCGCCGCGTCATGGATCTTCGGCGCCAACATCCCGGGCAAGAAGCGGACGGTGATGTTCTATCTCGGCGGGATGAAGGAGTTCCGGTCGATCTCCTCCGCCGAGATCGAATCCGGCTACCCCAGCTTCATCTCCAGCGCCGACGTTCTCGCGGAGGCCTGAGTTCAGTGAGCAAGTACGCCACCGTCAATCCCGCCACCGGCGAGCTCGTCCAAGGATTCGAGACGATTTCCGACGCCGACGCCGAGCGCGCCCTAGACCGGGCTCACAAGGCCTACCTCGACTGGCGCAACGTCGACGTCAAGGAGCGCGCAGCCGTGGTCGGACGGGTCGCCGATCTGTTCCGCCAAAACGCCGTCGACCTGGCCCGGCTGATGACCCTGGAGATGGGCAAACCCGTCACGCAGGCCAAGGGTGAGATCGAACTGTCTGCGGCGATTTTCGAGTACTACGCCACCAAGGGACCCGATCTGCTCGCCGACGAGACGCTGGACATCGCCGGATCCGGCAAGGCCGTCGTCCGCACCGCACCGATCGGGGCGTTGCTCGGGATCATGCCGTGGAACTTCCCGTACTACCAGGCAGCGCGCTTCGTGGCCCCAAACCTGTTGCTGGGCAACACCATCCTGCTCAAGCATGCAGCGAACTGCCCGCAGCAGGCGTTGCGCCTCGCCGAGATGCTGGACGCGGCAGGAGCACCGAGCGGGGTCTACCAGAACGTCTTCGCCACCACCGACCAGGTCGCGACGATGATCGCTAGCCCTCTACTGCAGGGTGTTTCACTGACCGGCTCCGAACGCGCCGGTAGCGCCGTGGGCGAGCTTGCCGGTCGGCACATGAAGAAGGCCGTGCTGGAACTCGGCGGTTCGGATCCGTTCATCGTCCTTCCCGGCGCCGACGTCGACGACGCAACGTCCGCTGCGGTGGCAGGCAGATTCGGCAACGCCGGGCAGGTGTGCACCTCGTCGAAGCGAATGATCGTCGAATCCTCGGTCTTCGACGACTTCCTACAGGGGTTCGTCGCGAAAGCCGGCCAATGGCAACTCGGCGATCCGACGAACGCCGCCACCAAGCTTGGACCGATGGCGTCGCTGGCGGCGCGCACCGATCTCGTTGGCCAGGTCGAAGACGCCATCACCAAGGGCGCCACCGTTCACCTCGGCGGCCAGGTTCCCGACGGCCCCGGTGCGTTTTACCCGGCGACGGTGCTCACCGGAGTCACGCCGGAGATGCGCGCCTACCGCGAGGAGCTCTTCGGGCCGGTAGCCGTTCTCTACAAAGTCGATTCCGTAGACGACGCCGTCGCGATGGCCAACGATTCACCGTACGGGCTGGGCAGCGCGGTGTTCACCGGTGACCCGGAGCAGGCGGACGACATCGCCAATCGACTCGACGTCGGCATGGTGGGCGTCAACACCACCGTCAAGAGCGCACCAGACCTGCCGTTCGGCGGTGTCAAGAACTCCGGCATCGGCCGCGAACTCGGCCGCTTTGGCCTCGACGAGTTCGCCAACAAGAAACTCGTTCGCACCCTTTAGATTTGGAGACCACCATGCACGCTGCTGTGTACTACGGAAACCACAAGCTCGAAATCGAAGACGTACCCGAACCCACCCCCGGCGAAGGTCAGGTCAAGATCAGGGTCAGTCGCAACGGCATCTGCGGCACCGACCTGCACGAGTACTACGACGGACCAATCTTCATCCCGCCCGACCAACCGCACCCGTTGACCGGCAAGGCGATGCCACTTGTCATCGGTCACGAATTCTCAGGCGTGGTAACCGAACTCGGTGCCGGCGTCACCGACGTCAACGAGGGCGACCGTGTGACGATCGAGCCCATCTACCGGTGCGGCCACTGTCGTCCCTGTAGGCATGGCCAGTACAACCTGTGCAACTCGGTCGGTTTCCACGGTCTGATGGCCGACGGCGGTATGGCGGAATACACCGTCGTTCCCGCGAATCAGATCCACGCTCTGCCCGACAGCATCCCGGTCGAGATGGGCGCGTTGGTTGAACCGATGTCGGTGGCCTACCACGCCGCGGTCCTCGGTGAGCTCAACGATCAGAGCCGGGCCCTGATCTACGGGGCCGGCCCGATTGGGATCGGACTCTGGTTCGCGTTGCGCGGCATGGGGTTGACTGAAATTGACGTCGTCGAGCCCTCCCCGGTCCGCCGCCATTCGATCGAGGCGCTCGGCGCACGGACGCTCGATCCGACCGATGTGGACGTGCCCGCGCTGATTGCCGACCGGACCAACGGTGACGGCGTCGACGCCGCGTTCGATGCTGCTGGGGTAGCGCCCGCGATCGAGTCGGCACTGGACTGCATCGGCGAACGACGGCCACTGATCAGCGTGGCGATCTACGAGAAGCCACTCACCACCCCACTGATCAACCTGGTACTGCGGGAGCGCCGCATCCAGGGCACCATCTGCTACACCGGCGATGACTACCGTGCCGTGATTGCTCTGATGGCGCAGGGGCACTACGACACCACTGGATGGGTCGACACGATCCCCATGAGCGACGTGGTGGAGCAGGGCTTCGAGGAGCTCCGCGCCGGTCGCAAGATGAAGCTCCTCGTCGACCCCACCTCCTGAAGCACAAAACCTTTCACACTCATCAAGGAGAAATCATGACCGTCGCACACGTCACCGGCGCCGCCCGCGGCATCGGCAAGTCCATCGCCCTGCGCCTCGCTCAGGACGGCCACGACATCGCCGTCTCCGACTTACCGTCGATGAAGAGCGAACTCGACGTAACACGAAAAGAACTGGAAGACCACGGTGTCCAGGCCACCGCCCTCACCGGCGACGTCTCCGACCCAGAGACGGTCCGCCATCTCGTGTCCGGCACCGCGAGCGAACTCGGGTCGCTGGACGTCTTCGTCGCCAATGCCGGCATTGCCCAGACCAAGGCTCTGCTCGACGTCACCCCCGAGGAGTACGACAAGGTCCACGCCGTCAACGGCCGCGGCGTCTTCCTCTGCTACACCGAAGCCGCGCGACAGATGATCAAGCAGGGCACCGGTGGCAAGATCATCGGCGCCTGTTCGATCGCCGGACACAAGGGCTTTCCCCTTCTCGGCGTGTACAGCTCATCGAAATTCGGGGTCCGGGCGCTCACGCAGTCCGCCGCCCAGGAATGGGCGGAGCACGGGATCACCGTCAATGCGTACTGCCCGGGCATCGTCGACACGAACATGTGGGTCGAGGTCGACCGTGACCTCGGCGCCATCAACAACGTCGGCGAAGGCGAGTCGATGAAGGCCATGGCACAAGGCATCACACTGGGCCGCGTCGCCACCGGTCAGGACGTTGCCGCATACGTGTCCTACCTCGCAGGGCCCGACTCGAACTACATGACCGGCCAGTCCGTCCTCATCGACGGCGGAATGCTCTTTACCTAACCCGTCCGAACGCAAGGAGCCATCATGACCACGACCGACCAGACCAGCGTCCCGACCTTCGGTCTCTGGTACGACTACCGCAACCCGGCCCAGTGGAAGACGCCAGCAGGTGAGCTCTACCGCCGCAGCATCGACCAGGCGGCGTGGGCCGAACAGCTCGGCTTCGGCTCAGTTTGGTTGAGCGAGCACCACTTCGCCGACGACGACTACGCGTCCTCGCCATTGATGATGGCCGCTGTATTGGCCGCGCGGACCGAGACCATGCGCATCGGGACCAACATCATCGTCGCCGGTCTGCACAACCCAGTCCGGCTCGCAGAGGACGCGACCGCACTCTCGCTTCTATCCGACAACCGGTTCGACCTCGGAGTCGGCCTCGGATACCGCGACCTCGAGTTCAGCGGCTTCGGTCGTCAAGTCAAGAACCGGCCCAGTCTGCTCGAGGACGCGATTGCCATCATTCGTCAGGCGTGGACGGGTAGTTCCGAAGGGTATGAGGGCAAACGGCTGTCCCTTCCCGCTCTGCCGGTCACCCCGGTGCCCGAGGTTGCCCCCCGTCTACTGGTCGGCGCGCAGTCACCCGTCGGCATTGATCGCGCCGCGCGCGCCGGCGATGGTGTCATCACGTTGTCCAATGACCACTGCCAGGTGTATCTCGATGCTTTGGAACGACACGGGCGCGACGTCGACGAAGGCCGGATCTACGCCAGCCAGTGGACGATCATCGCCGAGGACCCCGAGCGGGTCTGGGCGCAGGTCAGCGAGAACGTGCTTTATCAGATGAACAAATACATCGAGTGGGGCTCATTCGAAGGCCCAGATCAACCAGCGCAATACGCCAACTCGCAGCAGGTACTCGATGCCGGCGCCTACCGACTGATGGACGCCTCCATGGCTGTCGACGAACTCGTCACGCTGGCCACCGAATACCCGCAGATCCGCGATTTCCACTACTGGGCACAGTTCCCCGGCGAGTCAGTGGATTCCGGATCAGCGCGCATTCAGTACATGGCGGACCACGTGATCCCCGTCGTAACCGAGCGGCTTTCGCTGCAGACACAGCCGGCTGCGGTCGTCGGGTAACCGACTCTCCGAAATGTGAGTTGAGAACGGGCGCTCTGCGGCATCTGTCCTCTCCACAGGGAATGACCTATACGTCAAGACTGCAGCCGTTGTCGCTACGACTAACGCTTTGGGCGGCCGTGGCCATCCTCTTGTGGGCGGTGTGGAAATTTCTCGCCGCGGCCGAGTGCGCGCGCCATGCTTTTGTTCGATCAATAAATCCCTGGTCGTAGCGAGCGAGCACACCGCGGATGCTTTTCGGTAGGAGTTCGCGGTCGGTCTGTTGGGCTTCGACGTGCTTGCCCTGTTGCGATCTACCGTGCACGAGTACCAGATCTCGCTTCATGGTTGCCATCGACTAACCTTCCACTTTTCGGGCGCGCGACTGCGGTATTAGCCCAAGCTTTCTCACTCTTCCGAGTCTGTTGGCACTCTTTGCATCTCTTGGGTTTTGATCCCCGTTTTCGGACCCGGCGACCGGAATCGACACGAAACACTCGATGCACGATCAGCGAAGGAGGCGGCACGGGCCTCACCTCACTCGTTGGCACGCCGATGTGGCGCGTCGAGTGGGTCGAGACGAGGAAGGAGAAGCCAACACCTAGGGGGACTCGCACTACACCGAGGCCGCAGCGCGCCAGCACGTGAAGGGATTGCTGACCCAGGTGGGCCCGGCGCTCGGGAATGTCATACCGAGGACGTCTGTCTAACGGGGCTGGCCGTGGCCGACCTCTAGGTATTGAAGTCAGGCAACGGTGGCTGGTCCGACGGCTCCTCAGGTGCCTCGATGTTCTCCTTGGGCACGGCAATTGCCTCCTGCACTTCCACTGGGTGGTCTCCGCCGGTCTTCTCCGCGTCTGGTGTGCTCATGGCACATCTAGTTACCCGTCGGGCTTGATACCAACCATCATTGCCTTGCAGGCGCCTCGCCCTGGGCGCTTGATACTCGCCGAGGCGATCAGGGAGTTGGACTCGAAGTAGGCGCGTTGCCTGCGATTCTGTCCGCGACCATCTTGGCGAGCAGGGCGGCACCAGCGGCGGTAGGAGTGCAGTCCACCCGTCGCGCTGGTCCTCCGTCGAACGAGAATTCCGTCAGAAGATAGCCGGCTGATCGAGCCTGAAGTGCAGAACCGCGGCGGGGCGCACGTCCTGGACTTGCACGTAGCCCTCCGCTGAGGAAGCGATGACGGACCGCAGGCGCAGCCGGGAAGGGCTTCGGCCGTCGTTCACTAAGAGTGAATATGTTCAGCTCGATCGCCCGGAGACGCGGGGCTCTCACTCGGCATGCTCACGGCGTGAGAGCCTGCTTCGCCACACACTCCCGGTCGCGTCTATGACGGGGGTACCCACTGCCGACCTCGCACGATCACTGAACCGAAGCGGTCGGAAGATTGACTTGGTGCTGAGGGAGGCCGTGGCCGCTTGTGAATTTTGTCGTCCGGCTGCACTACCCGCACGCCGCGGAGTCGTGGAGTCCAGCTCCGAGCCTTGGGGCGACCGTCGTCAGGTGCCGCCGACATCTACGCGGTGAGGTGTTCCGTTACGCGGGCTTTCGTCATCACCGACTGCGGTGAAGTCGTCTGTTCGGTTGTACCTCTGGGGTCTGACGGA
>JAOPUT010000056.1 GCA_025963385.1 Mycobacterium sp.
ATCCAGACCGTCGGCCGCCGCAAGGAGGCCGTGGTGCGGGTGCGCCTGACCCCCGGCACCGGCAAGTTCACCCTCGACGGCCGCAGCCTCGAGGAGTACTTCCCGAACAAGGTGCACCAGCAGCTCATCAAGGCGCCGCTGGTGCTCGTCGACCGGCTCGACACCGTCGACATCTTCGCGCACCTCGATGGTGGCGGACCGTCCGGACAGGCGGGCGCACTGCGTCTGGCCATCGCCCGTGCGCTCATCATCGTGCAGCCCGAGGACCGGCCGCCGCTGAAGAAGGCCGGCTACCTCACACGTGACCCGCGTGCGATCGAGCGCAAGAAGTACGGCCTCAAGAAGGCCCGTAAGGCGCCTCAGTACTCGAAGCGCTGATCCTCAGTACGGTTTGTCCGCGAGCGTGCGCGTCTGTTCATATGGCGCGCACGCTCTCGGTCTATCTAGGAGGGGCATGGGTCGACTGTTCGGTACCGACGGAGTTCGTGGCGTCGCCAATACCGATCTGACCGCCGAGCTCGCGCTGGGCCTCGGCTCGGCCGCAGCCCGTCGACTCGGAACGTCGGGCGGTCAGCGCCGGGTGGCCGTCGTGGGCCGCGACCCGCGGGCCAGCGGCGAGATGCTCGAGGCCGCCGTCATCGCAGGCATCACCAGCGAGGGTGTCGACGCGCTGCGTGTCGGCGTGTTGCCGACCCCTGCCGTCGCCCATCTGACGGGCGTCTACCGTGCCGAATTCGGCGTGATGATCTCGGCGTCGCACAACCCGATGCCGGACAACGGCATCAAGATATTCGGGCCGGGCGGCCACAAGCTCGACGACGCCGCTGAGGACCGCATCGAAGAACTTCTCGGCGTGGGGCCCGGTCACCGTCCGGTCGGCGCGGGCATCGGTCGCGTGCTCGACGCCACTGACGCGCTCGAGCTCTATCTGCGGCACGTCACGTCGGCGGCCGCCGCGCGACTCGACGGCATGACCGTCGTGGTGGACTGCGCGCACGGCGCCGCCTCGACCGCGGCACCGCAGGCCTATCGCGCCGCGGGCGCCAACGTCGTAGCGATCAACGCAGAACCCAACGGACTCAACATCAATGACGGCTGCGGCTCCACGCATATGGACGTGCTGCAGCGCGCGGTGCTCGCCCATGGCGCCGACCTGGGTCTGGCGCACGACGGCGACGCCGATCGCTGTCTTGCCGTGGACGCCGCGGGCAACGTCGTCGACGGCGACGCCATCATGGTGATCCTCGCGATGGCCATGCGCGATGCCGGCGAACTGGCGTCGAACACGTTGGTCGCCACGGTGATGAGCAACCTCGGTCTGCACATCGCCATGCGGGAGGAAGGGATCGAGGTCCGCACCACCGCGGTCGGCGACCGTTACGTCCTCGAGGAACTGCGGGCGGGGGAGTTCTCACTCGGCGGTGAGCAGTCCGGACACATCGTGATGCCGTCGCTCGGGACCACCGGTGACGGGATCGCCACCGGGCTGCGCCTGATGGGGCGGATGGCCGAGACCGGCTCGTCCCTGGCTGCGCTCGCGGCACCCATGCGCACGCTCCCGCAGGTGCTCATCAACGTCCAGGTGGCCGACAAGGCCACCGTCGCCGAGGCGCCGTCGGTGGTGTCCGCGGTGGCGGAGGCCGAGGCCGAACTCGGCGACACCGGGCGAATCCTGTTGCGCCCCTCCGGGACCGAGCAGGTGGTCCGGGTGATGGTGGAGGCCGCCGATGAGGACACCGCGCGTCTGCTCGCGGCCCGCGTCGCGGATTCGGTGAGCGAACAGCGTTGATCTGTCCCGAATCCGGCATTGCAACCATGCTGCAACCTTTGACGGCTTAGCGTGAGTGACGACAGACACACTTCGCCGCACAACGTGTCGGGTACCGGTAGCGGGTAAGCAAAGGAGCACCGTTGACCAAGTTCGTCGCTGCGATCGACCAGGGCACCACGAGCACGAGGGCCATGATCTTCGATCACGACGGTGCCGAGGTGGGCAGGCATCAGCTCGAACACGACCAGATCCTGCCCCAGGCCGGCTGGGTCGAGCACAATCCCGTGGAGATCTGGGAGCGGACCGCGTCGGTCCTGAGTTCGGTGCTCAACAAGACCAAGCTGCAGCCCGGCGACCTCGCCGCGCTCGGTATCACCAACCAGCGCGAGACGGCCCTGGTCTGGGACCGCAAGACCGGCCGACCGTACTACAACGCGATCGTCTGGCAGGACACCCGCACCGACCGCATCGCCACCGCACTGGACCGCGACGGGCGTGGCGACGTGATCAGGCGCAAGGCCGGTCTGCCGCCCGCCACCTACTTCTCGGCCGGCAAGGTGCAGTGGATCCTGGAGAACGTCGACGGCGTCCGCGAGGCCGCGGAGCGTGGCGACGCCATCTTCGGCACCAGTGACAGCTGGGTGGTGTGGAACCTGACCGGCGGCCCGCGCGGCGGCGTGCACGTCACCGACGTGACCAACGCCAGCCGGACCATGCTGATGGACCTCGAGACGCTGGACTGGGACGACGAGTTGTTGTCGTTCTTCGACATTCCGCGCCAGATGCTGCCCAAGATCGTGCCGTCGTCCTCCCCGGAGCCCTATGGCGTGACCCTCGACACCGGTCCGCTCGGCGGCGAGGTGCCGGTGACGGGCATCCTCGGCGACCAGCAGGCCGCGATGGTCGGCCAGGTGTGCCTGGCGCCCGGTGAGGCCAAGAACACCTACGGCACCGGTAACTTCTTGCTGCTCAACACCGGTGAGAAGATCGTGCGCTCGGAGAACGGGCTGCTGACCACCGTCTGCTACCAGTTCGGCGACGCGAAACCCGTGTACGCGCTGGAGGGTTCGATCGCAGTGACCGGGTCGGCCGTGCAGTGGTTACGCGACCAACTCGGCATCATCAGCGGTGCCGCTCAGAGCGAGTCGCTGGCCCGGCAGGTCGAGGACAACGGCGGGGTGTACTTCGTGCCCGCGTTCTCCGGGTTGTTCGCGCCGTACTGGCGATCCGACGCCCGCGGCGCGATCGTCGGGCTATCGCGGTTCAACACCAACGCGCACGTCGCGCGGGCCACGTTGGAGGCGATCTGCTATCAGAGCCGCGACGTGGTCGACGCCATGGAAGCCGATTCCGGTGTGCACCTTGAGGTTCTGAAGGTCGACGGCGGCATCACCGCCAACGATCTGTGCATGCAGATCCAGTCCGACGTGCTTGGCGTCGACGTGGTCAAGCCCGTCGTGGCCGAGACCACTGCGCTGGGTGCCGCCTACGCGGCCGGGCTGGCGGTCGGGTTCTGGGACAACCCTGACGACCTGCGGGCCAACTGGCAGGAGGACAAGCGCTGGACGCCGTCCTGGAGCGACGACCAGCGCGCCACCGGGTACGAGGGATGGCAGAAGGCCGTGCAGCGCACGCTCGACTGGGTCGACGTGTCCTGACGTCCTAGAGTCGGTGCCATGACCATCGGGCTCCTCTGCGCCATTCCCGAAGAGCTGGCACATCTTCGTGTGCTGCTGAACACCACGAGCACAACGGATCTGGCGCACATCCGGTTCGATGAGGGAATTCTCGACGGCCACCGCGTCGTGTTGGCGGGCGCAGGGATGGGCAAGGTCAACGCGGCCGTCGTCACGACGCTGCTCGCCGAGCGGTTCGGTTGTCGGGTGGTCGTGTTGTCGGGTGTCGCAGGCGGCCTCGACCCCGCGCTGCACATCGGTGACGTCGTGATCGCGGAGAACATCGTGCAGCACGATGCCGGCAGGATCGAGAACGACGCGCTGCAGCGGTATCAGGCCGGGCACGTGTCCTTCATCAATCCGACTGACACCCTTGGCTATTCGATGGATGTCGATTTGCTGGGCAGGGTGCGCCAACGTCTGGACGGCGTCGCGCTGCCTGCGCTGTCACCGTCCGCGGGAGGTACGGATCGCCCGCCGCGCATCGTCTTCGGCACGATTCTCACCGGTGACCAGTACGTGCACTGCGAGACCACGCGGCAACGGCTTCACCGCGAACTGGACGGCCAGGCGGTCGAAATGGAGGGCGGAGCCGTCGCTCAGGTCTGCGAGACGTTCGGTGTCCCCTGGGTCGTCATCCGCGCGCTGTCGGACCTCGCGGGGCGCGATTCAGCACTGGACTTCGCGGTGTTCGCGCAGGAGGTGGCGGCGATCTCGGCGCATCTGGTACGCCGGATCGTTCCCGTGCTTTGAGATTCAGGAGCTCAGAGCGGCGACGCCGGCTTCGGCGACCGACACGTCCTGTTCGACGCTGCCTGCGCTGACGCCGATGGCCCCGATGACGACGTCGCCCTCGGTCAGCAGCATTCCGCCGCCGAAGATGACGAGGCCGCCGGACAACTGCTCGAGGCCGTAGAGCTCTGCACCGGGCTGCACCAGGGGCATCAACGCCGCGGTGGGCGCATTCATCAGAATCGAGGTACGCGCCTTCTTCGTGGCGATGTCGATGCTTGCCTTGATCGCGCCATCCATGCGGGCGAACGCCACCAGGTGGCCGCCGTCGTCGACGACGGCGATGTTCATCGGCTGACCGATCTCGGCTGCCTTGGCGGTCGCTGCTTCGACGACCTTGGCTGCGGCGGACAGGGTGATGGCAGTCATTGACGAACCTTTCGAATGAGTTTTCCGGCAACGGATTCGACCATGCCCAGACGACCTCGGGCGGTGCGGCCGATGATAGTGCGCCGCCTCGAGCCTCGGCCGCGTTCCACCGACGTTCCATGCCGGACCGCCCAGAGCCTATCCAAAAAGCTCACCTCTGGATCAGTAATTGGGCGGGACCGGCCCGTAAGCGCCCACGTGGGGCACACACGCGAAAACACTAACCAGGCAAGGTCGGTGGATTCCGTCCGCTTCGCGCCACCTGGCGCCATCGACGACCCGTCAGAGAGGTTGGTTGTGGTCAGTGTCGAATATCGACATCTTCATCTGGGAGTTCTTGGGTACCGCGGTACTTTGCCTTCTGGGTAACGGCTCAGTGGCCGCGGTGGTGTTGAAGAACTCCTACTCCTACGGCGGCGGAGGTGACTGGCTCATCATCGTGTTCGGTTGGGGCTTTGGCGTCTTCGCCGGCGCCAGCATCGCCGCCCCGTCGGGTGGGCACATCAACCCCGCGGTGACCTTCGCGGTGGCGCTGTCGGGTGGAGTCCCATGGTCGAGCGTCCCGGTCTACTGGGCGGCTCAGTTGCTCGGTGGCTTCGTGGGTGCCTCACTGTGCTGGGCCGCGTTCAAACTGCAATTCGACAAGAACGACGACAATTCCGGCTCACGCGGAATCTTCTGCACCACACCGTCGATCCTCAACAAGCCGTGGAACATGGCGACAGAGATCATCGGCACGTTCGTTCTGGTCATCTTCGTCATGGTCAACCCGGCGTCCAACCGGTCGTTGAGCTTCGGAGCGGTCACCTTCGTCATCATCGCCATCGGTTTCGCGCTCGGCGGCCCGACGGGTTATGCGGTGAATCCGGCCCGCGATCTCGGGCCACGACTCGCCTACGCCGTGCTACCCATCCCTGGCAAGGCCGATCCCGGCTGGGGCTACTCGTGGGTGCCGGTGGTGGCGCCCTTGATCGGGGCCGGCCTCGCGGCTGGTCTGGCGGCAATCCTGCCCGTGGTGGCGTCGTGAGCGTTCACACGATGGTGGGCCTGGTGCTCCCCCTCGCTCTCGGCTTTCGAGCCGCTAAGCGGTGGTTGAGCACGGTCGGCGTAAAGGCGGCGGCCGAGGCCTGGCGTGGAGACCCGAGGGGGGAGACATGGCCGTTCATCTGACGCGGATCTACACCCGCACCGGCGATGCCGGGACCACGGCGCTCGGGGACATGTCCCGGGTGGCCAAGTCCGATGTTCGCGTCGGCGCCTATGCGGATTGCGACGAGACAAACGCCGTCATCGGGATGGTGATCGCCTGTGGTGACGTCGGGGAGCGCACCGCCGTGGTGCTAGGTGTCATTCAGAACGATCTGTTCGACGTCGGGGCCGATCTGTGCACGCCGATCGTGGAGGCACCGGAGTATGAGCCGCTACGGGTCACCGAAGACCAAGTGACGCAATTGGAGTCGTGGTGCGACGACTTCAACGAGGGCTTGACGAAGCTGAACAGCTTCATCCTGCCCGGTGGCACGGTGGCTGCCGCCCACCTGCACCATGCCCGCACCGTGGCGCGGCGGGCCGAACGCAGCGCGTGGCTGCTCGCCGAGGCGGCCCCGGTCAACGACTGCGCCCTGCGCTACCTCAATCGGCTGTCGGACCTGCTGTTCATCCTGTCCAGGTTCGAAAACCCCGACGGCGACGTTCTTTGGCGTCCTGGCGGCGAGCGGAAGGGCGACGCATGAGCACACGTGTTTCCACCGTCGAATGGCATGGGTCATTGGTGGGCGGTTCGGGTTCGATCGAGCTGACGTCCTCCGGGCAGTCCAGATTCGACTACTCCCTCGCAACGCGGGCGGCGGACGCGGCGTCGACCACCTCGCCGGAAGAACTCCTCGCAGCCGCCTACGCGTCGTGCTATGCCATGCAGCTCTCGGCACTGCTGGATCCTGGTCCGGACGAAGAGCTCGACCTGCACGTCGAGGCGGTCGTCACGCAGGGTGGACCGGAGGTCGACTTCGGGATTGCCGGCATCGTCCTCCTCGTGCGGGGTCGCGGCATCGACGCGACGAACGATCGCTTCGTCGAGTTGGCCAACACGGCGTCGTCGGTGTGTCCGATCGGCCGCGCGTTGTCGAGCGTGCCGGTCACCGTCGACGCGGCCCTGCAATAGCGGTCCTTTGTGGGGCGGCACGGCCGGGGACGAAGCCGGCCACCGCGCCGATCACGGTCGTGGCGGGTGCGCCGATCCGGGCGGCGCGGGCGGTCTCGGCGATCGAACCGAGCGTGCCCCGGACTTCTCGTTGGCTCGCCAGGCTGCCGTCGGCGATCACGGCGGCCGGTGTATCGGCACTCATCCCGCCGTCCATCAGCGCGCGGGCGATGGCGTCGAGGTTCGCGACCGCCATCATCAGGATGATCGTGGTGTTCGCTCGCGCAAGCGCCGCGTAGCTCACCGCCGACTCGGGATGCTCGGGGGGCACGTGTCCGGAGATCACCGTGAAGCCCTGGGTAAGACCGCGGTGGGTAGCGGGGATCATCGCCGAGGCGGGCGCCGCGATGGCCGAACTCACGCCAGGAATCACGTCGACGGTGATACCCGCCCGTACGCACTCGTCGACCTCCTCGCCGCCGCGGCCGAAGACGAAACCGTCTCCGCCCTTCAGCCTTACGACGTCCTTGCCTGCCAGCGCGTGGCTGATGAGGTGGGAGTTGATCTCGCTCTGCTCCATCCGCCGGCCGCCGGGTATCTTGGCCGCATCGATCACCAGTGCCCGCGGTGCGAGTTCGCTGAGAACCGACACCGGGGCGAGCCGGTCGGCGACGATGACGTCCGCGCGTGCGATCGCGTCACGGCCCGCGATGGTGAGCAGGCCCGGATCGCCTGGCCCCCCGCCGACCAGGGTGACCCGCCCGACCCGAGCGTGACCGTTCGTGGCCGGCGATCTCCGTGGCTCGTCGACGATGCAGAACACGCCTCGTTCGAGCGCACGGGCGGCAATGCGGCCGTCGGCGTCCTGATCGCCGGTGCACGCGAATATCAGTGCGGCAGAACCGATGTCCTCGGACGCGACGTCGCGCTCGTGGATGGTGATCAGCCCACGGTCGGCGAGGTCGGACAAATACGCCGTTGGTGCGGGGGACACCACGGTCACCATCGCCCCCGCGCGCATCAGAGACCCGGTGGTGGTGATGGCTCGGCCCGAGGATCCCACCACGGTGACCCGTCGGCCACGTACGGGTAGCTGGACCGACAGTGCGTCGCCGTCAGCGGGTGCTCGTCGCGGACCGGAAGCCATCGGCCCCCCCTTGTCGTCCTCGCGCATGACGGCCCTGTCCTCGCAGTGCGGCCGACACCAACGCCGCACGCTTGTGAACGCCGAACTTGTCCATGATGTTGTGCAGGTGGAACTTGACCGTCGCCTCGGAGATGAACAAGTCGGTGGCGATCGCCCGGTTGTCCAAACCGTCGGTCAGTAGGGCCAGCACCTCCTTCTCCCGGCGGGTGAGGATGCGCGCATGGTCGAGCTCGTGCTCGGTGTTTTGTGAACGTAGTTCTGCGATAAGGGTATTGACGCTGTACGCATCGAGCGCGGTCTGACCGTCGAGGACCCTCGTCACGGTGTTGAGAAGCTCCGTCGACGGAGATCGACGGTCCACCAGCGCATCGGCACCGGCCCGGATCAGGTCGAGTGCGCGCGCGGGGGATTCCTCGCGGTCGATCACGACGATCACCTTGGGGACCGGATCGAGTTCGGCGAGGAGAGTCGACAGCGGAAGGTCGCGGTCCACGTCGACAACCAACAGTTCGGGACGGATCTGCTGGAGTCGGTCGACTAGTCCGGCGCCGTGGCGTACGTCGCCGACAATCTGAACGCCATCAGCCTGTCCCATTACGTGCACCAGCCCGTGCAGCAGCAGCTCGTCGTTCATCACGAACGCAGTGCGAAGACTGGGGGTTTCGACCAGACCTCCACGTACATCGCCGATTCCGCGCGGCGGACCACTCTCGGATCCGCGTCGTGCCGGGTGAATCGGCGAGTAGTGCGGTTGTGACCAACCCATGTGTGACTCCGTCCTGCCGATCGGCGGGCGAATGCTAACGCGACGTGCGTTGCAGTGACGTTGCAAAGAGACGAACTCAATGCACCTGGGTCTGGTGTGACCCGTCGGACACCGCGAGCACGCAGTCCCCGCAGAGACCCCCTGACGGCGCTTGATAGAACAGGCAGCAACTGTGCCGGACGAACCGCCCTCCGTCGAAGACGCCGGTGTCCCGCAGGGGGCCGAGGGCGAGGAGTGCCCGTACCAGCGCCCGGCCCGACGGCTCCAGATCGGGCCGGGACATCGCCATCACGGTGACCGCGCCGTTGGCGGCCGAGATCGTGTTGCCCCAACTGACGCGATCCGACAGGGACGCCGTCGTCTTGAGGGCCTCGTTCAACGGGTCGACGACGGTGGTGAGCAGGGAGTCGACGATCAGTTCGGCCGCGCGAATCGGAGTCGGTGCCGACGCGCATTCGACGTTGACAGCCTCGAAGTGCGGCGAATGACCTTCCGTCGTCAGCCATCTCACCGACTCGGGGGTGAACAGGGGAACGGCACCGCCCGAGACGGCCGCTCCGAGCACGGGGGAGATGAGCCGTGACACCACGTTCAACTGGAATGACGACGCCGCAAGCCGGCGGGGAATGCGGCTTGGGTCGCATGCCATCGACGCCGCGATGGCCGACCGGGTGCGATCCACGAACGTGGTCAGCGTCGCGGCGCCCATCAGGGCGGCGAGGTGAGCACCCTCGTATGCACCCTGCGTGGCCATGGCGAAGTAGCCACCCAGTGTCGCGGTGGCCGACAGCAGATCGGTTCCGTCCGTCGAAGCTGGGATGCCGGTCATGGTGTCTTCACGGTAGCGGCGGTCGAGGTGCGGGGGCCCCTCGGATCGACGAACCCGTCGCGTTACCCAACCGAATGGCCAGGGAGGCTTTCGAAAGTGAGCTTTACCAGGCCATCCGCCCGGCCTCACCACTGCAACGTTGATGCAACGTGACGTCAGCCACAATGGGCGCCGCGGGGCCGACCAGGTCACCGCATGCGGACGTTGGATGCCACGTAGACATCTCTCACCTCTTGGAGCAGCGCATGACGCAACCGACCCTCGATCCTGCGGTGGATTACCCGCTGAGCGTCCACCGAAGGGATCTGCTCTTCACCCCTACCGGGAAGTCCATCGACGACATCACCATCGAGGCCGTGGTGTCGGGCGAAGTCCAGGCCACGGATCTCCGGATCACGCCTGACACCTTGCGGCTTCAGGCGCAGGTCTCGGAGAAGGCAGGCAGGAAGCAGCTGGGCGCCAACCTGCGGCGGGCCGCGGAGATGACGGCCATCTCCGATAGTCGGGTGCTCGAGATCTACAACGCTCTGCGGCCGAATGCCTCCACGAAGGCCGAGCTGGTGGCCATCGCCGAGGAATTGCGGACCCAGTACGACGCCAATCTGCTTGCCGAGCTGGTGCTCGAGGCCGCAGACGTCTACGAGCGACGCGACATTCTGGCAACGGGCGAATAGGAGCCGATCATGACCGCAGAAGCGATTCAGAATCCCGATGCCGGCGACCGTGTCCGGCATTCCCTCCGGACCCAGGTCTTGGAGGACCGCCCCGTCAACCTCGACGGCTTCGTCGAGGAGTGGCCCGAGGTCGGCATGGTCGCGATGGACAGCCCCTTCGACCCGCAGCCGAGCGTGCGGGTGGAGAACGGCGTCATCGTGGAGATGGACGGTGTCGAGCGCGCCGACTTCGACTTCATCGACCAGTTCATCGCTGACAAGGCCATCTCCGCCGAGGTCGCCGAGCAGGCGATGGCGCTCTCCGCGCAGGACATCGCGCGCATGCTGGTGGATCCGGCAGTGACCCGCCAAGAGGTGATCGCCGTCACCAACGGGCTAACGCCGGCCAAGCTGCTCGCGGTGGCCAAGAACCTCAACATCGTCGAGATCATGATGGGCATGCAGAAGATGCGCGCCCGTCGCACACCGGCGAACCAGGGGCACTGCACCAGTGCCAGGGACAATCCGCTCCAGGTCGCCTGCGACGCCGCTGAGGCATCGATTCGCGGATTCTCGGAAGTGGAAACGACTTTGGGCGTGGTGCGCTACGCCCCGCTGGTCGCGATGGCGCAGCAGATCGGCAGCCAGGTCGGCACTGGCGGCCCACTGACCCAGTGTGCGCTGGAGGAGGCCACCGAGCTCGACCTCGGCATGCGTGGCATCACGGGATACGCGGAGACCATCTCGGTTTATGGCACCGAGCCGGTCTTCGTCGACGGTGACGACACCCCGTGGTCGAAGGCGTTCCTGGCCGGGGCGTACGCGTCGCGCGGCATCAAGATGCGTTTCACCTCGGGCACGGGCTCCGAGGTGCAGATGGGTAACGCGCAGGGTAAGTCGATGCTGTACTTGGAGATTCGCTGCATCCTGATCGCCAAGGGCGCCGGTGTGCAGGGTCTGCAGAACGGCTCGATCTCGTGCATCGGCGTACCGGGTGCGGTGCCCGCGGGCATCCGTGCGGTCGCTGCCGAAAACCTGATCGCCTCATCGGTCGACCTCGAATGCGCCTCGGGCAACGATCAATCCTTCTCGCACTCGGCGATGCGCAGGACGGCGCGGTTGATGCCGCAGATGATGCCGGGCACCGACTTCGTGTGCTCGGGCTACTCCACGATGCCCAACTACGACGACATGTTCGCGGGCTCGAACCTCGACAGCGACGACTACGACGACTTCAACACCATTCAGCGCGATCTCCAGATCGACGGTGGGCTTCGGCACGTGAAGGAGTCCGAGATTCTTGCGGTGCGCACCCGTGCAGCCCAGGCGCTGCAGGCGGTATTCCGCTACCTGGACCTGCCACCGATCAGCGACGCTGAGATCGATACCGCCGTGTACGCCGACGGTTCCAAGGATCTCATCCCTCGGGACGTGCTGGAGGACCTCAAGGGCGCTCAGCAGGCGATGGACCGCAACGTCACGGGTCTGGATCTGGTGAAGGCATTGGAGGCGACCGGTTTCTCCGATGTCGCCGAGAATCTGTTGGCCGTTCTGCGCCAACGTGTTTCGGGTGACCTGCTGCAGACATCGGCGATCCTGACCAAGGATCTGCAGCCGCTGTCGGCCGTCAACGATGCGAATGACTACGCCGGCCCAGGCACCGGGTATCGACCATCCGGTGCTCGCTGGGAAGAGATGAAGAAGCTGCGCCACGTGACGAGCGCATCCAACCCCGAGGTGGAGGTGGAATGACCGTGTCGACCAATACCCAAGATGGCCAGCGCGCGATCTCGTTCACGGAGGTCGGGCGGGCCGAGCGGGGCAAGCGTTCCGACGAGGTGGTGCTCGCGATTTCGCCCGCGTTCGCGAGCCTGTTCTCGAAGACGATCGTCGACCTGCCGCACGCCGAAGTGATCCGGCAGATCCTCGCTGGAATCGAGGAGCAGGAAGTCAGCGCCCGCGTCATCCGTCTTCAGCACAGTGCCGACCTGGCGCTGATGGCGCATACGGCGGCCAACCTGTCGGGGTCCGGCATCGGAATCGGCATTCTGGCCCGCGGCACGGCAATGATCCATCAGCGGGATCTGCCGCGACTGTCGAGCCTCGAGCTGTTCCCGCAGTCTCCGCTGTTGACGCTGGAGACGTACCGAAGCATCGGTTCGAATGCCGCGCAATATGCCAAAGGTGAGTCACCGGAACCGGTTCCGACGCTGAACGATCAAATGGCGCGCCCGCGTTGGCAGGCCAAGGCCGCGCTGTTGCACCTGAAGGAGACCGAGCTGGTTCGCAAGGGGGCACCGACGGTCGAGGTCGTGCCGGAGTTCTCCGCGGCATCGGTCTGACGAAAGGGAGTTGACGCGGGTGTTTCGAACGATCATCGGGGTCGACATCGGCAACTCCACGACGGAGGCCAGTCTTGCCACCATCGGCCCCGACGGGTCGGTCGACTACGTCGGTGCGGCGCTGACGCGCACGACGGGTATCAAGGGCACGGTCAAGAACGTCGACGGTGTCGCGAAATCGGTGACGTGGGCGCTGGAGGCGGCCGGGATGCAGTTGGCCGACCTCGACCTGATCCTGCTCAACGAGGCGACGCCGGTGATCAGTGGCTTGGCGATGGAGACCATCACCGAGACCATCATCACCGAGTCGACGATGATCGGGCACGACCCGCGGACGCCGGGCGGCAAGGGCCTCGGAGTCGGCACGATCGTCGACTTCGAGGCCCTGGCCGGCGCCGACCCGGGCGAACCGGTCATCGTGCTGGTGGCCAGGGGCGTCGACTTCGACCTCACCGCTCGAACGATCAACGCGGCGGTGGACCGGGGCGTCGAGGTCACAGGGGCCATCCTCTGCAATGACGACGCCGTCCTGGTCGCCAACCGACTGAATGCCAAGATCCCGATCATCGACGAGGTGTCGCGGGTGGACCTGGTGCCCAAGGGCATGGTGGCCGCCGTCGAGGTCGCCGGCCCTGGGCAATCCATCAGAACGCTGTCGAATGCCTACGGCCTGGCAACGATCTTCGGCCTCGATCCCGAACAGACCAAGGTGGTGTCGCCGGTCGCGCGGGCGCTGACCGGCAACCGTTCGGCCGTCGTGGTGCGCACGCCGTCAGGTGACGTCGAAGACCGGACCATTCCGGCGGGTTCGCTGGACTTGGTCGGGGTGCAGAAGAAGGCGACGGTCAACGTATCCCGGGGTGCCGCAGAAATCATGGCCGAGGTGCAGCGGGTCAGTCCGCTGGTCGACGTCATGGGTGAGGCGGGCACCAACACCGGCGGAATGATCGCCAACGTCCGCCAGAGCATGGCCGACTTGTCCAACCACGCCCTGGCCGACGTGCGCATTCAGGATCTACTCGCCATCGACACCGCTGTGCCGCAGGAGGTTCGGGGTGGGGTCGCAGGTGAGGTGGCGCTGGAGAACGCCGTCGCGCTGGCGGCCATGGTCCGCACCAAGGAGAGCGGCATGAAGGCCGTCGCCGAGGCGGTCACCTTTCACCTGCGCGGGTTGGGCGCCACGAAGGTCGACGTCGTCGTCGGCGGCGTCGAGGCCGAGATGGCGGTTCTCGGAGCGCTTACCACGCCGGGTACCGACAAGCCGCTGGTGGTGCTCGATCTCGGTGGCGGGTCGACCGATGCCGCGGTGATCGAGACCAACGACCACACCGACGCCACCCACCTGGCCGGTGCCGGCGATCTGGTCACCAAGCTCATCGACGCCGAGCTGGGGTTGGACAACCTCGAACTGGCGGAGGAGATCAAGCGCTGCCCGCTCGGCAAGGCCGAGAGCTTCTTCCACATCCGTTTGGAGAACGGCACCGTCCAGTTCTTCGAGACACCGCTGCCGCCAACGGCATTCGCACGCGTGGTCGCCTTGGGTGAGACCGGGATGAACCCCATTCCCACCCGGCACTCGCTGGACAGGATTCGCACCGTACGCAGGACAGCCAAGGAGCGGGTGTTCGTGGTGAACGCCTTGCGGGCGCTGCGTAGCATCGCCCCGGGTGGCGATCTTCGTCGGATCGGCTTCGTGGTGCTGCTCGGCGGCTGCGCCCTCGACTTCGAGATTCCCGAACTGATCGCCGACGCCGTGGCTCCGTTCGGAATCGTCTGCGGGACGGGCAATGTCCGCGGCACCGAGGGCCCGCGCAACGCGGTGGCGTCCGGTCTCGTCGCGTCCTATGTAGCCTCCCATGCGGCGGTGCAACCGCAAGTGGGTGCCCGTGCTTGAGGGCGGCCAGGCGGAGAAGCCTGCCATCCTGGTACTCAGTTTCACGGGTGGTCCGGTGGAGGACGAGGTGCTTGCCGGGATCGAGGAGGAGGGCGTGCCGTCGGTCGTCGAGCGGCCCCGCACTCGGGCCGACGCCATGGAGCTCGCACGAACGGCCGCGGGCCGCTCGTCGTTGAGCGTCGGGGTGGGTATCGACGCGGACGGGCGGGTGTCGGTCCAGCAAGACAAGCTTCCGGCGCCACTGTCCGAACTGGCCTCCGAGGGTCCGGCAGAACCGGTGGTCGCTCGCATTCTCGGTCACAACGCGGCACGCATCGTCGTGGGCATTCCGCTTCGGACGGAACGACGGTCGTGACCGTCAACCAGGCACCACACCAGGTGTCTGCCGCGCAGATGCGCGCCGAGGCCGTACGCGTCCTGCACGAGCTCAACGAGTCGACCAAGGCGCAACAGGCGTTTCTCAACAGCTGCGGGGACGCGACGTGGATCACCGACGACGAACGTCGAGCGATCCGGTGGTTGCTCTCGGCCCTGGTCGAACATCGCCGCCGCGTGCGGATCACCGCCCGGATGTGGCGGACGTTGAGCCCGGATGAATCCGTCGGTAGCGAACTCGTCTCCGACACCGCCGAACTGCTCGACGAGAGTCGCTACTTCGCACCCTTCATCGACCAATGGCGTTCGGTGGTCATCGGGCAGACTCGCCTGGACCGGAAGAGATTCTGGCGCAGCATGATCGAGCTTGCCGAACTCAATCTCGGGGACCGCGACGCCGCCGAATCGTGCGCCTCGACGGGGTGAGGTGACCGTCTACTTCATCGGGGCAGGTCCGGGAGCCGCCGATTTGATCACCGTGCGTGGCGCGGACCTGCTCGCCAGATGCGGCGCGTGCCTCTACGCAGGCTCGCTGGTGCCCCGCGAATTGCTGACCCGGTGTCCGCCGGACGCCACCCTCGTCGACACGGCCCGAATGCCGTTGTCCAACATCATCGATGAGATCTCCCGCGCGCACGAGGCGGGTCACGACGTCGCGCGCCTGCATTCCGGTGACCTGTCCCTATACTCCGCGCTGGCCGAGCAACTGCGCGAGCTGGAGCGCCTCGGCATCGACTACGAGCTGGTGCCGGGGGTGCCCGCCTTCGCCGCCGCGGCCGCCGCCCTTGGGCGGGAGCTGACCGTCCCCGAAGTCGGGCAGAGCCTTCTCATCACGAGGGTGTCCACCCTGTCGACGGACATGCCGTCGGGCGAGGAACTCGGCAGGCTGGCCGACACCGGGGTGACGCTGGCCCTGCACCTATCGGCGCACCGTGCCGCGGAGATCACCGCCGTCCTGGTGCCACGCTACGGAGCGGACTGCCCAGCCGCGGTGGTGGCGTTCGCGAGCCGACCGGAACAACGCGTCATCCGGTGTCAGCTCGCCGACTTGGCCGATCGGATGCATGCTGCCGACGTCGTCCGGACGGCGGTGATCTTCGTCGGACCGGTGCTCGCGGCAGCCGGGTTCGTCGACAGTTACCTGTATTCCAGGGCGCGGATGGTCAAGCTGCAGCAGGCCCCGTGATCACTCGGCGGACGCGTCGTACCGTCGCGACGTGAAGACCGCCCGCCCCGCCGTGCGTTCGACCACCGTCGTCATGGACGAACCGATGATGAGCAGCGTCCGCATGTCCACGACGGCAGGATCGAACGCACCCACCGTCGTCACCGTCAGCTGCTCCTCGGGACCGCCGACGTCGCGCCCAAGGATGACGGGGCGATCCATCGGAAGGCGTTGCATCAGTATGTCCTTGAGCGCGCTCAACTGCCATCTGCGGCTCTCCGAGCCGGGGTTGTAGATCGCGATCACCATGTCGCCGTCGAACGCGGCGCGCAGTCGGCGTTCGATGACGTCCCAGCTCTTCAGTCGATCCGACAGCGAGATGACGGCGTAGTCGTGTCCGAGCGGCGCACCGACGGCGGCGGCGACCGCGTTGGCGGCCGTCATGCCGGGGAGTACACGCACCGGGACGTCGCTCCACGCGGGCTCGGCGGCCACCTCGACGACGGCCGACGCCATCGCGAAGACTCCGGGATCACCGGAGCTGACCACCACGACGCGGGCGCCGTTGCGCGCCAAGTCCAATGCCATGCAGGCACGTTCGGACTCGACGCGATTGTCGCTGGCATGCACACGCTGGCCCGGCCGCGGTGAGATCCTGGCCAGGTACGTCTTGTAGCCGACGATGTCGGTGGCGCGCGCGAGCTCGGCCTGAACCTCGGGCGTGGTCCACCTGTCCGCGCCAGGCCCAAGGCCGACGACGACCACCTCGCCCATGGTGACACCGCTCGGCGCGGGGGCCGGATTGTTCAGCAATCCCGGGACGATCACCATCGAGAAGTACGGCACCGTTACCGGATCGACCTCGCGGACGGGCATCACCCGCTGTCGTGTCGTCGATGCACGCTCGACGTACCACGCCCGGTCGGCAACCCCGGCCGACTCCAGCGCGGCGAGGACCTTGGGGAAGGTGCGGCCTAGCTTCATGATGGCCACGGCATCGCTGTCGCGCAGGCGGCGGACCAACTCGTCGGCCGCCATGGTTCCCGGCAGGACGGTCAGCGTCTCCTCTGCCTCGACGAGCGGACTGCCAACCGCCATAGCGGACGCGCTCACAGACGTGACGCCGGGAATGATCTCGGTGTCGAATTCGTGGGCCAGCCGCTTGTGCATGTGCATGTAGGAGCTGTAGAACAGCGGGTCGCCCTCGGCGAGCAGCGCCACGCTGCGGCCTGCCCGCAGGTGACCGGCGAGGACCTCGCTCGCAGCGGTGTAGAACTCGTCCAACGCGCCGCGGTACCCGGCCGGATGGTCCGTCGTCTCGGTGGTCACGGGATAGGTCAGTCGTTCGTGGATCTGGCCGTCCCGAAGGTAGGGCTCCGCGACCCCGAGCGCGACGCTGCGACCATGTCGGGCGCAGTGATAGGCGACGACGTCGGCCGCCCCGATCGCCTTGGCGGCCTTGAACGTGACCAGTTCGCTGTCACCGGGACCCAGACCAACCGCCCAGAGCTTCGCGTGCTTGCTTGCGTCCACTCGACCACCGTAGACGTCGGGAGGGATCGCATCGAGCCCCATTGGCCGAACGGCGGTCGATGGAGGGCCAAACCCTCGCCCAAAGACTAGGTTCAGCGCTGGGTGCACGGTGTCACACGTCGGTCACCCTGTGCAGCGGTCACGAGCACTTCGCCGAGCGGCGCCGTCGTGCACGTAGTCGTAGGAGCAGTCAGGCATCACCGCACCGTAACCGCGTGGCATGCCGTCACCAAGCATTCGGCACCAGTACCGTCCGAAAGAACAGGTTCCGTCGAGTGTTGGGCGGGGTGATCGCCCCGGGCGCTAGCCTTTTCGGAATGCGCACGCTGAGGGTGATCGGCATTGGCCCGGGTGATCCGCGGCAGATTACGGTTCAGGCCATCGACGCGATGCAGGACGTCGACGCGTTCTTCGTCCTCGACAAGGCGGCGAGCCGGGGCAACGCCGCTGTCAAGCAGTCGCTCGTCGGGCTTCGTCGAGAGATATGCGACCGGTACATCCGGAGTGGGACAGCACGTTTCGTCGAAGTCGACGATCCTCCGCGGGAGCAGGACCCGGTGGACTACGAGGCCGAGGTGCGTCGCTGGCACACGGCCAGGACAACTCGCATCGAACAGGCGCTGACGGCCGAGATCGGTGTTGACGGAATCGCGGGAATCTTGGTGTGGGGTGACCCCGCTCTGTACGACAGCACGCTGCGGATCGTCGACGAGATCCGCGACCGCGGAACGCTGGCACTGAATGTCGAGGTCATCCCCGGCGTCACCAGCCCGGCGGCACTGACTGCGGCACACCAGATCCTCGCCAATCGAATCGGCGAACCGATCCACATCACGACCGGGCGTCGGCTGGCCGACACCCCCGAGGGGGCGGCGGCCAATCAGATCGTCATGCTCGACGCTGACTGCACCTTCCTGCGCACCGCGTCGCTTAGCGATCAGATCTGGTGGGGTGCCTATCTGGGTACTCCGCAGCAAATCCTGATCTCCGGCACGGTCGGAGAGGTCGGTCGACAGATCGCGGAGACCAGGGCCGAGGCCCGCGAGCAGAACGGTTGGATCATGGACGTGTACCTGCTGCGTCGGTGATTTGCTCAGGACCCCGCGGTGGCCCGATCGCCGGCATCCTCCCGGTCGGAGACCTCGGCCTCGCCGAAGGTCGCCATCGAGGACAAGGTGGCGACGGCGGCCCGGAGAACGGGTAGGGCCACCGCGGCGCCCGAGCCCTCGCCCAGCCGCATCCGCAGGTCCACCACGGGTTCGAGTCCCAGGTGGGTCAGCGCGATCGAATGGGCTGGCTCGGTGGAACGGTGGCCGGCCTGCCACCAACTGCTGGCACCGGGAGCCAGGCGTTCGGCGACCAGGGCAGCGGCGGTCACGACGACGCCGTCGAGCAATAGCGGGGTACGCCTGATGGCAGCCTGAGCGCAGAACCCGGCCATGGCTGCGAGGTCCGGTCCACCGCAGATGCGCAGCAGGGCAAGCGGATCGGCGTGGGATCCGCGGGCGCGGTACACCGCATCACGCACTGCGGCCGTCTTGCGGGCCCACCCGGTGTCGTCGACGCCGGTGCCCCGGCCGACCACCGCGACCGGCTCCTGGCCGGTGAGCGCCGAAATGAGAGCTGCCGTCGGCGTGGTGTTTCCGATGCCCATGTCCCCGGCGACCAGAAGATCCGAGCCGGCGTCGACCTCCTCGTCCGCGATGCGACGACCGGCCGTCACCGCGGCGATCGTCTCGGCGTCTGTCATGGCGTCCTCGACGGCAATGTTGCCGCTGCCGCGTCGAACCTTGTACGCCCCAATCTGTTCCGAGAGCGGCTGGTCGCCGTCGACGGAGATGTCGACGACCCGCACCGTCGCGCCCGCGATGCCCGCCAGCACGTTGATGGCGGCGCCCCCTGAGTCGATGTTGGCGACCATCTGCGCCGTCACCTCTGGCGGATAGGCAGAGACCCCGGCCCGGGCCACGCCGTGATCGCCGGCGAAGACGACGATGCGAGCGCGGGTGAACTGCCGCGGCGGACACACGCCCTGGCACGCCGACACCCACACCGAGAGGTCCTCGAGCCGGCCAAGGGCACCCTGTGGCTTGGTCAGCATGTCCTGCCGCGCCCGAGCCGCGTGTTTGGCGTCGGCGTCCGGCGCAGTCACCGTCGTGAAGTCCATCGGATCTCCGTTCTGCGTAGGGAAACTCATCGGGATGGCTGGGCGGCCACTGCCGGGACGGCACTCGCGACGAAGCGGCGCACCGAGTCTGGTTGGCCAGCCGGGTGGGTGTGTAGATAGGCCGCGTGCACCTTGTTGCGGATCGCGCCATCGTGCATGGCGACCCCGTCGACGCGGAACGTCCATGCGGGTGGGTAAGCGGCGGCGAATTCGACCTTGGTGCGGTGGAATTCATGTCCAACGGCGGGATGGCCAAGGGGGTGTAGCACCGAGTCGACGGTTGCGAAGGCATCCCGGTACCCCAGGGTGAGCCGCTTGGTGAAGTATGCGGCGCCTTCGAAGACCCCGCACATCGGATGGTCGTCGAGGGTGGTCATCAGATAGGTCAGTCCCGCGCACTCGGCGTAGATCGGCGCATGCTCGGCCAGTGCGTGGATCTGGTGACGAAGCTCGGTATTGGCGGACAACTCGGTGAGATACTGCTCGGGGAAGCCGCCTGGCAGGATCAGTGCGTCCGTGCCGTCGGGCAGCGACTCTGTGGTGGGGTCGAACTCGACGACGTCGGCCCCTGCGGCGCGCAGCATTTCGTGGTGTTCGGCGTAACTGAAGCTGAACGCCCGGCCGGCGGCCACGGCCAGCACCGGGTGACCGTCGACGGCACCCCCGACCGCCGTAACCGGATCCCAGGGCGCGGCGGTGACGTTCGCCGACGCTAGAGCCGCGACGGCTGCGAGGTCGACGTACTGTGCCACCAGACTGGTCATCGCATCGACGGCGGCGCGGGCCTGTCCGCCGTGCTCCACGGCGGTGACGAGGCCCAGATGCCGAGATGGCACCGACAGTTCGGTGGCGCGCGGAATGGCGCCGAGCACGGGCATTCCGATGAACTGGCAGGCCTGCCGGAGCACCTGTTCGTGGCGGGGGGAGCCGACCCGGTTGAGGATGACGCCGCCGATGCGGGTCCGGGTGTCGAACGTCGAAAACCCTTGCAGCAGAGCGGCAATGCTCTGGCTGTGACCGCTGGCATCGACGACCAGGAGGGCGGGGGCGTTCAAAAGCGACGCGACGTGCGCGGTCGACCCGATCGCCGGCGCCACCGAGTCCGGATCGATGCGGCCGTCGAAGAGGCCCATGACTCCTTCGATCACCGCGATGTCGGCGCCCGCACAGCCGTGCCGGTAGAGCGGACCGATGCGAGGCTCGGAGACCAAGACGGGATCCAGGTTGCGGCCGGGTCTGCCGGCAGCCAGCGCGTGATAGCCGGGATCGATGAAGTCGGGCCCTACCTTGAACGGCGCTACCCGATGGCCGGCCCGTCGGAGGGCGCCCACCAATCCCGTTGCCACGGTGGTCTTTCCGCTGCCCGACGAGGGTGCGGCCACCACCACCGCGGGCGTCGTGGCTACCACTCGATGCCCTTTTGGCCCTTGCGACCGGCATCCATTGGGTGCTTGATCTTCGTCATCTCGGTGACGAGGTCGGCACTGTCGGTCAGTCGACGCGGGGCGTCCCGACCGGTCTTGCGGGACCATGACCACCCGGCACCCATCTTGTGCCACTCGACGCTGCCGCCGACGCCGTGCTCGTGGTGAAGGTCGTTGAGTCGGCCAAAGGCGGCCTCTTCGCCGACCTTCCACTTGGCGCTCTTGACGAACTGGAACACCGCGACGTCGAATCCCGAGTTCCATGCGCGCAGTGCCATCCCGAAGGCGGCGGTCGACTTGCCCTTGCCCGGGCCGGTGTGCACGGCGAGTACCGGGACATTACGACGGGCCCTGGTGGTGCGGCCGTCGTCGGGAACCACCAGTGGGCGTCCCTGTGGCATGGCGGGCTATCTCCCCGTGCTCGGGGTGCACCGCTGGCGGCTCAGTGACAAGGGAACCCGAGCAGATGGCGGCCGTCGTGAATGAACTCGTGGATGTGGGTGTCGTTGCCGAACACCGACGTGGCGCCTTGATCCAGGCCGATGAAGTACAGCAGGACCAGCGCCAAGAAGGCGGTGCCGGCGAGCCAGGCTGCGGCAGTCACCGACGCGGACAACGGACGGACCGCCACGCTGGAATGGTTCGCCATCATTCGACTGTTCCTTTCGGGGTGTCTCGCGACCCCGGTCATTTCAGGATGCGCTTGACCCAACATCTGACTCACACACCAACTTTCAGCGTGTTCACAGCGGCGCGTCCGTTCTGGGTTCTCACCAGATTTCTGTACGCCAAGCGCAGACCGATGATAGACCACCACGGCCGCATCGTCGGTGAATGGCGGGAGGGCGCCGCTCATATGAGCGGCGCTCGCACAGCTGTGGGGAGAGGCCCATCCCTTTCAGGTAGGTGGACTACTCTCAAAACGCAGGGGGGCGGACGGGCCTCGAAGCTCGAACCGTGAAATTGCCGGTCCTAGGAGCGTGATCTGCGGTGAGTATGTCGAGGGCACTGGACGGCCGAGCGTCGCCGCGGCTGCCATCGAGGGCGCTGCGCACTATGCACGAGCTGTTCGTCGCCGGGCAGGTCGACTCGTCCTTTCTCGATTCCCGTGCCATTCGACCCATCGTTGCGGAGAGCTGGCGCCGTAGCCTGGCCAAGGGTGTGAACCCCGACAGCCGAGCGTCCTCGTCGGCAGTCACCCTCCGTCTCGCCCGGATGCGTGACACGCATCCGTTGGCGTCGGCCCTTCCGGTGATCCGACGACTGCTCGTAGACGACGCTGCCGATTCCGGTGTCGTCGTTGCCATCACCGCGGCCGACGGCACTTTGCTATGGGTGGAGGGCGACCCGAAGGCCTGCCGCAACGCCGAGGCGATGAACTTCGTACCCGGGGCCGACTGGAGTGAGCGGCGTGTCGGAACCAATGCCCCGGGTACCGCTCTGGCGCTCGACCGTGAGGTCCAGATTCGCAGCTCCGAGCACTACTCCCGGGTCGTCCAGCCGTGGAGTTGCACCGCGGCGCCCGTTCACGATCCCAGCACCGGCGCCCTGCTCGGCGCGATCGATCTGACGGGCGGTGTCGAGGTGGCGTCGGGCCAGGCGCTGGCGTTGGTTCGTGCCACCGCGGTCGCCGTGGAGAACCATCTGGCATTGCTTCGGGTCACCGAGCAGCATGTGGGTGCCGAGCAGCCGGCGAGTGTGCATCTGCGAGTCCTGGGCGCTGACCGTCCGCGGTGGCAGTTCACCGACGAACGCGGAATCCGCCGGTCGTCGAGTCTGACCCCGCGGCACGCCGACATCCTGGTCCTGCTTAGTCAGCATCCCGAGGGTCTCAGTGCCGACCATCTCGCGATGATGCTGGACGAGAAGGACCTCGACGTGGTGACGGTCCGCGCTGAGATGTCGCGCCTGCGTCGCGTCATCAAGCCGGTGGTGGTGGGCTCGCGGCCGTACCGGCTGCTCGAGCCGGTGGTCAGCGACGTCAGCCAGGTCTTCGACGAGCTGCGGTCCGGGCGGGTCGCCGCCGCGATGGACGTCTACACCGGGGCGCTGCTGCCGCAGTCGATGTCCCCGGCGGTGGCGCGCCTGCGCACGGAGCTGAGCACAAGCCTGCGTACGGCGGTGATTGCGACCGGCGATCTGGCGGTCCTGAGGCGCTGGTTGGACCTGCCAGAGGGTCGCGACGACCGCGACGGCTGGCGGCTCCTGCACGACCGCGCCGGCGCCGGATCCGTCGGTCAGGCGCGCGCCCGCGGTCATCTGGCCGGGCTCGACATGGATCTCGCCTGAACCGACGCGGAACCGGACGGGCCTGCGCTGCGTCGTAATCGGGCATGGGAGACATTCAGTCCGCACGCGTCGACGTCGGAGCGCTTCTCGACGCCGCCGGTCGATGCGACGCCATCGCCGACGTGGTCGACGGTTTGGCCCGCGGCGGGCTGAACCGCCTCGTCTTCGACGGTGCCGTCGCGGGGCGTGATCACGTGGCCGGCGGGGACGGCGTGCGGCGGGCCGTCGACGACGTCGTCGACCAGACGTCCGCATGGGCCAGGGCGATGCGCGAGATCGCCGCCGCGCTGCGGGCCTCCGGCGACCGCTACGTCGACGTCGACGCGCGCGGCGCGGCTCGGCTGGGGTGACGGTGGCCAACACCTTCGACGTTGCGGGCCGACTCGCCGAGGGCAGGCCCGCCGTCGCCGACGTCGAGGAGTACGTGGCGGCGTGTCGTCGACTCGGATACCAGCACCCGGACCTGACGACGCACCCCGCGCAGGTGCGCGACTGGTACTCGGGTGAGGACGGCCTGGACCTGCAAGCGTTGGAGTCCGACCACGGTGCGCTGTCGGCTGCCGCGTCGGTCGCCGAGGATGCCGTCCGCATGCAGTCGGACCTGTTGGCCGACCTCGACGCCGCCTGGTCGGGCCGGGGCGCGACGGCAGCTCGTGAATTCCTTTGGCGCAGTTGCCAGTCCGCGACTGCCGTCGGCGCGGCGGTGCGGGCGGCCGCCGACACGGTGGCGACGCTGCGGGACTCGCTGTGGCAGGCGGTCGACGCCAAGGTGCTGGCCACCGAAGCCGTCGTCAGCGAGCACCGCGCCCAGTGGCTGGCCGCCGCCAAGACCGTGACGACCGGCGGCGGGGACGTCGCCGCCGCCAGTGAGTTGGTCGACCTGCAGGTTACGCCGTTCGTCGACCTCGACGTCGGAGCCGGGTGGGTGGCGGCGATGCGCAAGGCCACCTCCGCGGTCGACGCCGCCTATGACGCGGCGATCGCGCGGATCACCGCGCCGGTCGCCGTGTTCGGCGTGCCCGGCGTCCTCGGCCCGCGGGGCGACCGGGTCGCGACGGAGGATCCGACGCCCGCGCCGGTGGCGGCGGCAGTGGCTGGGGCGGGGCCCATGCCCGAGGCCGCGTCCGTTCAGACCGTGCCCGCGGCGGCCATCGGGTCAGCCCCCGTACCGGCCCCGGCCGCGTCGTGGTCCAGCCCGGAGGCGGTGGCGCTCCCGCCTCCCGCGGCAGCCGTGGGGGCGCCGCCAATGTCGTCGGCGCCGGCGGCCGGGGACTTCGGGGGCACCTCGCCCATGGGCTCCATGGGCTCGATGGGTTCCGGCCTCGGGGGATTCGGGCAGCAGCTGGCAGATCTGATCGGTGGGCTGGTCGGGTCGGGCGGCGACCTAGCCGACTCCGCCGGCGTCGACGAGCCCGTCGATCTCGACGAGGAGCTGGACGGGCCAGCGGAAGACGAGGAGCACGAGGAGGACGAGAACGCCGAAGAGGACGAGGGGGCCGAGGAGGGCCAGGAGCCCGTCGTGCCCGAGGAGGACGAGGGCGTCGCGGAGCCGGAGGAGCCCGGGAAAGACGTCGCCGACGTGGCAGCCGAGCCAGCACCCACGACTCCGGAACCCGCCCCGACTGCGCCGCCGGAGCCGACCGCACCGCCGCCCGCCGTCGCCGCACAGCCCCTCGCCGAGGAGGCCGAGCCGACGCCCTGCGAGATCGCCGCCGACGAGCTACCCCAGGTCGGGCAGTAGCCGATTCAGCGGCCGTCGTCGCCGCTCAGGCGGGCGTGAGCGTGCATGTCGTGCCACCCGTCGGCGTGCAACGCCGCCTCGCGCCGGACGCCCTCGTCGGCGAAGCCCGCCTTCACGGCCACCCGGCACGACGCGGGGTTTCGGGTCGAGTGCGCCAGCTCGAGCCGGTGGAAGCCGGCATCGCGGAATGCCCAGTCGGACAACGCGATGACGGCCCGAGTGCACAGTCCTCGGCCGCGCGCCGCCGGGCACATCCAGTAGGCGACCCCGGCCGTCGCGTCGTGCAGGTCCACACCCTTCAGGGCGAGGCGGCCGAGCAGCTCGTCGCTTTCGGCATCGACGATCGCCCAGTTGGCCTCGGTCTCGCGTGCCCAGCCGCGCTGCCAGTGCTCGATGAGGTCCAGCGATTCATCGATCGTGTCGGCGCGGGTGACGTGCCAACGCCGGATCGCCGGATCGTTGAACGCCGTAACGGTCACGGTCGCGTCGTCCGCTACCCACGGCCGCAGCGTCGCGACCCCGCCGACGGAGATCGTGGGTTGGGGCGAGCCCGAGAGCGCCCCTGCGGCCATGGCGGGCGGGAACGCGCTGGGCACGTCACCCCCTCCTTCCGGTCAGATCGTTTGATCACGGCATTGCAGCGCCGCCGCGACGAATTCGTCCCGCACGGGGTCGGCGGTCGCGGCATCCCAGATCAGCGTGACGCGGCCAGGTGGAATGTCCTCGATCGGCACCACGCACACGTCGGGTCGTCGGTAGAACGCCGTCGTGGACCGCGGCAGGATCGCGAAACCCTCATGGGCGGCGACGCGTTCGAGCTTCTCCTCCATGGTGCAGGCGGTGTTGCGGATGGCGCGCCGCTGCTCGGGTGTCGCGACGGCGTACCACTCCGGTGCGGTGTCGGGGTCCTGGAGCAGCCGATGCGCGGCGAGGTCAGCGAGCCGCACGGCAGACCGCGCGGCCAGTGGGTCGTCGGCTGGGAGCAGGGCGTCCCTCGGCTCCTCGAGGAGTGCCGCCGTGCCGAGTCCGCGGTGGTCGATGGGCTCGCGGGCGTAGACCGCGTCGAGCCGTCGGCTCAGCACCGACTCGATCTGATCGGCCCAGCCGACTGGCGTCACCTCGGCGCGGTGGCCGGGGTCCGTCGCCTCGAATCTGCGTACCGCGGCCGTGGCCAGCAGGCCGGGCATCACGCCGATCCGCAGCACCCGCCCCGGAGTAGCTGCGCGGGACAGGCGCTCTCGCAACGCCTTTGACTCCGAGAGCAAGAAGCGGGCATCTATCAGCAGTTGGGTTCCCGCTGCGGTGAGGCTGGTGCCGCGGGTGTTCCTATCGAGGAGCCGGACGCCTAGGTCGTCCTCGAAGGACCGGATCTGACGGGACAGCACCGGTTGCGCGATGTGCAGCCGCTGTGCCGCCCGCCCGAAGTTCAGCTCCTCGGCGACGGCCACGAAGTACCGCAACTTGCGCATGTCGAGGTCGGCGCTGGACATACCCCGAGGGTATCGCCAAACGACGAAAAGGGTCTTGGACAAATGCGCGCGGTGGCCGGACCGTGGAGTCATGAGTCTGATGAACACGAACGTCCTCGTCATCGGCGGCACCTCGGGCATCGGTCTCGGGGTGGCCCGTGCGGTCGCCGAGCGCGGTGCCACCCCGATCGTCGTCTCCCGCCGACGGTCAAGTGTGGAAACGGCGCTGGCCGATCTTCCCGCCGGAGCCCGTGGAGCCACCGTCGATCTGACCGATCCCGATGCGCTGGACCGGCTTGCCGCCGAGTTCGGCGCCGTCGATCACCTGGTGTACACCGCAGGGGAGTCGCTCGAGCAGGCGCACCTGGCCGACCTGACCCCCGACGTCATCCTCGGGTTCCTACGGACGAGGTTCATCGGCGCGCTGAGCGCGGTCAGGGTGTTCGGGCCCCGCCTGCGTGCCGGCGGATCGGTGACACTGACCAGCGGCACGGCGGCCTGGAAGCCTGGGTTCGGTGTGCTGCCGGTGAGCCTGTGCGGCGCGATGAACGCCATGACCACTGCACTCGCGGTCGAACTCGCGCCCATCCGGGTCAACGCCGTCGCGCCGGGCGTGATCCGCACCCCGCTGTGGGACGCCATGCCCGACGCCGACCGCAACGCGCTATACGACCAAGAGGCGCAACGGATTCCACTCCGACGCATCGGCGAGGTCGAGGACGTGGCACGCGCCTACCTTTACTGCATGGAGCAGACGTTCAGCACCGGCTCGGTGATCACCGTCGAGGGGGGCGCCCTGCTGGTCTAGTTGGCGAGCGCCACCAGCTGCTCGCAGAACTTCACGGTCTCGCGGTCATCGGAGGCAAGGGGGTGCACCAGCATGGTGGTGACGCCTGCCTCGGCGTAGGCCGCCAGCCGCTCCTTGACGAAACCGGCAGGCCCGACGAGGGACACGTGGCGAACGAGTTCGTCGGGTACCGCGGCGATGGCCTCGGCCTTCTTGCCAGCCAGGTACAGATCCTGGATGTGGTCGGCCACGTCGCCGAAGCCGTAGCGCGTGGCGAGTTTGTGGTAGAAGTTCTTGCCGCGGGCGCCCATGCCGCCGATGTACAGCGCCAGTTGGGGCTTCGCCCACTCCAGCCGGTCCTCGACGTCGTCGCCGATGGCCAGGCTGGCCGACACCATCACGTCCAGCGGGCCCAACTCCGGATCGCGCTTGGCGGTCCCGGCGCGCAACGCGTCACCCCAGACGCCGTCGGCCTTCTCGGGGTAGTAGAAGATCGGCTGCCAGCCCTCGGCGATCTCGGCGGTCAGCTGGACGTTCTGCGGGCCGAGTGCCGCGATGGCGATCGGAATGCGTTCGCGGAGGGGATGATTGATCAGCTTGAGGGGCTTGCCGAGGCCCGTGCCCTCGTTTTTGGGCAGCGGGATCTGGTAGTGCTTGCCCTCGTGCACGACGAGCTCACGCCGCCAGACCTGGCGACAGATCTCGACGACCTCGCGGGTGCGGCCCATCGGTGCGTCGAACGGGACGCCGTGGAAGCCCTCTACCACCTGCGGACCGGACGTGCCGATGCCGAGCCGGAACCGCCCCTCGGACACGTAGTCCAGGCCTGCGGCCGTCATCGCCAGCAGCGTCGGGGTTCGGCTGTAGATCGGGACGATGCCGGAGCCCAGCTCGATGGTGGACGTCTTGGCCGCGAGATAGCCCAGTTGGCTGACCGCGTCGTACGAATAGGCCTCGGCGACCAGCGCGATGTCGACACCGCACTTCTCGAGTTCGACGACCTGGTCGGCGGCCTCTTTGAAGCCGCTCGCATAGCTCAGGAAGATTCCGGTGCGCATCATGGATTTATATCACCATCAACCAGTTGGTTGGGAAGGTGGGGTGTGGGGATCGGTCCTGGACTCGTCGAGTACCGATGTCTTGTATCGGGTGGACCGTGTGAAGCCGACTCCGCTGGCCAGACGCGTCTGACAGGTCGCGGCACTCAGATCATGACCTCGGGCGGGATGGTCAACCGCGTGCCGTCGAACGTGATGCCACGCAGGCTCCGCACTGCGACATCGACGTCCTGATTCAAAGTTGCTCCACCGACTCCGATTACGTGTGCGACACCTGCGGCTCGAGCCGAAGCGATGCCTGCGGCGGCATCCTCGAAGACGGCGCACCGATTCGGATCCAGCCCAAGGGACGCGGCACCGAGAAGGTAGGGATCGGCGGCGGGCTTCCCGTCGTCGACGTCCTCGGCGGAGACGACCGACACGGGATGTGGGACTCCCGCCGAAGTGAGTCTGGCGAGCGCCACGGAGCGGCGCCCCGAGGTGACGACCGCCCAAGAATCTGAAGGGCATTCCGAAACGAGTTCGGGTGCGCCGCGGATCGCCCCCACACGCGTGGCGAGCCTGGCCTCCATGTCGATGAGGTCGCGCGCCGCTTCGGACACGTTCGCGGGGTCAATGACGATGTCGGCGACGGCATCCCGAATTCGCAGTCCGTGGCGAACATCGCGGTTGAAGTCGAACGTCGGGGCCCACCTACTTGCCCACTGATTCCACACCTTGGCGGCGACGTCATGCGAGTCGACCAGCACGCCGTCGTTGTCGAACAGCACGCCAGAAACCTCGAAAACATCTGCATCCCTCATCTTCGAGGCCCGCGGCGACTGTGACGTGGACTTTGGGAACCGCACGTGAAATGAACTGTCACTGAATGGATATTCGCCGGACACCACAGCCGTCGCCCGTGTCCAAGGTTGATCGGCATCGAGGTGTGCGTTCTCCTGTCGCATCCAGTCTTCGACGAAGCCTGGTGGGTCTCGGTCGAAGGCGACGGTTCGTTGCATTGCCACGTCCTGAGCCGTCTGCACCCAGATCGAGGCGTCGAGCCACCCGCTCAGTTCGGTCCGTGCTGCGCCTACGCCCTCCAGGAGCACGATCCGAGTATCTGAGCTCACGTCGATGGCGCCGGGTCTCCCGCGCATTTGCCATGGCTCGGGCACGTAGGACAACGGAAGACCGTCTCGGCGTAGAGGCTTGAGCACGCCTGCCACGAGCACATCGGACCAATCGAAGAACGAGTGATGCCATGCGATGTCGTCGGTGTGAATCACCGCGATGTCGTCGTCGCTCGCCTCAATGTACTTGGCCAGGCTGGACTTGCCGGATCGACTTCGTCCATCGATCCCGATGATCGACAGTGAGGTTGTCGACTGATCGGGTAACAGGTGTCGAAGCAATTGCCGAACGTTCGAGATCGTCCAGTCATCGGCTTGGTCCGCGTCGCTCACTGCGCGCTATCCGGTCGGCCGTCCGTCGATCTCTCACGTGACGAGCGGCCTGCCGCCGGCGTTGACATTGCGCATCCCTCTCGACCTACCGATGGTTCGTTCTGTGTAGGCAGTCAGGCACGGCACATGTCGGCCAGCGTCCGCCACCGCGACCGTACTCCCGCCACGGGCGTCGATCGCAGACCCGAAGCCGAATCCATGACCAGCACGCGCCAATTGTGTCGAGTGCGTCAGGCAGGCTTTTTTGGCAGACGCTGCGAGCAGCAACGGTAGCAATGCCGCAGAGGCGGTGTGGACTCGACCTGCTCACCATTAGCACCCGGGTAATTGACCGGTGGAGTGCGGCAAGGGTTCGCAATCATCGATTTGACTGCGGAAGCCGCGACGCGGTCAGCAAAATATAGCAAACAGTTTGAGCGGACAGTAAGTGCAACCTAACTGTACGTTCTGTGCAGTGAATCGCGTCGCGCATTCACACTTGGCGTCTACTCATCGGGACCAACATCTTCAACACTTAGACGGTACTTAGCCATTCCGGCAAGGCGGTCGCGGTCAGGCACACCCTGAACGTACCGAAAGAGCTTCGTCGATTGGAGACATGTCCGTTCTCGTTCGTGCCCATCGTAGGCCGGCAGTCCGGGCGCTCTGCAATCGCCGAATCTCCCTTGGCCGCAATAACTTCATGACACAGGATGAGAGTGACCGATGGTCGACGACACAGGTGCGAGAAAGCAACCCGGCCTGCGTGACGCCCGATACGGGCGGCGGCAGTTTTTGGTGGGGGCGGCGGTGGGGGCTGCGGCGTTGGGTGGCGTGGCGGGGTTGGCGGCGTGTGGTGGGGGTGGTGGTTCGGGGTCTCCGCAGGGGGCGGGGGGTGCTAGTGGGCCGCCGAAGGCTGGTGGGATGTTGCGGTTGGGTGCTCAGGGTGGTGCGAGTACGGATACGTTGGATGCTCAGAATGGGTTGACCAACACTGATTTCAATCGGATTTATCAG
>JAOPUT010000059.1 GCA_025963385.1 Mycobacterium sp.
CTGATAAATCCGATTGAAATCAGTGTTGGTCAACCCATTCTGAGCATCCAACGTATCCGTACTCGCACCACCCTGAGCACCCAACCGCAACATCCCACCAGCCTTCGGCGGCCCACTAGCACCCCCCCCCCCCAGCGGAGACCCCGAACCACCACCCCCACCACACGCCGCCAACCCCGCCACGCCACCCAACGCCGCAGCCCCCACCGCCGCCCCCACCAAAAACTGCCGCCGCCCCAGCGGCGCCCGCGTAGGTCCCGAATTAGCTGATCTCAGTTGATCGGTCATGAGAATTCCCTCGCTCGCTCATCGGATCCCGCTGCGGAAGTGCCGACAACCAAGGCTCAACCTTCTTGCCGACCGAGACGGACTGCTCAAGGTCTCCACCAGCGAGGCCGAGTCACGAATCGAGTTTTGAAGATGTTTGCGCTGGATGACGGCGGGGCCGTGCACCATCTACGGCTGAGTCTGCCTAGTACCTGGCTGTGAAGCTAGGAGCAATATGCGCAAGACACGTATGCCACATTGCACTTGATGATCAAAGCATCAGCTTGATCGAAATCGTTTTGCACGAATGTGGTGCGCAATCAAAGGAAATTGCTGACTGCGCAGCGCTTTTGCTGTCAACGGCGCTGACAGCTCGTTGCCGAGGTTACGGCTATCGCCAGCTCGAACTCGGTGGTGCCATCGCCGCACCGGGCAGCCCATCGTAGAAGCCGCCACTGGCACATGTCGTCAGTTCGAGCTGCATGCCCCACGGAGACAGGAAGTAGAACCATCGCTGTCCTGCCACCGGCGCGGCAGGATCGACTCCGTTGGGCCCTTCTTGGACGACGACGCCAGGAATCGAACGTACGTAGTCGTAGGCCGCATCGATGTCGTCAACGTAGAACCCCATGTGGTGACCACCGATGTCGCTGTTGCGAGGCTGGACGGTCTCCTGGACCGGCGCGGTGTACTCGAAGAGTTCGACGTTGTGGTGCTTGCCGATTCGGATCATGGCGATCTTGCTCACGGCACGTGGATCGACGTTCAGCCGCCGCCGCATGCCGTCTGATACATCGTCGACGAAGGGCCCGTCATGAAAGGCGACTTCGGCGCCGAAGTGATCAACGAAGAATGCAACCGCCTCGTCGAGGTTCGGCACGGTGTAGGCACTGTGATCGACTGCCCGCAGCGTCGGAATCTTGGGCCGGTGATCAATGCTCAAAGTCATTCTTCCTTCAGGGGTTCGTTCGCGAATGGCTGCATGGCGCTCACCCTCACACTCGCTTGCTCAATGAGCCGAGAAGGTGCCTGCGCGACCGAATTCGTGATCGCTCCACGGAAGTGAGTCGCCGCCGAACTTCGACGCGCGTACGTCCGCCGAACGGGCGTGACCCTCGAAGTTCTCCAAACGCGCTGCGCGTCCACAGATGCGACCGAGCTCTGCGCTGGACGCCGCGTCGTCGATTTCCTGGTAGGTGACTGTTTTGAGGAACTTGCCCACCCACAGCCCGCCGGTGTACCGGGCGGCGCCGAGCGTGGGCAACACGTGATTGGTGCCGATCGCCTTGTCACCGTATGAGACACAGGTCTTCTCACCCAGGAAGAGTGCACCGTAGTCGTGCATTTCGGTGAGGGCGCGACGCGGTTCGGCGGTCAGGATCTGAACGTGCTCGCTCGCGAATCGGTCACCGAGCGCGAAGGCCTCCTCGAGATCATCGACCAGGTGCACTTCGCCGAATCGCTCCCAGGACACGCTCGCCACCGGGCTCGTGGGCAGATTCTGCAGTTGACGCGAGACTTCGGCGATGGCCTCGCGGCCCACCCGCTCCGACGTCGTGATCAGCACACACGGGGAGTCGGGCCCGTGTTCGGCCTGGCTGAGCAGGTCCGCGGCCACGATGAACGGATCGGCCGTGTCATCGGCGATGATGAGCACCTCGGTGGGGCCGGCGAACAGATCGATACCGACCTCACCGAAGAGTTGACGCTTGGCTTCAGCAACGTAGGCGTTGCCCGGGCCGGTGAGCAAGTTCACCGGGTCGATGGTCTCGGTGCCCAGCGCCAAGGCACCTATCGCCTGCACCCCACCGAGAACGTAGATCTCGTCGGCACCGGCCAAATACATTGCCGCCACGCTGATCTGCGGCGGCTCGCCCACGTTGGGTGGCGTCGTGGCAGCGACCCGCTCGACGCCAGCCACCTTCGCCGTCACGACCGTCATGTGGGCAGAGGCGGTGAGTGGATAGCGACCTCCGGGTACGTATGCGCCGGAAGCCGTCACAGGTACGTGCTTGTGTCCCAATCGCACGCCCGGCAAGGTCTCGATCTCGACGTCGAGCATCGAATCGCGCTGCGCCTGGGCGAAGTTCCTGACCTGCTTCTGAACGAAGGTCAAGTCGTCGATGACCGTTGACGGCAGATCTGAGACGATCTTGGCTGCCTGGTCATGGCTGAGCCGGAAGCTCTCGGGCGCCCACTTGTCGAACTTCTCAGAGTACTTGCGCACCGCGGAATCACCGTTCGTGCGGATGTCCTCAAGGACCGCTGCAACCGTCTCCACGACCTGAGGGTCGCTCTTGTGGGCGGTGCCGCCCTGCGCCGCGGAGGCTTTGAGGGTGACCGACACGGTGAAACTCCTTAAAAGATAATGGCCGCCGTGGGCGTCGCAGGTGGCCCGCGGCTTCGACCGCAATCTCAGTATTGATGGACCGCAGGACGCCGGACAGACTCAGGGTGTGCAATTACCGGGCCTTCGACTACACATCTGAGGTGACCGACGCTGCGCTGTATCGACAACTACGCGCGCTGCACGTAGTGGGTCGAATGAACACTCGAATCGATTACGCAGGAGACGATTACAGCATCGAAGACGCCACCACCACTGATCGTGGGGTGCAGCCAACTACTCCAAATTCGCCGAGCTTTCGCGATGCCTTGGGTTTACCGGCGTCAATCAGGGTCCATCGAGCGCCGTACGCCCCGTTCGCGTGGCGTCGTCGCACCCCATATTCCCCAAGTTTCGGGGACGCTGAGGGCGTGATCACGGCACCGGGCCAGAACGGGGCAATCCGCGCAGATCAGCTTTGCCTTGGCCTCTTGCCGCGCACGCGCGACTCCCCGAAGGTCCTCGGGGAAGAACAGCGCCGCGGGATGCCCACGGCAGCGGCCCTCTAGCTGCCAACTCCACTCCGGACCACGGGGCGGAGGCAGCGTGACGGCCCGAGACGGGCCGCCGAGGCGGGGGCGAGGTGGGCGGACCCCCTCGTTGCCATTCATGGGCGACATGTGTGGGCGACCGTGCCAGACGAGCGCTGGCCAATGAGCGAGATCAATCGGCGGGACGTCGATCTCGCCTACTGGCAGCAGCCTCTAGGACTTCGCCAAGAAGCCGGAGTCCAACAACTGCGTCGTGCCGGTTGCATAGCGGCCTGCATCGGAGACGAGGTACAGGATGGCGTTGCTGATGTCTTCCGGCTTCATCCACGGAACCGGCAATAGGTTGGTGCCCTGGAAGGACCCGACCACGTCATCCTTGGTGGGCTTTTCCAGATCGGGCCGAAAGAGCTTCCACACGAAGTCGTTTCCGAGCATGTCGGTGTCGACGTGGCCGGGATTGATGGAGTTGACCCTGATCCCGTACTGACCAACCTCGTTCGCAAGCGATCTCATCAGTCCGGTCACGCCGTGCTTCGACGCGGCGTAGGACGAGATGTTGGCCGATCCCTTGAGTGCGTCGACGGATCCGGTGAACACGATGGAGCCGCCGTCGCCCTGTTCGATCATCGTTGGAAGCGCCACCCGCACGGTGTTCCAAGGACCGGTGAGGTTGACGTCCAACATCTCCTGCCAGTCTTCCGGGGTGATCTCCCACGTAAGGCCGCCGGCACAGATACCGGCATTCGGAAGCACGATGTCCACGCGGCCAAAGTGTGCAATGCCGCGATCGAAGACCGCCTGAACTTGCGCAAGGTCTCGGACGTCCGCCTGTTCCGCTACGATCTTGCGACCCGTCTCCTCGACGAGCGCGACCGTCTCCTCGAGATCCTCGGGCGACGCGCCGGGATAAGGTGTGGACGAGGGCTTCTTGCAGACGTCCAAGCCGATGATGTCCGCGCCCTCGCGCGCCAGAGTAAGCGCATGTGAACGCCCCTGTCCCCGCGCGATTCCCGTGATGAAGGCTACCTTGCCATCCAGCTGACCCATGGATTCGAGTTTCCTTAGTTCGCAGTGCCGACGTGTATTTGGAGTCAATCCTTTCAGGCCGGACGAAGCACCAACCAGACCCACAGTGCGCAGTCCCCAGGCAGCTTTTGCACGATCTGTGTGCCCGCCTGTGTTGATGTGATCAGGGCCTGAACGCGCCACCAAGACCGATTTCACATAGTGCGCACCCTTGGCCAAACGACTGCGCGCGATGAGTCTGGTTTCATCGCAGTCGCACCCCTAACGTCATGTGTCGTGCCATCCGCAACCGTTAGTGACCTCAGTCCGCGGGTCCCCCAGGTGGGAATCTTCGATCCGTTCGAGCTTCGCGGTATGCGCCTGCCCAATCGCGTACTGATGGCGCCGATGGAGAAGAATCTGTGCACGGCCGACGGCGTGATGACACAGCGCTACATCGACTACCTGGTGGCCCGCGCGCGTGGCGGAGTCGGGCTGTTGCGAGTTGAGGCCACCTACGTTGATCCGGTTGGCAAGGGGCGCCCGTTTCAGTGCGGCGCTCATTCCGACCACGTCATCCCCGAATTGAAAAGGATGACCGATGCCGTCCACGCCGCCGGTGGCCGAGTGTCGCTCGAATTGGCGCATTGCGGACGACAGACGAACATGCGGGTGAGCGGGTTTCAACCCGTGGCGCCCTCCGCCGTTCCCTGTGCGCTGGCCGGTGGCTATGTACCCCGCCCGCTGACCCGCGAGGAGATCGCCGCGATCGTCGAACGGTTCGTGGCAGCTGCCCTCCGCGGCCAGGAGGCGGGCTTGGACGCCATCGAGATCCACGGCGCCAGTGGATATTTGCTCAATGCGTTCATGTCGCCCTATACGAATATGCGGCGGGACGAATACGGCGGCAGCCTCGCCAACCGCATGCGATTCCCCCTCGAGGTGGTCCACGCGGTGCGTCGTGCCGTTGGCGACGACATGCCACTGCTCTACCGGTTGGCTGGACACGACTATGTAGACGGCGGCCTCACCGAGGTCGATTCGGTTCCCTTCGCACAGGAGCTCGAGCGGGCCGGTGTCGATCTCATCGACGTCAGTGCAGGCACATACGAATCGATCACCGTTACGCAGCCACCGATGGAAGCGGCGCCAGGCGGTCTGCTCGATCTGGCCGCCACGATCAAGTCCGCGCTCAAGATTCCCGTGGCAACCGCTGGAAAGTTGGGCGCTCTCGAGGTCGCCGAGCGAGCTCTCGGTGCTGGCTTGGTCGACTTCGTCAGCATCGCCCGCGGGCTGCACGCTGATCCGGACTTGCTGCGCAAGGCGCGTGAGGGCCGCCTTCACGAAGCCCGCCGATGCATCTCGTGCGCAGAGTGCGTGGGCTACCTCAACGTCGACGAACCGGCGTACTGCGCCATCAACCCGGCCACGGTCCGCGAACTCGAACTGGCGCCCGTGCCGGCCAGGACTCCTCTTACGGTCGCGATCATCGGCGGAGGCCCGGCGGGTCTCGAGGCAGCTCGCGCTGCTCGACTCGCCGGCCACAGCGTCACGGTCTACGAGGCGTCGTCGTCGCTCGGTGGACGGGTCCGGCAGGGTGCGGTGGCGCGCGGGCGTCACGACTTCGCAGAACCCGTGCGGTTCCTGGCTCGCGAGATGGAACGGCTCGAGGTTCAGATTCATCTGGGCACCGAAGTCGACATCGAATTCGTCGATCGCCTCGACGCGGATGTCGTGGTGGTCGCAACCGGGGCCCGCCCCGTCTCACCACCGATTCCCGGTAGCGAAATGGACCACGTCGAGCCAGCCACGAGCTACCTGACCCGGGTACCGGTCGACCTCCCGCCGGTCTCTGCCGAGCCTGCCGTGGTCATCGGCGCCAACTGGATCGGCTGCCATGCCGCGGACGTTCTCGTGGCGCAGGGCTACTCCGTCACGGTCATCGACGGCCAGGATGCCCTGGCCGGTGACATGGGATTGCAGCAAGGAATGGTCCTCCGCGACCGTGTCGCAGAGGCCTGTGACGTCAAGCTCCGAACCTCGGTCGAGAGCATCGACGCCAGCCACGTGACGGCGTGGGACTCGGTGTCCGGCCATCGGTACGACATTCCGGCAACGCGTGTCCTGATCGCCTCTCGGATGGAATCCGTCCGCTCGTTGGCCGACACGCTGCGGGTGCGCGTAGGCGCCCGAGTACACGTCATCGGTGATGCGGCGAAGCCCGGCAAACTTGCCGATGCCCTGCTCGACGGTGCGCGCCTCGGAGGGTCGCTGTAGCGTCGATCAGCCCTGAGCAAGGGGGCGCGACCGTCTGACACACTTCGTGCAGTTGAGCCGCCCAGAATTTCGCGTCCTGAGTAGAGGTCCGCTACCTCAGATGTCGCTAGGCTCGAAAAAGCCTGCGCGGTAGCGGCTTTCGATTTTGAGGAAACGAGTGCAGCACCGACGATCGCTCCCGCGACCGTGCGATGATCAAGAGGGCGAGGACGTGGCATGAGGGTTTCCGACACCAGGTTGAACGATCGTTCGGGTTTGACGTTCACAGCCCTCAGCTTCGGCGCCGCGCCGATCGGAAACTTCAACGGCGTCTTCACCGACGCCGGCGCCGACGCCATGGTCTCGCAGGCCTGGGATCAGGGGATCAGGTACTTCGACACCGCCCCCGGATACGGCAACGGGCTCAGTGAATACCGGCTCGGTCACGCACTCCGTACGCGCGACCGCAGCGAGGTGGTGCTGTCGACCAAGGTGGGCCGGGTTCTCAGTCCGACGCTCGATGCACCGCCCGTGAACGGCCAGTACCTCGAAATCCCCCCGTTCGTCGCGGGCTACGACTACTCCTACGACGGCGTGATGCGCGCAGTCGAACAGAGTATGCAGCGCATGCTCACCGACCGCTTCGATGCCCTCTTCATTCACGACTGTGACCGTTACACCCACGGGTCGGCCGCGCCCGAACTGTTCCATCAGGCGATCGTCAGTGCCTTTCCCGCGTTGGAGTCACTTCGCGAGGAGGGGGTCGTCAAGGCCATCGGGTTCGGGATCAACGAGACCGACCTGATGACCGAGGCGGTCAAGACCACCGATGCCGACGTATGCCTGCTGGCCGGTCGGTACACACTGCTCGAGCAGGAGCCGCTCGACGAGCTCTTCCCGATCTGCGAGGAGCGCGGCGTTGGCATCGTGCTCGGCGGGGTCTACAACAGCGGGGTTCTTGCCACCGGCCCGGTTCCTGGCGCCCGCTTCAACTACGCTCCCGCCGGCGAGGACATCTTGACCAGGGCCGGTCAGCTGGAGGAAGTCTGCCGTCGTCACCACGTGCCACTGGCGGCCGTGGCGCTGCAATTTTCCTACGCTCACCCGGCCGTCGTGAGTGCCTGCATCGGCGCACGCAATGAACGGCAGCAGGCGAACAATGCCGAACTCTTCGAAATGGAGCTGCCAGCCGGCTTGTGGGACGACCTGCGTGCCGCAGGTTTGATCCGACCGGATGCGCCTACTCCCCAATAGCGGTCAGCGTCACCCACGTAGGGCAGGCTGCCCCATCGCGCAGAACCGGCCGAAACGTGTCCATGCAGTGGTGCACACTCTGTAACACGACAGCGCGGATGGCTTCGCGGGTTGGGTCTGATGAAGGATCGCCAAATCGGGAATGCTGTGTATAGCAGCGCTTCGAGTTGTCGTCGCCCGCGACACTCACACGGCTCGCCTGGCATCGCACGCATCGTCTGCGATCCACGGGCTGTCGGCGACGACTCAGCATTTGAAGGCGAGAGGAAACCAAAGCGGATGCTCGACACCCTGCCAGTGAGCAACTCGCAGCCCGCCCGCGACCACTACGACGTGATCATCGTCGGCAGCGGGATGGGCGGCGGCACGCTTGCGTACGCATTGAAGAACGCGAGCTTGAGCGTGCTGGTCGTCGAACGCGGTGATTTCCTTCCTCAGGAGCCCGAAAACTGGGATGCAGAAGCAGTTTTCGTCGACGGACGCTATAAGAACGCCGAAAAGTGGTACGACGCCAGCAATGGCGCAGCCTTCAGCCCGGGGACGTATTACTACGTCGGTGGCAACACCAAGTTGTACGGCGCCTCGCTAGTGCGGTTTCGACGCGAGGACTTTCGGCATGCCGATCTCGCCGATGGCCCATCGCCCGCGTGGCCGGTCGACTATGAAGAGTTCGAGCCACATTACGGCGCCGCCGAGCGGCTCTATCGCGTTCACGGCGAGGACGACGATCCCACACTGGCTCGCAGCCAACCCTTCCCGTTCGCTCCCGTCGACCACGAGCCGCCCATCGCGCGCACTGCCGCTGGTCTCCGCGACCTCGGGTTGACGCCATCGCACCTGGCGCTCGGAGTTGATCTTCGTCAGGGAGGTGCGTGCATCAAGTGCGCGACGTGCGATGGATTTCCCTGCCGTGTGTTGGCCAAGGGTGACGCGGACGTCTGCGGCATCCGGCCGGCGATCGCCACGGGTGCGGTGGAACTGCTGACCAACGCCTACGTCACCCGCGTGACGACCGACTCGACCGGAGGCCGAGCCACGGGAATCGAGTGCCGGATCGGCGCGCGGGTCGTCACGTTGAGGGCCAACACGGTCGTGGTGTCGTGCGGAGCGGTGAACTCCGCGGCGTTGTTACTGAGATCGGCCACCGACCAGCACGCAGCGGGGTTAGCCAACTCGTCCGGTCAGGTCGGCCGAAACTATATGGTGCACAACAACTCCATCATGGTCGCCATCAATCCGCTCCGCCGCAACAAGGTGACCTTTCAGAAGACGCTGTACGTCAATGACTACTACCTTCACGGCACGGTGGAGCATCCGTACCCGCTGGGTCACGTGCAGCTCATCGGCAAGCTGCAGGGCGCGATGATCAAGGCACAGCGACCTCACATTCCGATGTGGGCACTCAACGCAGCGACCCGGCGCAGCATCGACTGGTGGCTGTTCAGTGAGGACATTCCCGACCACGAGAACCGGGTCACGCTCCGTGCCGACGGTTCCATTCAAATCGCCTGGAAACCAAACAACGTCGTCACGCACAAGGCATTGGTGCGCGAAATGCGCAAGGTCATGCGCAAACTCGGGTACCCAATCGTGATCAGCGAATCGACCGGCATCGACGTCAACTCCCATCAAGCAGGCACGATTCGTGCGGGGTCCGATCCCAGGACTTCGGTCCTCGATCCGGATTGCCGGGCACACGACGTCGACAACTTGTTCGTCGTGGACTCCGCCTTCTTTCCCTCACTGCCGGTCATGAATCCCGCGTTGACCATTGCAGCCAATGCGTTGCGAGTGGCGCCGGTAATTGCCGAGACCGCCCGACAGCATGCAGAATTCGGCGCCCGCTCCGCCCCCTAACCCACCGAACGACGAAGGAAGTGTCATGACAACGAAGAAGCTGACCGGCGGCCAGATGGTCGTCGACATTCTGATTCGCGAGGGCGTCGAGAAGGTGTTCGCCATCCCCGGTCACGGAAACACCGCGCTGCTCGACGCCTTCGTTGATCGCGCCGATGAGATCGAAGTCATCCCCGCGATCCACGAGCAGGGTGCCGCACACATGGCCGACGGTTACTACCGTGCGTCGGGAAAGATCGCCGCGGTCTGTACGTCGATCGGACCCGGTGCCACCAACACGCTGACCGGTCTGGCTACCGCCTACGTCGATTCGCAGCCGATGCTGTTGCTGACCGGTGCTGTGCACACCTACATGGAGAACTACGGCGTCCTGCAGGAATTGGACCGCCCGCACGGCAACAACTTTCCGCGCATGGCCGAACCCGTCGTCAAGCGATGGTGGCAACCCAATCGCGTGGAATCCATTCCCACCGCGCTGCGTCAGGCCTTCAACACGATGAACGAGGGCCGGCGTGGTCCGGTTCTCGTCGACATCCCGCAGGACCTGCAGGCGGAATACGGCGAATACACCCCGCCGCCTCCGCGCAAAGCGCCCTTCCGGCCCGCCGGTGATCTGAATGCGATCAAGGCGGCGGCCGAATTGCTGGCCGGCGCATCGCGTCCGGTGATCGTCGCCGGCGGTGGCATCATCGCCGCCGAGGCCACCCCCGAGCTGACTGCGGTCGCCGAATTCCTCGGCGCCCCGGTCACCCATTCGTTCCAGGGCAAGGGTGCCTTCCCCGCCGACCACGACTTGTATGCCTGGCCCTGCGGTGACATGGGTTCCATTCCCGGCAACGGGGTAACGAAGACAGCCGACGTGATCCTCGCCGTCGGATGCCGATTCAGCGACCGAATCACGTCCTCCTACCGGCCAGGGGTCACGTTCAACATCCCTGAGACCAAACTCATCCACATCGACATCGACGGTTTCGAGATCGGTCGCAACTACCCCGCCGAGGTCGGCATCGCCGGTGACGCAAAGTCCTCCCTCGGCGCGCTACTCGACGCGTTGAAGGCCGAACGCGAGCCGACCGACTACCGCGACACCGATTACTTCGCCGAGCTGCAAGACCTCAAGGCGCAGTGGGACGAATACCTCAAGCCCATGCGCACCACGGATTACCTGCCCATGACGAATTCTCGCGCCATGGTCGAGATCCGCAAGGCTCTGCCGCACGACGGCATCTTGGTGACCGATTCCTCGAACCCGGCGAACCAAGCGTTCAACGAATTCCCGATCTACGGCCCGCGGACGAACATCGTGGCGGGCGGATTCTCCGGCATCGGGTTCGGCGTGCCCGCCGCGATCGGCGCTCAGATCGGTGCACCCGACAAGAACGTGCTCGCCATGGTCGGTGACGGAGCGTTCCTGCAGACCGGCACCGAGGTCGCGGCCGCGGTGATGAACAACGTTCCCGTCGTGATCCTGGTGCTCAACAACGGGGGCTGGGAGGCGATCAAGGACCTGCAGATCGACCTGTTCGGCAAAGATCGCGAGATCGTCTCGGGGTGGACCACCCCGGACGGCAAACCATACTTCGCCAACATCGCGGACTTCGCCCGTTCCCTGGGGGCCACCGCGGAGCGCATCGAGGATCCCAACGACGTCGCGGCCGCCGTCACACGCGGTTTCGCCACACCGGGCCCGGTGGTGATCGAGGTGATAAGCGCAAGGGAGCTCCCCTGGACCAAGATGCACCCCACGGGGTGGTGGGACATCGCGGTTCCGGCTTACCTCGGCGAAACACGCGATGACTACGTCAGCAAGCGCGGCTTCTGAGCCGGGAGGGCTGGCATGGGCAATATCAAGCTAGGTCTGAATCTCGAGTTCGCACGCCTAGAGAACCAGGGGTTCGACTGGGCGATGGATCAGGCCGCCGAGATCGGCTACAAATACGTCGAGCCAATGGTGCACTGGGGTCGCGAACTCCTCAGTGCGGCAGGCTACTTCCACACCCGGTCGATGCTCGACGATCCGCTGATCCTGAAGAAGGCTGCCGACGACCGTGGTCTGAAGATCTCGTCGCTGTCGAGCCATGCGCCGCTGGCCAAGCCCGACGTGGCCGTCGAGTACTTCCGTCAGGCGATCCGCTACGCGGCCGAGGTCGGTTCACCGATGATCATGGTCGACGACGGGCCCACCCCAGCGTGGACCAGTGAGGCCGAGAACTACACGCTGATGCGCTACACGCTGCAGGAGGCCGCGCTGGTCGCCGAGCCGCGCGGCATCAAGATCGCGATCGAGACGCATGGCCCCTACACGGCCACGCCAGAGCGGCTCGACAAAATCATGCACCTGATCGACAGCCCTGCTCTGACGATCAATCTCGACACCGGCAACGCCTACCTCAGCGAGAACGACCCGCACGAGTGGCTCGAGAAGATCGTCGGCCAGGTGACCCACATGCACGCAAAGGACATCAGCGTGGAGGATGCCCGCCGGTTGCGAGGGAAGGTCCGCGGCATGCTCGGCTGTGCTTGCGGTGAGGGCGTCATCGACTGGGAGCGCATCGTCAACACGTTGTCGAAGGCGGATCATGACGTCGTGCTGTCCGTGGAGTGCGGAAGTCTCGATGCGGCCCAAAAGAGCTTCGTCTACCTGCGCGACCTCATCGAGCGGGTTCAGGGTTCGGTCGGTTGACCGAACGCATGTAACCAATTACTGGACAACGGCATCGACGGGAGATGAAGCCGACATGACCGAAACCCCTCAGCTCGCGTGGGGCTTGATCGGCGCGAGCGACATCGCCGAGACGCGCATGCTTCCCGCACTGCGTCGGATGAAGCAACGCGTGAATGGACTGGCCAGTGGCCACGCCGAGCACGCCAGGGCGTTCGCGGCCCGCAATGAGATCCCCTCAGCCGCTGGTGACTTCGGCGTCGATTCCCTTCTCGCCGACCCGACCATCGACGCCGTGTACGTGTCCAGCACCAATGACCGACACCTGGCCCATGCGGTGGCCGCGGCCGCGGCGGGCAAGCACGTGCTGTGCGAGAAGCCGCTGTCGACCGATCTCGACAGTGCCCGACGAATCACCGCGCAATGCGCTGGGTACGGGATCGTGCTCGGCGTCAACCACCACCTGCCCGCCGCAGGAACTCATCGAACGATCCGAAAATTGGTGCACGACGGGGCCATCGGTCGCGTCCTGTCCGTCAACGTGCGGCACACGTCGCTGCTTCCCGAACGGCTGCGGGGCTGGCGACTCGGCGACGCCCCCGGTGCCGGGGTCGTCATGGATCTGTCCTGCCACGACGCGTCGGTGGTCAATCCCCTTCTGGGCACCAGGGCATTGGAGACCACAGCCTTAACCGTCAAGCAAGGTTCGTGGGACACCCTCGCCGAGGACGCCGCCTCAGCCGTGATCCGGTACGACGACGACGTCCTCGTCCGGTTGCACGATTCGTTCACGACCCCGTACACACCGACGTACCTCGAGGTGCACGGTGACGAGGGCAGCATCACCGCGCCGGACGTGATGACTCCGGAGCCGATTGGCGAGGTGTGGTTGCGCGACGCGTCCGGTGACCGCGAGATCGACGTACCGGACCGCAGACACACCTATGACATCACCCTCGACCACTTCACCAGGGCGGTCCGCGGTGAGGGCCGCCCCGTGGTGGACGGTCACGACGCAGTGAACGCCATGGCGGTGTGCGCTTCGATCCTCGAATCCGCACGTTCCGGCCTCCACGTTTCCGTCGACTTCGACGTTCCAATCGTCCGGTGAACATTCAGGAGAAAACGCTATGAGCCACACCATTTCCCATTGGGTCAACAACGCGGCCTTCGCAGGCACCAGCGGTGACACCGCGCCGGTGACCAACCCCGCCACCGGTGAGGTCACCGGGCAGGTCGCCCTGGGCAGCGTCGCCGACGCCCGCACGGTGATCGACGCCGCCGCCGCCGCGTTCCCCGCCTGGCGCGACACCAGCCTGGCCAAACGCACCCAAATCCTGTTCACCTTCCGCGAACTGC
>JAOPUT010000090.1 GCA_025963385.1 Mycobacterium sp.
TCACGACCGGCATCAGGCCGCGCAACCAGCGGGGCACGTCGATGCGACTGATCCACAGTGCGGTGAAGCCGGCGATCAGACCACCGACGATGCCGCCGATGAAGCCGCCGCCGACGAACACCGCGACGGCGCCTGCGGTGAATCCCGGTGCGATACCTGGCCGGTCGGCGATGGCGAACGAGATGTAGCCGGCCAGCGCGGGGACCAGGAACATGAAGGCCAGCCCGCCGAGGGTGAACAACACCGCGCCGAGGTACTGCGCCAGGCCGCCGGACGGCAGATTGGTCAGGGTATTCGTGCTCGCGATGTGAGCGCCGATCGAGTCCATTCCGAAGGACAGCGGGCTCGGTGGGCCGTCTGGCTTGTTTGCGATTTCGTAGCCGCCGAACAAGAAGCCCAATGCAATCAGCAGGCCGCCCGCCGCGACGAACGGGATCATGTAACTGACGCCGGTGAGCAGGATCTGCCGGGTGCGGGTGCCCCACCCGACACCGCCGGACGCGGACGGACTGGCCGCCGAGGAGGGGCCGCCTGCGGTGCCCTCCACCTTGGCTGCGTTCGGATTATCCGCAGCCGCAAGGGCTTCGGCGACCATCTTGTCGGGTTCGTTGATGGCGCGCTTGACGCCGGAGGCGATGACAGGCTTGCCTGCGAACCGGCCGCGGTCCTTCACGCCGACGTCGGTGGCGAAGATGACGGCCACGGCGTTGGCGATCGTCTCGGCCGGTAGCGGCGTGCTCCCCGAGGAGCCCTGGGTCTCGACGACCAGGTCGATGCCTGCCTTCTTGCCCGCGGCGACCAGCGAGTCAGCGGCCATATAGGTGTGCGCGATGCCCGTCGGGCATGCGGTGATGGCGACGACCGTCTTCGTTGCGTCGTCGACCGCGGGAGCCGCGGCAGCAGGAGCCGGAGCAGCAGCGGCGGGCGCCGGATTCACGACACCCTCGACCAGTGCGACCACCTCGTCGGCCGATGCGGCGTTGCGCAGGGACTCGACGAACTCCTTGCGCACCAACGCCCTTGCGAGACTGGACAGCAGCTTCATGTGCTCGGCGCCGCCCGAGTCGGGTGCGGCGATCAGGAACGCAAGATCGGCGGGACCGTCTGGCGCGCCGAAGTCGACCGGGGGAGACAGTCGGGCGAACCCGATGGTGGCCTGGTCGACGTAGGGGGAGCGGCAGTGCGGAATGGCGATGCCACCGGGCAGTCCGGTCGCGGACTGCGCCTCACGCGCCATCGCGGCCGCGGTGAGGCCCGCCTGGTCAGAGGAACGCCCGGCATCGGCGAGACGCGCGGCCAGCAGGCCGATCACGGCCTCCTTGTCGCCGCCTGCGTCGACGTCGAGGGCGACGAGGTCGGTGGTGATGATGGACATTTTTCTCTTCCTCTTCTGGGGTTAGGGGTGAATGGACGCGGGTGTGATCGCATACACCCGAACTGCATTCAGATCGACTTGGGAGGGGGCGGGCAGGGCAGAGCCGGGGAGCGCGGCTGCCGCGCTGCCGTAGGCGACCGCCATCTGCAGGCGACGCGGCGGCTCGGCACCGCCGACCGCAGCGCGGACGTATCCGGCCAGTGACGAGTCACCCGCGCCGACCGTGCTGCGTGGCGCGATGGGCGGCGGGGCGGCCATCCAACTGCCGGTCGGGTCGACGAGCACGGCACCTGCTGCGCCCAACGTGACGAGCACCGTCTTGGCGCCCCGCTCGATCAGTCTGTTCGCGGCGGATACCACCGGTGCCGGATCTCCTTGCGCCGCAGCCTGTTCCAGTTCCAGCGGCGAAGCGCCGACGAGGCCCGCGAGCTCCTCGGCGTTCGGCTTGATGACATCCGGTGCCGCGCGGCCGAATCCTGCGGCCAGTGCGTCGAGCGGACGCTCGGAGGTGTCGACGGCCACCTGGCACGGTGCGGCCGCCAGGAGGGCGACGACGTCGGCGTACCACTCGTCCGGCACACCGGGTGGCAACGAGCCGGACAGCACTACCCACGAGGCGGTTTCGGCGTGCGCCAGAACGGTTCGGGTGAGCGCATCCAAAGCGGCGGCGTCGAGGAGGGCACCAGGCTCGTTGAGCTTCGTGGTGGTGCCGTCGGCCTCGGTGATCGCCAGGTTGGTCCGCACCGCGCCGCTGACCGGCACGCAGTGGAAGCCGACGCCGGCCGTTCGAAGGGCGGCCAGCATGGGGTCGTCATCGGCGGCGGGGAGGACGGCAACGGCGTCGAGTCCTGCGAGCGCCAGTGCGCGAGCGACGTTCACGCCCTTGCCGCCCGGCTCGCTGGTGGCCGACGTGACGCGGTGCACGGCCCCGCGGGTGAGCTGCATGCCGAGTGACACCGTGCGGTCGATGCTGGGGTTGGGGGTGACGGTGACGATCATGCCAATCCCCCCGTGGCTCCCGTCGCGATGACCTCGACGCCCGCGTCGGTCAGGATCCGGCGGTCGGCGTCGGAGATCTCGGCGTCCGTGATGAGGGTGTCGACGCTGGAGATGGGCGCGAAGCTGATGAAGTCCTCCCTGCCGACCTTCGTGGAGTCGGCGGCGACGACGACGTAGTTGGCGCACGCGACCATCGCCCGCTTGACCGCGGCCTCGTCGCTGTCGGGGGTGGACAGGCCGTGCCTGGCGCTGATGCCGTTGGTGCCTATGAACGCGATGTCGACACGGAGGTTGTCGAGCACGCGCAGGGCCTGTTCGCCGACGGCGGCCTGGGTGATGCCCCTGACCCGTCCACCGAGCAGTTGCAGTGAGATCGTCGGCACGGAGGCCAGTCGCGCGGCGATGGGCACCGAGTTCGTCACGACGAGCAGTTCCCGGTCGGTGGGCAGTTGGTTGGCGATCCGCGCGGTGGTGGTGCCTGCGTCCAGGAGAACGCTCGCGCCGGTCAGCGGGAAGAACTCGGTGGCGGCCTCCGCGATCGCGTCCTTGTAGTCGGCGCGGGTGGTTTCGCGCTCGCCGACGCCGGGTTCGACGAGGTGCAGCGCCCGCGTCGGGACGGCGCCACCGTGGACGCGGCGCAGTACGCCTGCCCGGTCGAGCGCGGCGAGGTCGCGGCGCACGGTCTCGGTCGTGACGTCGTAGGCCTGCGCGAGTTCGGTGACGGAGGCGCGGCCCTTGCTGATCACCAGTTCGGCGATCGCCTGCTGGCGCTCTTCGGCGTACATGACTCTCCGTTTGTGTGGGTTATTTGGCTTTGAAATGTTGATATGTTTGGTTTTACTCCTGACTGTGTTGACTTGTCAACGGAATCTTGTAATCTGGTTCACATGAGCACGACAACGTCTTCCACGTCACTTCCGCCGGCTGGAACGGTTCTCCAGGGCATTCCCGCGGTCGGGGGTGTGCAGTACGCACCAGTGATCAGGCCGGGCACCCGGCCCGGTGCCGACGACGGATCCGGGGCCGCCGATCTCGGTGAAGCGGACCGTCCGAGCGAGGTCGCGCGGTTCACCGCCGCGGCCGCGGCCGTGGCCAACCGGCTGCGCGACCGGGCCGCGAATGCCTCGGGCGCCGCGTCGGAGGTCTTGGCCACCACGGCCCAGCTCGCGCAGGACCGGGCATGGATCGCCGCCACCGAGAAGCGGATCGGCGACGGCAACCCTGCGGTGCGGGCCGTGACCGGGGCCGTCGACCAGTTCGTCACGATGTTCACCCAGCTCGGCGGCTTGATGGCAGAACGGGTGACCGACCTGCGCGACATCCGCGATCGCGTCATCGCCGAACTCAGCGGGCTGCCAGAACCGGGGGTTCCGGTGCCCGAGGTGCCGTCGATCCTGTGCGCCGGGGACCTGGCGCCCGTCGACACCGCCGGGTTGGACGCCTCGTTGGTGGTCGCGCTCGCGACGACGCTCGGCGGCCCCACCAGCCACACCGCGATCATCGCCCGCCAGCTCGGGATCCCCTGCGTGGTCGGGGTGTCCGGGTTGTCGGCGGTCCGCGGCGGCACCCGCCTCCTCGTGGACGGTACGACGGGCGAGATCACGCTCGAGCCCGATGCGCAGGAGGCGGCACGGCTGGTCGCCGAGGCCCAGGCGGCGCGCGAGGCGCTGGACCGCTGGACCGGACCGGGCCGCACGGCCGACGGCACGCCCGTGAAGCTGCTCGCCAACGTCGCCGACGGGGCCTCCGCGACGTCCGCGGCGGCCGGTCCGGTGGAGGGCGTCGGGCTGTTCCGCACCGAGCTGTGCTTCCTCAACCAGACCACCGAGCCGTCGGTGGAGGAGCAGGCCGACATCTACGCGACCGTGCTGAGCGCCTTCCGGGGTCGGTACGTCGTCGTCCGCACCCTCGACGCCGGCTCCGACAAGCCGGTGGCCTTCGCGACCCACGAGGGGGAGGAGAACCCCGCCCTGGGTGTCCGCGGCCTGCGGCTCTCCTTCGACAACCCGGGGCTGCTCGAGCGCCAGCTC
>JAOPUT010000095.1 GCA_025963385.1 Mycobacterium sp.
ACTGCCGCTCAAGTAGCGCGAACCGCCCGCGCTACAGGACGACGAACCAGATCGCGGCGTAGTGGCACAGCGCCGCAGCTGCGGTGAAGGCATGGAAGAACTCGTGGTAGCCGAACGTCTGCGGCCACGGGTTGGGCCAGCGCACGCCGTAGAGGACCGCGCCGATGTTGTACAGCACGGCCCCTGCGATGAGCAAAGCGACCACGAGGGCGCCGCCGCCAGCCAAGAGGGCGGGCGCGAAGAAGAGGGCCGAGTAACCGAGCAACAGGTAGAGGGGCACTCCCACCGAACGTGGCGCAGATGGCCAGAACATCTTGAGCGCGATGCCCGCCGCAGCGCCTGAGTAGACAATGGTCAACACCAGCGTCGCGGTCTTGGGCGGCATCGCGAGGATGGCGAACGGCGTGTAGCTGCCTGCGATGAAGATGAAGATCATCGAGTGGTCGGCCCGCTTCATCCATTTGCGGGTGGCCGGACTCTTCCACTGCACGCGGTGATAGACGGCGCTCACGGAGAACATGCCGACGATGGTGGCCGTGTAGACCAGGGTCGCGATGCCCGCCTTCGGCGATGCGGCCAGCCACGCCACCGGCACCAGCACGGCGCCTGCCACGATGGCGCCCACCGCGCAGACCACGTGGATGAGTCCGCGAGCGCGAGGCGCGTGAAGGAAGTCGGTGACCGTGTCTACGAGGACCTGGGGCAGGTCGTCGTCAGCCCGCAGAATCCTCGGAAGACCGTGGAGCTCGGCGGTGTCGTGCACGGCCGCCGGCTCTGCTGCGACGGGATCCAGGGTCACGCCGCTCATGTCGATACCGATCTGTGCTCGTTCAGGACATCTCCAATGTCTGGTTGAGCCGTTGCCAATCGGCGCGGCTGCCGCAGTGCACGGTCGAGCCTGGCGTTGAGGCTACAGAAGATCGGCCGATCATGATCGCCGGCCAGCCGTCCCGCAGGTGAAGGTCTGGTGTCGATTGCGTCACCCGCGACGGCGCGGCGGACGTTGCCTTCGAGAATGCTCAGGAGGCGGCGTTGGACGGTACGTCGCCACTTGGGGTGCTCTTCGATGCCTCGTTTCCGATGGTCGTCCACGTCGACACCATGTTGGCCAGGTGAGATCGGCTGCGGCGCAATGCCTTAGCCCCATTCGTGATTCATGGCGCGGGAGTCGACGGCAGCCTCGGCCGACACCACCTTCGCCTTGCCGCCGCGGGACCCGGCGATCAGCATCATCGCAAGTCCTGCAGTGACCGCCCCCGCGATGAAGATCGTGACGAACCCGTGTTCGGCGGGTTGGCCTGTACCGGTCGCGGTTCGTCCGAGCACGACGGCAACCAGCGCCGCGGCCATCGCACTGCCGACCGTTCTGGCGATGGCGTTGACGCTCGTCGCCACCCCGGTCTCGTTGCCGTCGACCTCGCTGACCACCAGCGCGGGCAGCGCACCGTAGGCGAGGCTGATGTAGGCGTTGGTCCAGATCCCGGCGACGATCACCTGCCATGGCTGCGAATGCGCTAGTGCGAGCCACAGGAATCCGACGACGCCTGCCAGGGCCCCGCTGACGAGGATCGGTCGGGCACCGAAGCGGTCGATGAACCTGCCGCTGACGGTCGCTGTGACGAATCCGGTCAGTGCGCCCGGCAGCAGGTACACCACGCTGGCGTGCAAGACCGATGCGCTGAAGCCATACCCGGCGGCCGCGCGATCGACCTGGACGAACTGAGTGAGACCCAGGAAGCCGAAGTACAGCCCCATGCCCACGAAAATCGTGGCGAGATTGGTGAGCAGCACCGGGCGGCGGGTCATCATCTCCGTGGAGACCAGTGGATGCGGTCGTCGGCGCTCCCAGCCCCACCACGTCACCAGCACGAGGACGGCGAAGACCACGAACCCGATCGTGGCCGGCGCCGACCAGCCCCACGCATTGCCTTGGGTGATGGCCAGCAGCGCCGCCGACAACCCGGCCGCCAGACCCGCGGCGCCCACCCAGTCGATGGTGCCGACGGCAGTGCTCCGCCGAGACGGGATGGCCGCGACCGCGACGACGATGACGACCACCACGAACCCGGTCGTCAGCCAGAACACCCGGTGATAGCCGGCCGCGCCATCCATCAGCAGCCCGGTGACCACCAAGCCCATTCCGCCGCCGAAACCCAGCGTTCCCGACAACACGGCGAGCGCGCCGACCACGCTGCCCTCGGGGAGTTCCTCACGCAGGATCGCGACGCAGATGGGATAGAGCGAATACGACACGCCCTGCAGCACGCGGGCGACGATCAGCAACGCGAGCGAGGACGTCACCGCTGCCAGCACCGAGCCGACGAGCACGATCGCCAGCACGCCGAGCAGGACGCGCTTCTTGTTGTGCAGGTCGGCGAGCCGTCCGATGAGGGGTGTCGACGCGGCAGCCGCCAGGAGGTTGGCGGTCACCGCCCAGCTGACGGCGACCGACGACGCGTGGAGCTGTTGCGCGATGATGCCGAGAATCGGGACGACGGCGGTCTGGAGCACTGCGACGGTCAGGGCGACCAGGCTCAGTGCGGCGACGAGCAGCCGCGAACCGCCCCCACCACTTTTTCGCATGGGTAATTATGTCGTCTATCCAATCGTGGGGAGCTGCAGGCCCACCTTCGGTGGGGTGCGGCGGCGAGCGAGGGGATGGGCGATGAGCAGGTTCGAGGGCAAAGGTGTACTGGTCACCGGTGCGGCCTCCGGCATCGGCAAGGCGACGGTCGAGCGGTTGACCGGCGAGGGAGCCACCGTGGTCGGGATCGACCTCGCGACCGATGCGCCCCCCGGTGTCGCTGCGTACCGGACGGCGAGCGTCCTCGACGCCGTCGCGGTCGGTGACGCGGTGGCCGCGGTCGTCGCTGCGGCAGGTCGCCTCGACGGCGTGGTGCACGCGGCGGGCGTCGCAGGAGGCGGGCCGGTGCACCTGTTGCCCGACGAGGAATGGGACCGGGTCATCGGGGTCAACCTCAAGGGCACCTTCGTGGTGGCCCGCGCGGCACTGGCACAGATGACGCAGCAGGAGCGGGTGAACGGGGAACGCGGCGCCATCGTGAATCTGGCGAGCATCGAGGGTCTTGAGGGAACGGCAGGCGGCAGCGCCTACAACGCCTCCAAGGGTGGCGTCGTGCTGCTCACCAAGAACACCGCGATCGACTACGGGCCCAGCGGAATTCGGGTCAACGTGATCTGCCCCGGGTTCATCGAGACGCCGATGTTCGACTCGGTGATGGGCATGCCGGGCTTCGAGGGGCCGCGTGAGGGCTTGCGGCACGAGCACAAGCTCCGGCGCTTCGGGCGGGCGGACGAAATCGCCTCGGTGGCGGCCTTCCTGCTGTCGGCGGACGCGAGTTTCGTCAGCGGGCAGGCCATCGCGGTGGACGGCGGCTACACCGCAGGCCGCGACCACGGCGTCACCGAGTTGATGGGGCTCGGCGAGCGGTAGGGGTCGAGCTCGACGTGCCTTCGGGCGTTGACGCCAGTGGTGCACTACCTGTCCCGTCGCAGTGGCCGTCGAACGCGGACCGCAGGCGCGGCCGGAATTCAGGTAGCCGCCTACGCATGTGAGCACCTGCCAGTCGCCCTACGTTCGTGCCAAGGCGCCACAACCAAGGAGCAGAAATGAAGAGCTACGAAGTGCAAGCAGGCGACACGTTGTCGGCGATCGCGTTGCGCGAATATGGCGACGCCGATCTGTATCCGGTGATCGCTCGTCAGAACCATCTGACCGATCCCGACATCATCGACGTCGGTCAGGAACTCCTGGTCCCGTACGTCACCTTTCGGCACCACTTCACGACGGCCGATACGACCGATGCCAGGAAGAAGCTGACCCAGCACTACTACGGCACGGAAGACTCCCAGGTGCAGTTGATCTGGGAGATCGTGAACGGTGTCGCGCAGCGTGAAATTCAGCCCGGCGCTTGGCTTCTCATTCCCGACGTGGCCAACGTCGGTCACCACACCGTGGTGGCGCAGGAGACGCTCGTGACGCTGGCCGACAGTTGGTACGGCGACCCGGACCTTGCGGGCATGATCGGCGTGGCCAACGGCATGCCACCGGACATCGAGGTTGAGCTTGGCCAAGTGCTCATCGTGCCCCGACTGAATCGGCGGGCTCGCGTCGGCGGTGACACATTGGAGTCGCTGTGCGTCGCGGAGTACGGCGACTTCGACGTCGCGACAAGGGTGGCGGTAGCTGCTGCGGCCAACCGCCTCGAGGAACCCAACTCGTTGCACAGCAACCAAGTGGTCTACTTTCCGTCCTAGGCTCACTGCGCCGGGTGGTGGCTCGGATCGGGCCCGGCGAGGCGAGTTTTACAGTTGGGAGCCAGTTCGCCGCGGCGTGCGCGATGATGAGGACATCAACGGCGCAGGAGAGATCGGCGGATGGCTAATCCGACCCGTGAGTGGACCGATCGGTGCGGATCGTGCGGTAACGACCTACGCGCCAAAGCGCGTTTCTGCGATGTGTGCGGCTCTCCAATCTCTTCGAGATCGGCCCCGGGCGAACACAAGCAAGTAACGGTGCTGTTCGTCGACGTCGTCGGCTCGATGAAGCTCGCGGCGGCGTTGGACGCGGAGCGACTCCGAGAGCTCATGAACGCGCTGTTCAACCGCACGGCCGCTGTGGTGCAGCGTTTTCAGGGAACCGTCGACAAGTTCACCGGCGACGGCTTGATGGCATTGTTCGGCGCACCGGTGGCGCTGGAGGACCATGCGTTGCGGGCGTGCATCTCAGCCTTGGAGATCCAAGCGGTTACCAAAGAACTCGCCGCCGAGGTACTCCGCGATGACGGCGTTGCCTTGCAGATTCGGGTTGGGCTGAACTCCGGGGACGTGATCGTTGGCGAAATCGGTTCAGGCCCAGGCAGATACACCGCAGTCGGTCATCCCGTCGGGATGGCGCAGCGCATGGAGGCAGCCGCCCCACCGGGTGGCGTGCTGTGCTCGCTGTCCACAGCAGGCCTCGTCGAAGGTGCCACCCGACTTGGGCCGGTCGAGGACATTCCGGTCAAGGGAACCGACGCTCCTGTGCCCGCACGACAGCTCCTCGCCGTTGAATCCGACCGAATGGTGTTGGGCCGCAACGAAGGACTCATGCTGGGCCGCGATGGCGAGTTGGAGTGGCTGCGAAACGTATTCGGCACTGCGCCTCGTTGCCTCGTCGGCATTGGCGGTGCTCCTGGGGTGGGCAAGAGTCGCCTGATCAGTGAATTCACCGCGATCGCCGCGAGACACGGCGCCGATGTCGTCGTTGCCCGCTGTGAGGCCCACACCACTACGCTCGCGTTCCGCGCGTTGTCGCGCTTGCTGCGCGCCATGTTCGAGGTCGACGGGCTCAGCGACGCCCAGGCCCGCATGCACACGGCTGCTCAGTTTGGCGAAAGGCCGCTCACCCCGCACCCTGCGGACGCGCAAATCCTGTTCGAGGCCATGGGCATCGGCGATACCGACGCACCTCCGCTGCACGTCAGCGTAGACGGCCGCCGCCGCCGGCTGGTCGAGGTGATGTCGCGGGCCGTCCTGGCACGCTCCGCCCGAACCGTGTTCGTACTGGAGGACGCCCACTGGATTGATGCGCCCAGTGACGCCGTCCTCGCTGATTTCGCGGCCACACCTCATGCGACGACGTCGATGTTCGTCACGACGTACCGACCAGAGTTTCGCGGTGCGCTGCGCCACCGATCGCATCAGACGACCACGCTACGGCCACTGACGGATTCGATGGCCGTGCGCCTTCTCGGCCACCTTCTCGGTAATGACCCCTCGGTGGCGCACCTGCCCGAGCGGATCGCAGATGCAGCGGTCGGAAACCCATTCTTCATCGAGGAGATCGTCCGTGACCTCGCGGGCCGCGGTGTGCTGTCGGGAAGTCGCGGCGGCTACCGCCTGATCGGCGACCTTGACGAGATCGCCGTCCCGGCTACGGTTCAGGCGGTGCTCGCGGCTCGCATCGATCGGCTGCCCGCCGAAGCGAAGTCGATTCTGAATGCCGCCGCGGTGATCGGTACCCGATTCGACGTCGACGGGCTCCAGATTCTGCTCCCGGAAGCCACGTTCACGCGTCTTGCCGAGCTGGTGTCCGCGGAATTGATCGAGCAGACCGAGTTCGTTCCGCAACAACGATATTGTTTCCACCACCCGCTGGTCCGTGCGGTGGCTTACGAATCACAATTGAGCGTCGCCCGCGCGCAGGCCCACCGCAGGCTGGCCGCCGCCATCGAAGCACGCGACCCCGGCGCCGCCGAGGAGAACGCGGCGCTGATCGCCACCCACCTCGAGGCGGCCGGTGAACTCGCCGACGCTTACCGCTGGCACATGCGCGCAGCGGAATGGCTTCGCCCTCGCGATCTTCCCGCCGCACGCACGCAGTGGGAGAGCGCACGCGCCATCGCCGACCGATTACCCGATGACCACGACGACGTGATCACGATGCGACTCGCGCCACGCACCATGCTGATCTCCACGGCGTTATTCGTTGGCAGTGATGTCGACACTGACGAGCGATACCGCGAGTTTCGCGACCTGACAACCCAAGCCGGTGACTTGACGTCACTCGCCATCGGAACTGCCGGACGCATCATGTCCTTCACCGTCAACGACAACCGCGTGCCCGAGGCGGCGGCACTGGCATCCGAACTCGACGAAATGGTCGGTTGCATCAACTGCGATCCGGCGACCAGGAGCATCATCCTCGTTTCGGTGGCCTTCGCACGCTTCCTAAGCTGCGACTTCGACGCCGCACTCCGGGTGATCGAAGCGATACGGACGTTGCCTCACCAAGAACCGACGGTGTCGGTCGAGCTTGCGATTGCCGGCACGCTCCGTGGTCTGATCGAGATTTGTCAGGGCGACTTCGAACTGGGCCGACGGCATCTGCGAGAAGTAAGTGAGCAGGCACGGGTGCTCTCGCCCGTCAGCTATGCAGCGGTGCTGGCGTACTGGGTCACCTTGTCGCGGGTAGGCATGTACCAGCCCGATGACCTGGTGGACGAGATGCGCGATGCGCTGCGGCGGGCTGAGTCGTTCGGCGACATCTTCGGCATAATCGCAGCCCAGTGGGGCTATGGCACGGCGCTGCTGCGCTCGGACAGGGCACTGCACGATGAGGCGATCCAGGTGCTCGAACGCGCGCGTGCAGGCATCCAGAAGCACAGGGCGTTCACCCTTGCACTGGCGACCATTGGAGCCGATCTGGCGATCGATTCCGCCAACAAGGGGCAACGGGATAAGGCAGTCGATGAACTTCGGTCCTCGTTTTCCTTGCACATGGGCAGTGGCACCCGAGTCTTGGTCGGTTGCGCGGGGGAGGCCCTGGTCGAGCTTCTCATCGAGCGGGGAGCCCTCGATGACTTCACCGAGGCGCATCGAATCCTTGACCAGTGGCAGGCCCGCCGGCCTGGCATTCCGGCAATGGACCTGTGGTGGCTGAAATCGCGTGCGCTGCTGGCCAAGGCCGAAGGCGAGTCGGACAACTACGCCGAGCTGGCCAAGCAATACATCGAGCTTTGCGACAAACTCGACGCCCGCGGCCGACTCGATGAGGCACGCCAGATGGTCAACGAAATCACCTGATTAGCCGCCGACGGGTTTGACACATGGCAACGATACTGGCCTACACTTCACCGGCTCTGGGACATCTGTACCCGATCTGCGCACTGCTCATCGAGTTGCGCAACCGCGGTCATCAGATTGCACTGCGGACCCTTACTGCCGGCTTGCAGACCGGTCGCGACCTCGGGTTCGCCACCGACGTCATCGATCCGCGCATCGAAGCGATCCTTCATGACGACTGGACCGCCCCCAATCCCCGCGCGGCGCTGAAGCTTGCATTCGATGTCTTCGGCAGACGCGCCGTGCACGAGGTGTCCGATCTGCGCGACGCAATCGCCCACCATCGGCCCGATGCCCTACTCATCGACGCCACGTGCTGGGGTGCGGCGTCGGCTGCTGAAGCCGGCGACTTGCCGTGGCTGACGTTCTATCCGTTCACTCCCTTCCTGCGATCACCCGGGGTGCCGCCATTCGGGCCCGGCCTGCGACCCATGGCCGGTCTGCTGGGCCGTGTCCGCGACGAAGCGCTGCGCCCACTGTTCACTGGAACACTCAACAAGCTGATGCTGCCGCCGCTGAATCGGGTCCGAACCGACGCAGGCGCACCGCCCGTGAAATCCGCCGACGAGTTTTGGCGCCGAGCGCCCCTGGCGTTGATCGCCGGCGGTGAGCCGTTCGAATATCCCCGCCCGGACTGGGACGACTCGATCCAGATGATCGGCGCCTGCGCGTTCGATCCGGCTGTGAGCTCCGCGCCGGAGTGGCTCGACACCATCGACGCCCCGATCGTCCTTGTCACGACGTCCTCGGAACGCCAAGGTGATACGGAACTGGCAACCACGACAATGCTCGCCCTCGCCGACGCGCCCGTCCACGTGGTCGCAACCTTGCCCGCCGGGCTACCCGAAGATGTCGTGGTGCCGCCCAACGCCACGGTGCGAGAGTTCTTGCCCCACAGCTTGATTCTTCCGCGCGCCGTCTGCGCGGTCACCCATGGCGGCATGGGTGCCACTCAAAAGGCCCTGGCCAACGGTGTACCGGTTTGTATCGTGCCCTACGGCCGTGACCAGTTCGAGGTCGCACGGCGCGTCGAGGTAGCCCGGTGCGGAACCCGGCTACCGGCGAAGAAGTTGACGCCGTCGCGGTTGCACACCAAGGTGCGAGAAGCGATGACGATGACTGACGGTGCGAGACGAGTGGCCGCGGGTTTTGCCGCCACCGGTGGGGTAGCCCGCGGCGCCGACCTCTTCGAGCAGCGCGTGCTTGGCTTGGACGCACGCTGAGCGACGTCCAAACATGTTGGAAACCAAGCAACGTCGCTGAAACCGCTCGATGCGTGTCGCGCGAGAAGGGCCGGGGCCAACGGCGCCGGGCCTCCCTAGGTCAGTGGATCTGCGGGTCCGGAGCCTTGACGAACTCCCGCAACGCCTCTTGGGTAGTCCGGTTCGCCAGGCGAACCGTCCTCGAGCGCTGCTCGGCCTCTAGCCCATAGGCCCGTCGGGGACAGGCGCGTTGCAGCGGTCACGGAAGTCGGCGGCGGGCTGCCTGACAGCCTGTAGCTCGTCTCGCACCTGTGGGTTTGCCTGCGCGTACGCTTCGATTTCCGTGTTCATCTCGTCCCTGGACTTGCCCTTGAGGCCGGTGAAGAAGGCATTCACGTCCGGATGGGTGAACAGATAGCTCGATGTGCCTGCGTTGACGCCGGACATGACGCCGGCGAGGTCGGCGGCGGTGCAGTTCGGCGGATCTGCGGCCGCCGTTGCGGCGGTACCGATGAGCGTCGCACCGGCGATCATGCCGGCGCCAATCAGGCTACGGAAGAACATTTGAGGCTCCTTTATTGAATCGGTGGCGGGACATAGAGGCAAAGCTCAGCGACGAGGACCGATACCACCTCCGCCGCCGGGGCGCCCGGGACCTCCGATACCTGGCCCGGGATTCCAAATGATGTCCATGTCCCAGCCGTCGTCGCAATACCAGGGGTCGGCGCAATAAGAGGGATAGGCCGGCCCGGCGCTCGGGGCGTCTGGACCGCCGCCGCGGACCGTACCCTGTGCGCACACGGTGGCTGCCCCGGCGTTGGTGCAATCCGCCGACGCCAGCGAAGCGGAGATGACGCCGACGGGCACGAAGGTAAGGACAAGGCCCAAACTCAGGCAGCAATGTCTCAGTCGCATGGCTGCTCCCTCCTGAACTAAGTGGCCCGTCACCGTCGACTCCTGCCGGCGCGGCGAAACCGATATTCGCGGAGCGTAATTCCTGTTCATCAAGTGCGTAGAGCATTCGCAATCATGATCGTTAATTCTGGTGATGTGTGAACGCCACGAGTTGGAAACGGTGTACTGTCCGCCTCATCTGGGTGCGACCAAGGGAGCCGGTATGGCTGAGGGTGACCGCGACTGGACCAAGCCGGCGGCAATGGCGATCCCGAAAGAGGGATACTTCGAACTCGAACGAGGGCGCTATGGCCCAGTGTTCCCCAGGACTCCGGCCTGCTACGGCTTCTCCATCATCGCGAAGGTGAAGGAGGGCCAGGAGGACGCGATCCGGGCGTACGGAAAGACCATCGAGGAGACCATCGCGGCCAGTCCGGAAGCGTTGGCGCCGCTGAAGTTGCACTACCTGCGGTGGAATCTCTTCGACGTCGGCTCTGGCCTGCACTTCCAATACATGGGCATCTTCGACACCGACTTCGACAAGTACACCGAGGATGCCGTCGCACTATTCGGTGCGACCGGCATTACGACCATCTTCACGAAACTCGAGGGGTTCCCCGAGGACTGGAAGGAAAATCCTGAGGCGTTCATCAAATTCGTTCGGGATCACCACGTTCCGAGCTTCCTCGAGTACGGCGAATACCCATACGTGACGGCCGACGAGATCAAGAAAGCACTCAAACTGAAGGCGGCCTTCTCGAACATGTTGGACCAGATGCAGTAGATGCTCGAGTTCGACGACATTCAGCACATCCTGCTGACCCGCACGCCCGCCATCACCGGACGCTACGAGTTCCTGACGTTCGACACTCCGGCGGGCGGGCGGGCGTGGCTGTCGGAGTTGATCGATCGGGTGCAGTCGGCAACCGCCGCTCGGGACACGATGGACGAGTCGGACCGCTGGATCACGTTGGCGTTCACGTGGAATGGGCTGCGGGCGCTCGGCGTACCGGAGGATTCGTTGGCGACGTTTCCCGACGAGTTCCGCGAGGGCATGACGTCGCGGGCCAGCATCCTCGGCGACACCGGTCCCAACGCCCCTGAACACTGGGTCGGCGGCCTGGCGGGTGACGACGTGCACGCGATTGCCATCCTGTTCTCGCGCACCGACGAACAGAACGCCTTGTCGATCGCCGCGCACGACGACTTGCTCGCGCGCACCGACGGGGTGCGCAGTCTGTCGTTCCTCGACCTGAATGCCACGCCGCCGTTCAACTACGCCCACGATCACTTCGGCTTTCGCGACCGCCTTTCGCAGCCGGTGATGAAGGGATCTGGCGAGGAACCAACGCCAGGCTCCGGGGCGGCCTTGGAGCCGGGGGAGTTCATCCTCGGCTATCCCGACGAAGACGGGTCGGTGGCGAATCTGCCGCAGCCGGACGTGTTATCGCGCAACGGCAGCTACATGGCGTACCGACGGCTGGAGGAGCACGTCGCCGTGTTTCGCGACTACCTGCGCGAGAACTCCGAAACTCTGGACGACGAGGAGTTGCTCGCCGCCAAGTTCATGGGCCGGTGGCGCAGCGGTGCGCCCCTGGTGCTGGCGCCGGACGGTGACGACCCCGAGTTGGGCGCGGACCCCATGCGCAACAACGACTTCAACTATAAGGACGACGATCCGTTCGGCTACGCGTGCCCGCTCGGCTCGCACGCCCGAAGGCTGAATCCGCGGGACACCGCGCACAACATGAACCGTCGACGCATGATACGGCGGGGTGCCACCTATGGACCCGCGTTGCCCGAAGGTCAACCCGACGACGGCGTCGACCGCGGTATCGCGGCATTCATCATCTGCGCGAACCTGGTGCGCCAGTTCGAGTTCGCACAGAACGTGTGGATCAACGACAAGACGTTCCACGAACTCGGCAACGAGCACGACCCGATCTGCGGCACCCAGGACGGCGCACTCGACTTCACCGTCCCCAAGCGACCGATCCGCAGAGTACACAAGGGCATTCCAGCCTTCACCACCCTCAAGGGCGGCGCCTACTTCTTCCTGCCGGGGATCAGCGCGATGCGCTATCTCCTCACGCTTGGCGACTGAAGGATCGACGATGACTGCACTTCCGAGGCCACGCACCTACAACCAGAGCCACGTCGCTCGGCCGCACACCGGCGGCCGTCGCATCAGCATCTACTGGACGTGGAGCTATCCCTGGGAGGCGCAACGGGATCCGGCGTCCATGGCGAACCGGTTCTCCACCATCACCGAGGTGCGAAACGTGTTGTGGCCAGCGTATGAGGCACCGGAGTACGACACGGCGAACTTCCTGCAGGGCATCGCGGGCACGTTGGAACTCTTCCACCGCTCGGCGCTGGCCTTTCAGGAACTGGCCGAGGAATCCACCGGACACCCAGTGGCCGTCTACCAGCGCATCGACCAGGCGGGTTACAAGCTGCTGATCGACGAACGGGTGCTGGCCGACACCGACACGCTCATGGTGTTCGGCCTGGACCATCTGCTGGGTGAAGAAGAAGCCGCCCCCGAGGAGATCGCCGCGATCACCGAGTGGCTCAAGCGCGAGGGCACCTGCCTGCTGCTGGCGCCGCACCACGACGTCGGGTTCACCGACGACATGGCCCAGCGCCAAATGGAGTATGAGCACCACGGCGACCGGTTGGTGCCACGCCAGCAGCGCTTCACCGCGTACACCAGGTCCCTGATGAAGGCGCTCGACGTGCCGGTGCACAACATCTGGGGGTTGCGGCCCGCCGTGGTCGAGGGCACCAAGGAGATCGCGCCGCTGACCGCCATCCGCGACCTGGACGACCGTCGACTCCTCGACAACGTCACTACCTTCAACTTTCACCCGCACCTGCCGCACTACGAGCTGACTGCACCGGAAAGCAACGACCTGCGCGTCCTCGGGCGGCAGCGCGTCGACCCGAACCGGCCGCACCCGTTCACAACCGCGGGCAACACCGAGTTCAACGCCTTGATCTGGATGCCGCCATCCGGTCAACGCGTCGGCGACATCGTCCTCATCGACTCCACGCACTTCACCACGCTGTTCGGTGGGACCGACAGCCTGCGCAATCTGTGGCGCAACCTCGCGACCATGAAGTAATCACCCGCGGAACATGGCGACGTTACGATCCCCAGGCCGCTTCCGCCGAATCGCGGCGAAAAGTTGCTGTGTCAGGCGGATTTGGCTCCGTCCGGGCATAGATTTATCCAACCACCGGATCAAGAGAATCGCGCAGTGCGAATGACGACGTCGGTAACGCGGTCGCGAACCGGTCGACTTTTGTTGGCGGTGGCCGCAATCGGCGTCGTTAACATCACCGATGCCCCGAGCGCCTTGGCCGAACCCTTGGCGACGTGCACCAGCGACGTTATCGGCGGTGTGGAGGTGGATTACTGCGTGGGCAATCCCAACGCCAACATTGTCACCGAGGTGCCCGGCGTCAACACGGAATTCGAGTTCGGCCTAGGGATAGGGCTCGGATTCTGACCGGGTGCGGATCCGAGCCCGGGCCTGATCATGTCCCACGGTCGATTGAGTCGAAGACGCTCAGTGATTGCTCGAATGGTGCGGAAGTGACGCCCAGCTGGTTCCCGAAGGGATGGTCGAGCCAGAAGACGATGAACAGCAGCAAGCCGAGCAGGACGGCGACCGCGCTCAGCAGGCCGAAATGCGCACCCACGCTCCCCAGGCGCATGAAACCGCCGAGCCCCAGCAAGACAACGCCGCCGAAAAGCAGCCCGGTCCACAACAAGCCGGGTATTCGCGGTTTGGCGTCCAGGATTCGCTCACTCCGGTCCGACGCCAAAGTGGTGAGCTGGTCGAGGAATTTCTGACTTATCGGGCTCGATGCGACGTCGGCCTGCTCAGTGCCGAGAACCCTGTACATGTCGTTGAGTGCGTCTCGCGCGCTTTCGGTTCCCGTGCCGGCGCGTATTGCGTTCTCCCATTCGGGACCCTCGACCGCCATCGCGTATTTGCGGAGCAGTTCCCGCATCTGCGCCTGTTCTGGGACGGGCATGCCGACGGTCTGCCGGTACATCGTTGTAAGAGTGGACGCCTCGTTGGAGACGTTGGTCTGCGCGGAGGAGAACTGCTCCCACCCGACCACGATGGTGAATCCGAGCAGAGCACCATAAACGAGGCCGACACAGGTCATGAACGGCGACAGCGCCCCGTTGTGCCCTTCGCTCACCGGTTTGGAGAGGGTGCGATCCGCCAGCCAAATACTGCCGGCCGCGACCAATACCGCAGCGACAAGGGATAAGGCCAGAAGCAGCCAAAGACCCGTTATCCCGTAGTCGCCCATGGCTTACCTCCCAGGTACGCGCCGACGCACGCGCCGGGCGGCCTTCGCGCATCTCACACTAGATACCCGTAGGCACCTCTGCGCAGGCCCAATCAAAGTCGGTAGTTATGGCCGTCTGTTGATATGGCGGGTGGTAGGGAAGATTGGTGGATCTTGCCAGTTGGAGCGTGGGGCTTTCGCTCATCGTGCTGACCATCGCGATCCACACGACCGCAGTGGTGTTGATGGCGTTCGGCCTGGAAACAAGGATTGGGGTCCGGGTCGACAAGCACAAGTCTGACCGGCTGCGGGCGATTCCGACGGTGATCGGGCACATCGGAGCAGTCGCGCTGACATTGGCCGCCCTGCACGGGTTCGAGAGCACTTTGTGGGCGTCGGCATATTGGTGGGTCGGCGCGCTCGACTCGTTCACAGATGCATCCGTCTATGCCCTGGCGACCATGACTACGTTCGAGATACCGGGATTGACGTTGCCGTCCCGGTGGCAGATGCTAAGCGCCCTTCAAGCGGTGAACGGTGTGCTGCTGTTCGGCGTCAGCACGGCGTTCCTTTTCGCTGTCATCCAGGTCCACTGGCACTTGCTCGCCCACAGCCCCGAACGGAGTAGTGACCAACGTGTCGTCGACTGATCTGACGGGGCCAAACCACGTCGCTATTGCAAGGGTCGGGCAAGAGGGATCAGGTATTCCCATAACGCCTTCGGCTTCTTCGGATGCACCGAGCACTTGCGCGCCATAGTGCATGCGTGCGATCTAGACGTGTTGGTGTTCGGACTACAGGCCGCCGGTGAAGCCGCGCACTGCCAGCGCCGACATCAGCTGGCACTGAAGCACTTCCGTGAACTCCGGACTGTAAGCGGGACTCCGTGGCTTCTTGGTGATAGGTGTTATGGCAGAGCATCATTGAGATACCGGGATTATCCACGGTGCGCTGGCACCGGCAGCAGAGCTGCGGGTGGGTCAGGTCTGTGTCGGGACGACCGCTGGGCTGACCGCGTGTTCGCTGGGCAGCGGGTCGCCTATAGGTACTCGACTGAGCGCGAGATAGGCCAGTCCAGACACCAGCAGCCCTACCGCGAACGAGAGGTCGGCGCCGCCGAGTGCACGGGCGACGGGCCCCTGGTAGATGGCGAGGTTGAAGAACGGGATCATGGCCAGGAATCCGGCGAAGTATGCGGTCAGCCCGCGCCAGGCCCATTGGCCGTATCGGCCGGTCGGGTCAACGATGTCTTCGATGCTGTAGTGCCCGCGACGGACCACGTAGAAGTCCATGAGATTCACCGCCGTCCACGGCACCAGGCAGTACACCATGATGTTGATGAAGGTAGTGAAGCTGTCGAGATAATCCGCTGGCATCGCGACGCTGATCACCGTCGAGACGATGCCGACGAGGAGCACTCCGACGACGCGGAGCTTCTTGCCGGGCTGCACATGCCGCAGCCCGTCGACGATGGTGGCACCCGTGAGCATGGCGCCGTAAGCATTAACCGCGCTGGTTCCGATCAACGGCGGCAACGTCATTAGCACGCACACCACACCGAAACCGGCGAAGAACAAATTACCTGTGCTGTGAATGGCGCCGATCGGATCGGCGTCGGGAACATAGGAACTCAGCAGCGCCCCCAGGCATCCCAGCCAGGCGGCACCCATGGTCCCGCCGAGGAAGGTCCACCCGATCAGCGCACGGTCGGAGATGGTTGGTGGAAGGTAGCGCGAGTAGTCCGAGACGTAAATGGCGTAACTGATCTGGTAGCCACCAGCGGCGGCGAACTGTGCCAGGAACGCGGTGAAAGTGAATGCACCGCTCGTGTGGTATTCGTGGGGAAGATTGATGACAGCGACAACGGTGAATACGGCGAACACGACGAGGATCGCGTAACTCGACCAGCGCTGGATGGTGTGCAGCAGGTCGTGCCCGACGATGGCGATCACGATGGCCACCACCGCCGCGACCACATACCAGACCTTTCCGCCGGGAAGGATGACTGAGATCGCCTCGCCGGCGAGGATGTACTGAAAGACGTTGTATCCCAGGTAGATCAGGACCGCCACCAGCATCGGGAACATGGAGCCGCGGGCCCCGAATTGCGCACGGGACTGAATCATCTGGGGCAGTCCCAGGCGTGGACCTTGGTTAGCGTGCAGCGCCATGAACACGGTGCCGAAGGCCATTCCGGTGATCACGGCCAGCAGCGTCCAGCCCAGGCTGAGCCCCAAGCTGGGCCCGATGAACCCGATGAGCATCGAAGGCAGCACGAATCCGCCGTTGAACCAGAACGGACCCTGGTGCCAGGCGCGGCCGTGCCGATCCTCGAGCGGTATCCAGTCGATGGAATGCGTTTCGATACCGGTAATGCCAGTGCTACCGGTGGAGGGTGCGACCATGGTCTGATTCCTTCGCGTGCTGATGGTAAGGGGGCGGCGGTGTGGCCGGTGGTCGTTGGTGATCAGTGCTCGCGTTATCGACGATGCACCTCGACCCCGCCGAGATACACGGTGTCTACGGTGCTGCGGCGCAACAGGTCTGGGTCGGTGCGGGGGTCGCAGTCAAGCACGACGATGTCGGCGCGTTTGCCTGGCTCCAGCGAGCCGATTTCGTTGTCGAGGCCGAGCGCGCGGGCGCCTTCGAGGGTGAACAGGCGAAGTGCCTCGGCGAAGCTGATGGCTTGTTCAGGCTCGATTTGGCGGCCCCAGTATCCTTGCCGCGCCAGGCAGCACCAGATCCCGAAGAGCGGATTGGATTGTTCGCTCTCGGCACCCAGCGCGATATCGGAGCTCGCGGCGGGCGACACACCTTCGTCCAGAATCGTTCGCAGTGCCAACCGTCCGGTCATCGCGGTGTCCCCGAGCAGCATGGGTACGTAATCACCGACGAAGTTGTACAAGAACGCCGGCTGCAGCACCGGAATGACTCCCGCCGTGCGCCAGTTGGCCACATCGTCGGGCGAGCCCAGCAGATTTCCCAGGTGTTCGATGCGCACCGGCCGTTGGCTTGTGGGCTCGCCCGAGGTGTTTACCGCCGCAAGCACCTCGTCCTGGGCGCGGGTGCCGTTGGTGTGCACCGCTAGTTGCACGCCGGCGGTGCGGCTCACATCGATGGCCTCACGCAGTGCGGAGTAGGGCAGGTTGAGCTGTCCGCGGTAGCCGGGGCGGGGGGAGTGGTCTCGAACGTAGGGTGTTCTGCTTGCCGCGTTGCGCGACGAGTAGCCGCCGTCGGCGAACATCTTGATTCCGCCGGCCCGGAACCGGTCTTGGCCCGCGCCGCTGCGATAGCCAGCTGTCCAGTCCGCGGCTTCACGCAGCGGCATTGTGGCCGGCACCATTGCGTAGAAGACGCCGCGGGCGCGCAGCCGGTCGGTCGCAATGAGCCGATCCAGCGTTTCCACGGCCTGGCGTGACTCCACCATCTCGCCGAAGGTCGTGACGCCATACCGCGTGAGCTGGTCGCGATAGGTCCTCTCGACATAGCCGGCGATCTCACCCGGGCTGGGCTGCGGGATCGGCAGCATCGGGTCGATCTCGGCGACGAGTCCGGTGGGCTGGCCGGCAGCGTCGAGTTGCACCACGGGGGAGCCCCAGCCGCCGGCAGCGCCGGACATGAATCGCTCCACCTCAGCGAGTTCGAGCGCCGCCGTGTTCAGGACCGTCGCGTGGCCGCCGAGGTGCACGACGATGGGGGTGGTGGTGCTGACGGAATCCAGTTCTTGACGGGTGGGGTTGCGACGTTCGGCAATCTTCTGGTCGAAGAACAGGTTGCCGTATCCGGTGAGCCAATTCCCACTATCGATGTCCTGCAGGCCGGCGCTGAGCGCGTCAAGAACGTCAGCGATGGTACGCACCGTTGGTACCCGGCAGTCCACGCCTCGGCCGGTGCCGACGGCGAGGTGTTGCAGGTGCATGTGGGGATCGACGAAACCGGGCACAACGAGGCGCTCACCCAACTCGCGCACGGGGATGCCTGCCTGGGCGGCACGTGCCGCAAGTCCCGCGTCACCAACTTCGGCGATGTTTCCGTCGCGGACGAGGATCGCCCCCGCGTCGGCGGTGCCGCTGACCGTGGCGATCCGTCCGGCAAGAACGAATTCTCTCGGTGTCTCGGTCATTTCACTGAACCTGCGGGCGCCGTGGTTGACGGAGAGGTATCAGCGCGTGGCCCGGAGTCGAGTGCAGGGAAATATCCGGCTGCGAACTGGATGCGGCGTTGCACCGGACGCGCTTTGGCCAGTGCCCAGATCAATGCGGAGCGGGCGTCGAGCAGCCGGTCGGGCCAGCGGGTGCCGACCTTTCCGTAGACGCGAGAGTAGCGCTGGACCCGGGCGGTGACCGGGCGTTCGGTACGCTCCCACACCGATAGGGCGGTATCGATGTCGTAGCGGTCGAGGGCTTGGGACAGTGCGACACCATTGACCATCGCCATGCAAGCCGCCTGACCAAGGTTGGGCGACATGGCATGAGCCGCGTCGCCGATAATTGCCGCTCGTCCGCGAGACCAGGCGGTGGTGGTGATGTCGTAGAAGGGCGCCCAACGGCCTTCTGGCATTTCGGGGATTCGCTCTAGCTGGTCACGGTAGTTCGGGAAGGACTTTATCCACGTCTCGCGGTTGAACGGCCGTTGCTGCGTGCTGCCGATATCGCGCTCCGGGCCGCAGAGAAAGATGTAGGTCCAGTCTTTGGACGACGGAATCACCCCAATTCGGCGTCCGCCATTCCACTCCTCCATGGCGATGTTGACGGGGTCTTCGGGGCTCCTCGCAATCAGGTGCCGCCCGCATCCGTCGCGCAGATTGATCATCTTGTGTGTCAGGCCTAAGGATTCACGCACTCGGGAGTGCACCCCGTCAGCGCCGATGACGAGATCGGCAGGCAGTGCCGAGCCGTCCGCCAGCTCCAGAACGCCTTCTTCGCGCGCGGCCGCGACCGGCGAATTGGTCTCGATATCCACACCGACATTGCGTGCCGCGGAGACAAGGGCAGCGTGCAAGGTACGCCGCGGGATAGTGATCAGCCTGCCCTCACGTAGCCATTCCTTCTGCAGCAGCCGGTGACGGTGGTCCCGCAGCTCTGGGCTGTTGATTCGCTCACCGCTTGCGGCGACCTCGTCGTATGCCCCTACCGCCTCGAGGGCGCGCAAAGCGTTTTCCCAGAGGTAGATTCCCGCGCCGATCTCACGAAGTTCCCGGCCCCGTTCGTGCACGCGTACCGACCAGCCACGCCCAGCAAGCGCCGCGGCGACCGTCAACCCGGCCAGGCCGGCCCCAGCGATCTCAACGTGTCCTTTGTCCGACATACGACTCCTCATCACGCGACGACTCCACTTTAGTAAGAGTGCACAAACTGAAGTACTGATTCAGAAAGTAACGTAGCTCACCCGTACTCCGAGTTCAAGGGGAAGGATCCAATCCGCCACGCTGCTTCCTGCTCCCGCGGTGATGGACCGTCACGCTAAATTGAAGGGCGGCCATGGACGGGAGACGGGATGGCAAAGAGTACGAACCCACCGCGCGATGAGGCGTTGGGCGTCCGGATCAGGCAGATGCGGCGCGCCCGCGACATCACGCTCCGTCAGGTTGCGACCGGCGCCGGAGTGTCGGAAAGCTTTGTCTCGCAAGTGGAACGGGGGGTGGCGAACCCGTCAATGGCCTCTCTGAGCCGCATCGCCGAAGCGTTGGGCACGAATTTGTCCGCCCTCTTCGTCGGGGCAGAACCGGTTGGCAGTGTCGTGCGCGCAGGGCAGCGCAAACGCATGGCACATCCCGCGGGTGTCCACGAGGACTATCTGCTCACGCCGGCCAGTGCCAAGACGATGCAGATCATCTACTCGATCATCGCGGCGGGGGAAGGATCAGGGAATGAGCCCTACACCCATGCCGCCGATGAAGAATGTGTCGTTGTACTTAGCGGCGAACTGGCGGTCCAGGCTGACGGTCAACATCATCACCTCCAAGCCGGTGACGCCTTGATGCTCGATCCCAAAGCGCCGCATTCATACCGAAATCCTGGATCGCAGACCACAACCGCGCTCTGGGTTACGTCACCGCCGGTCTACTGACGTCGCGAGTCGAGAGGATCTCGAAGTCGAGTGGAACAGCCTGCGCAGGA
>JAOPUT010000096.1 GCA_025963385.1 Mycobacterium sp.
AACATCTACGGCGTTGTCTCGCTGCTGTTCTGGTCGGTGATGATCATCGTGACGTTGACCTACGTCACGCTGGTGATGCGCGCCGACAACGACGGCGAGGGCGGCATCATGGCGCTCATCGCGCTCGTGCGCCGGTGGGGTGCGCGCAGTGGTCGCACAGCGTTGGTACTTGCGACGCTGGGCGTGTTCGGTGCGGCGTTGTTCGCCGGTGACAGCATGATCACGCCTGCGATCTCGGTGCTGTCGGCGGTCGAGGGATTGAAGGTGGTCGATCCTGGGCTGCAGCCGTGGGTCGTGCCGATCACCGCCGTGATCATTGTTGCGCTGTTCGCCGTACAACGGCACGGAACAGGTGTCGTGGGAAGCGTTTTCGGGCCTGTGATGATCGGCTGGTTCGTTGCGATCGGGGCCTGCGGCGTGTACGGCATCCTCGACCATCCGCAGATACTGGCGGCGCTGTCTCCGGTGTATGCGGTGAAGTTCCTGGTGGGGAACTTCGGGACGGCGTTCTTCTCGTTGGCCGGCGTGGTGCTTGCGGTCACCGGTGCGGAGGCACTCTACGCCGACATGGGCCACTTCGGCCGCAAGGCGATCACCCGCGCTTGGCTGTTCATCGTCCTGCCGGCGCTGGCCCTCAACTACCTCGGGCAAGGTGCGTTGTTGATCGCCGACAGCTCCACGTTGAGCGCACCGTTCTTTCTTCTCACCCCAGGCTGGGCGCGCTTGCCGATGGTGTTGCTGGCGACCGCTGCGACAGTGATCGCGTCGCAGGCGGTGATCACGGGTGCTTTTTCGTTGGCGGCGCAGGCCGTCCAGCTCGGTTATCTTCCACGGCTGCGGGTGGTACACACGTCGCCGTCGACGTACGGTCAGGTCTACATGCCATGGATCAACGGCATGCTGATGATGGCGGTCCTGATCCTGGTGTTCGCGTTCCGCAGTTCGGCGTCTCTGGCGTATGCCTACGGGATGGCGGTGACAGGAACGATCACCATCACGACGATCCTCTTCCTCTATATCGCGCGCATGAGATGGCGGGCGCCGCTGTGGCTGATCGTCATCGGTGGCGGTGCACTGCTGTGTGTCGATCTGCTGTTTCTTGCCGCGAACCTGACGAAGCTCGTGCACGGCGCGTGGCTACCGCTGTTGATCGCCATGGCGATTTTCGTCATCATGACCACCTGGCGGCGTGGCAGCGCGATTGTCACTCACAAACGTGTGGCGGCCGAGGGTCCCCTTCGGGGATTCGTAGATCAATTGTCAAGGCGCCGCGAGCTGCTGCGCGTCCCTGGCACGGCGGTGTTTCTCAGCCGTGGCAACAAGACCACGCCGTTGGCGCTCCGCGCAAACGTCAGACACAACCACGTTCTCCACGAACACGTGGTGATCGTGACGATCGATACGTTGTCAATCCCCCGGGTCGAGGACTCCGAGCGGATCCAGATCGATCCGCTCGGCGACATTCACGACGGAATCATCTACGTGACAGCACGTTTCGGATACATGGAGACGCCTGACGTTCGCCATGTGTTGCGCTTGCTTGATCCGGAGAGAATCGAGGGATTGATCAACATCGATGACGCTTCGTTCTTCTTGTCGAACATCGAACTGACGAAGGCCGGGGAGCCTTCGATGTCACCATGGCGTAGAAGTTTGTTCATCGCCACGTCCAGGCTGAGCACCGACGGCGCGGAGTTCTTCTGCCTGCCCCCTGACCGGACCCTGGTCGAAGGGTCGCGGATCGAGGTTTGAGCCGTGTATGACGACGTCTGCCGAGACTCTATGGCGCGGACATGTTTTCGCGGACCTCAAACGCCAGGCACATCTCGGCGAGTTCAGCGGGCACCGAGAGCGACCGGCCGGTTTGGCGCTCGATGCGGTGCAGGCGGTATCGGACAGTGTTCGGGTGGACATGCAACTGGGCGGCGGCATCGTTCACACCGCCCTTGTTGGCGAGCCACGCGCTGAACGTATCGAAGAGGACTTCTTTTTCGTCGCTTGATAAGTCATCGAATTTGCCCAGGATCACGGCTGCCACCTTCCTGGTTACTTCGGGTGCACTGACGGCGGCAACGGCGAGCACGGAGTTGTCGAACACGGTCACTCGTCCGTTCGTGCTGTTGCGGGCGTGCAATGCGACGCGGGCGTAGCGGAGCGCCTGCGCGGTGTTGGTCATCTCATCGAACTGTGGGCTGATCCCGACCCGTTTGATGGCGTGCCTTTCGATGAGTTCGAGCATCGTGCCACGTTTGGTACTCGAAGGGACCTGGGCGATGCCTACCTGAATGTCGGGAAGCAGACGCCACGCGGAGAAGATGTCGACGCTGCGCAGCTTGGCGCTGATTCCAGGAAGCGCCTGCTTACCCAGGGTCGGACACTCCGCCGCAATGACCACGTATGGACCCGAAAGTGGCAGACGGAGTAATTGGGCGACCTCCCATAGGCTGTAGTCGGTGATGCTGCGCCCGTCGAGGAGTGCTTCGGCCAGGGCGGCGCGCTCGGCCTCGTCCTCCACGACTTGGTGCATGGCCTGCTGTCGATATGAGCTCGCCATCGCGTCGGTGTAGAGGTTCTGAAAGCGCCAAATCCGCCGTGTCGCCTCGATCACCGTGTCCCTGCTGACACCGCGGTTCTTGGTCGCGATGTCCACGACGGCGTCCCAGAGGCGGTATGAGGCGACGCGATAGGCGTCCATGACCGCAGGCAGCGGGATGCCGGCGGCAGCCCGCGACGAGCCGGTGGTGACTGCCGGCGAGTTGTCGAAAGCCGCACCGTCTTCGAGGCTTTTCAAGGCGAACCGGAGATTCTCGGTGCAACTGGTGAGCAAGGCGTCGTCGGCCACCGCACGGGTGGTCTTGTAGAAGTCGACCTCGGCTCGCACTGCGGAGGCCACGTCTTGCGCCAGCTCATCGACGTTGCTGGCCAAGATCGACGTTATTCGCTGAACGGGGTCGGTGGAAGGTAGTGCCGTCATGAGCGATCCGTTTCGAAATTGGAGATCAGCTGGTAGAGCGCGCCTTCTCGCCGTAAGCCTAAGGCCGATCGGCGCGACTCCGGTTGTAATCGTTCACAACACCCGGTGTTTGACGTTGTCACGAAGTACAGCACTGGTCTCTGCGGGTCCGGGCGTCGAAGGCGGCAACGTCGTGCGCGGATGATTGACGGTGAACGCAACGTAGCGACCGTCGCTGTCATCTGACACAACATAACCCCGCACTGGTGTGGCGGTGCCCACCATCGACGCACGGCTCGCCGTCGCCCGGCGAATTGCAGCGTGGTCAATGGCTCACGGAGGCAGGGAGTTCGGTCGCGACCACTACCGGGCGATAGTGGTGATGCACACGCTGCTATTGGTCGCGTGCGTCGTCGAAGTGTGGGCTCTGCACCGGCCGTTCATCTCGTGGCTGGGTTGGCCGATGATGGCAGTCGTACTGCTCAGCACCATTGTCCGCTGGTGGTCTATCGCAGCGCTCGGCAAGTACTGGAACACACGGATCATTGTCATCCCGGGCGCGCCGCTCGTCCGGCGCGGACCGTACCGATGGATGAACCACCCCAACTACGCGGCGGTCTCCGCGGAGGTGACGGCGCTCCCACTGGTTCACACGGCATGGCTGACCCCGATCGTGTTCACCATTGCCAATGCCCTGGTTCTCAACGTGCGGATCCGCGATGAGAACGCTGCATTGGGCTATGTCTGACCGACGTTGTTACTCCGGACAGCACTTCCCGCAGATCGCTGTCACCCGTCACATCGACCGTGTTGGCGGTTCGTACAACGATGGAATTACTTGGCGCAGAGACGAAATCGAGGAAACACATGGTCACTCCGCAGAAGCAGTCACCGCAACCTCCACCCGACGATACAGCCACACGGGATCGCCTGTTCCTTCTCGACCTCAGCGACGACCGCATCGTCTCTCTCAATTCGGACGGTTCTGACCGCAAGGTCATCGTCACCGGGTGCAGATACCCAGACGGGATCGCAGTCGATGTCGCGGCGGGGCACATCTACTGGACCAATATGGGGGTTCCGAAGTTGAACGACGGCTCCATTGAACGGGCCGACCTTGACGGGCGGAATCGAACGACGATCGTCCCTGAGGGCGAAACGTTCACTCCCAAGCAGATCCAGCTCGAGAAGAAGAGCCGAACGCTGTATTGGTGCGACCGCGAAGGTATGCGAGTCATGCGTGCCAATCTCGACGGCTCCAATATCGAGACGCTCGTGGACACGAGTCGGGGCGACTCGCGGCCGGGGCCGGACGCATCGAGGTGGTGCGTGGGCGTCGCCGTCGATCTCGACGGCGGCCAGGTTTACTGGACGCAAAAGGGTCCCGACAACGCGGGCAAGGGCCGCGTTTGCCGCGCCGGCATCGAGGTTCCCGCCGGACAGGCAGCGTCCAATCGCGAAGACATCGAGGTTCTGTATGACGGGCTCCCTGAGCCGATCGATCTGGACCTAGACCTCAACAACCGCGTGATGTATTGGACCGATCGGGGCGACCCGCCGCGCGGAAACACGGTCAACCGCGCCCCGATTGATTCGGATGCGAATGGCCGACCCGCCCCTGAGATCGTGCTCACGCATTTGATGGAGGGAATCGGCATCGCGCTGGACCTACGGGGCGTCCGAATGTTCGTCACCGACTTCGGGGGCGACGTCATCGTGGCCAAGCTCGATGGATCGGACGTGAAGCCCCTACTCGTCGCGCAAGGAAACCTGACCGGCATCGCATATGCCGAAATCTCTTGAAAGGGAGGCTCCATCATGTCGTTCGAAAAACCAATTCGTCGGATTGCAGTCGTAGGTACGGGAGTCATCGGCGCCAGTTGGGCGGCTCAGTATCTGGCACGCGGGTTGGACGTCATCGCGACCGACCCGGCCCCGAACGCCGAAGCCAACTTGCGCCAATATGTCGACGAGGCCTGGGGGCAGCTCGAGGAAATTGGTCTGTCGCCAGGCGCATCGCGCGACCGGTTGAGCTTCACCACAAACTCTGATCAAGCGTTCGCGACGGCCGACCTCGTTCAGGAAAACGGCCCTGAGCGGCCGGACTTCAAGACGAAGTTGTTCGCGGCCATCGATGAAGCTACGCCCGTCGATTCGATCCTCGCCTCGAGTTCGTCGGGCATCACACCAAGCGTCATTCAGTCGGCTTGCAAGCACCCGGAAAGGGTCATTGTGGGCCACCCGTTCAATCCGCCCCACATCGTCCCACTTGTCGAAGTGGTCGGCGGCACGAAGACATCGCCCGAAGCCATCGCGAAAGCGATGCGGTTCTACGCGTCGATCGGCAAGAAGCCGATCTATCTACGCAAGGAACTGCCCGGACACGTGGCCAACCGGTTACAGGCGGCACTGTATCGGGAGATGCTCCATCTGATCGAACAAAACGTGCTGAGCGTCGAGGAAGCCGACACCGCGGTTAGCTACGGACCCGGACTGCGCTGGGGCGTGATGGGTCAAAGCCTGCAATGGCATGTAGGTGGGGGAGCGGGCGGCATCAACCACTTCATGGCGCAGCTCATGGACCCACTAGCGGCGATGATGCAGACCCTGGGAAATCCCCAAGTAACTCCCGAACTCAAGCAAACCATCGTTGACGGTGTGCTGCGCGAGGCCGACGGACGCTCGGTCGACGAGCTCGCTCGGGACGAGAACGAGGTCATCATCGGACTCCTTCGGCTGCGCGCGAATGGGGTGGGCGCACCCTCGGCGAAAAGGGAGACAGCGTGAGCGCGGTTTTGACGAACGACGCAACTCGCCTGACAGCCGCACTCGAAGCGACACTGAAGAATCGGGTCACTTCATCTGAGTTCGATCTGCTGGCGGTCACGAACGAGGTGCTGAGTGACGTCGGCCTTGCTGCCGCGGACTGCGGAGGACGCCTGTCGTTCTACGGGCTGGATCCGATCATTCCCAGCCCGCATCGGTTCGGTGCCATGGCTGCGATCGGGCTTGCCGCGAAGTCTGTCGCCGCCGCAGCCCTGTGGCGAGCGAGAACCGGTGAGGGACAGGACATCCACGTCGACGTTCGGAAATCACTTCGGCGGTTCTGCGGGTTCTTTGAAGGTAAGTGGGAGACCGTAAACGGACGTGCTCCTGCGATGGGCGGATTCGCAGGCAATCCGTTCCTTGAACTTCCAATCCTCCACAAGACCCGAGATGGCCGCTACGTCGTCGCCCTGGACTTCTATCCTCGATCGAAGACAGACACGCTCAAATTTCTGAGGTGCACCGACAGCCTCGCATCTATCGAGAATGCCATATTGCAATGGCGTGCAGACGATTTGGAGTCGGCCGCCGCAGAAGAAGGTCTTGTGCTCGCGAAGGTGCGAACCACCGAAGAGTTCCTCAATGAGCCGCAATACACCGAAGTCCTCTCCACGATGCCCTTGATCGCGGTGGAGAAGATCGGTGAAAGCGAGCCGATGCCATTCAGGCAGGACGGCAAGAATCCCCTGGACGGCATCCGCGCACTCGGGATGGGGCATGTCATTGCGGGAGGGGCGATGGGCCGCGACCTCGCCATGTACGGCGCGGACGTCCTCAACATCTGGCGCCCCAACGCCACCGAGGTCGAGGCGTTTGCCTGGGATGTACAGGTCGGTATGCGCTCCACCATCTTGGACCGCTCCTCGGAAGATCGCGTCACGTTCGACAAGCTGCTCAAGGATGCCGACGTCTTCTTTGCCAACAAGCGTCCCGGTTATCTGGAGCGAAACGGTCTTACCGCGGAAGAGTTGTGCGAGAAGCGGCCCGGCCTGATCCATGCCACGGTCGTCCTCCACGGCGAAACAGGGCCGTGGTCCAACCGTCCCGGCTTCGATGAGATCGGCGCGGCCGTATCGGGCGTGTTCTGCATCGAAGGGACGCCCACCTTTCCCAAATCGCCTGTGATTGTGCCGATTTGCGACAACGTTGTGGGCTGGCTCGGAACGGTCGGCGTACTCGAGGCGTTGCGCCGGCGTGCGACGGATGGTGGCAGCTATCGAGTCGTCGTTTCTCTGACCCGAACCGTGCTATGGCTGCTTTCGCTTGGCATTTTCGACAAGGAATACGCCGCGACTACTGCCGGCTCGAGCGACGAGCACACCTACGTCGCTCCCGATCTGTTCACCGCAGAATCTCCGCTGGGCACCTATCAGGGGATGACGGACCAGGTGGTGATGTCACGAACGAAAGAGGCATACCGAACGGTATTGGCGCCGCGCGGTTCCTCGAGGCCACAATGGCTTTGAATCGTGGTTTCCAATGCGATGAGGCGTGTACAGACGGTGCGGGAACGCCTTATGGGCAACATCGTCCGGCACGCGTTGGAATATTGGTGCAACGCCGAAAGGATCTCGGCGAACGCGTCGAAAGGGCGTTCGCGCCGGAATCGCCATGAACCGCTGACCTGACGGAGAGTTGATCATGCCTGCTGTTACGGCCGACTATTCGCAGTTGCCCCGGCTAGACGGGCCTCCGCGCGACGCTCGTGAGCGTCCGGTGCTGAGCGTGACCACGGCGCCGACTGGACTTGAAGGCGAAGGCTTTCCCGTCCACCGGGCTTTTGCCGGGGTGCCACATGCGCTGCTTGATCCTTTCGTGCACATGGACCAGATGGG
>JAOPUT010000115.1 GCA_025963385.1 Mycobacterium sp.
ACGGCCACTTCTCCAGCGCTTCCGGGAGCAGCGTGTGGTTGGTGTAGCCGAAGGTCGCCACCGTGATCGCCCACGCTTCCTCCCAGCCGAGGCGACGTTCGTCGACGAGGATTCGCATCAGCTCCGCGACACCGATCGACGGGTGAGTATCGTTGAGCTGCAACGCAAATCGCTGTGGTAGCTCGTGTAGTGACACGTCGGCCAGGTCGTCCATGATGTGCACGACGTGCTGCAGTGAACACGACACGAAGAAGTACTGCTGCAGCAGCCGCAGGCGCTTGCCCGCCTCCGGCTCGTCGTTGGGGTACAGCACCTTGGTGACCGTCTCGGACGTCACCTCGGATTCGACGGCCTTGTAGTAGTCACCGGTGTTGAAGGCGTCCAGGGCGAACGACTCGACGGCCCTCGCGCTCCACAACGTCAGCACGTTGCACGTGTGCACGCCGTAACCCTGGATCGGGGTGTCGTAGGCGACCCCCTTGATCACCTGCTTTGGCACCCACCTGATGCGGTCGAACCCGGAGTCGTCGATGTAGTGCTCCGTGTGACCGCCCCAGTTGACCAGGTAGTTGACATCGGGTTTGGCGATCTCCCAGGGGTTTCCGTTGGCCAGCCAGTTGTCGGTCAGCTCGACCTGCCAGCCGTCGGAGAAGTCCTGCCTGAAGATGCCGAACTCATAACGGATGCCGTAGCCGATCGCCGGTCGTTCGAGGGTGGCCAGCGAGTCGAGGTAACACGCGGCGAGCCTTCCGAGACCGCCGTTGCCGAGGCCGGGTTCGGGCTCGCAGGCCAGCACCTCGTCGTAGTTCTGGCCGAGTGAGTCCAACGCGGCGCGCGCGGCGTCCTCGATCTGGAGGTTGAGGATGTTGTTCCCGAGCTGGGGGCCCATCAGGAATTCCGCGGACAGGTAGCAGGTGACCTTCGCGCCCTGATCAAGGGACTGCTGGGTCGACGCCATCCGGTTGTCCTGCATGCGGTCGCGCACGGCGAGGGCCAGCGCGCGGTAGTAGTGATCGGGGCGCAGTGCTGCTGCGGGGCGGCCGATCGAGTACTTCAGGTGGTCGGTGATCGCCACCCGCAGGTCGGCGGCGTCCAATCCGGAGCGGAGATGCGAGGCTTCTGCGGCTGCTGAATTCACTACGTCGGTCACCGCGCGATTGTGGCAGCTGGGCGTGCACGGCGCACTCGCAGTGGGCATCGCCGTGGTGAACGCCCCGCGTCGCCCGCGTTGCCCGCGTTGCTCAGCCGGCTCCCTTGCCGTTGTCGACGCGGTACACCGCCCCGTGGACGGCTGCGGCGTCGTCGCTGGCGAGGAATGCGATGGTCTTCGCGACGTCGGCGGTCTCCATGAACCCCCGGGGTGACGCGATGCGCATGATGAGGTCCCAGTCCGCGTTTTCCGGCGCCTGGAACTCGGTGGCCTGCGCGGTCGGCATGCCGCCGGGACAGATCACGTTGACGCGAAGCTTGTCCTTGGTGAACTCGACGGCCAGGGCACGCGTGAGCCCCACCAGTCCGTGCTTGGCTGCGCAGTAACCCGCCGAGTAGACCTCGCCCTCGACGCCGGCGATGGAGGCGACGTTGACGATGTTGCCGCCGGTCTCGAGCAGATGCGGTAGCGCGGCGCGGCACAGGTAGAAGGGTCCGTTCAGATTGACCGCGAGATCGCGGTCCCACTCGTCGTCGGACATGGTCGGCGTGTGGCGCATCTGATGGAAGCCCGCCACATTCACCAGCACGTCGAGCCTGCCGAAGGCGAAGACGCAGTCGGCCACCGCCTGTCGGCACGCGGCAGGCGTGGTGATGTCGACCGACGAGAACCGACCTCCTGGCACGTCGGCGAACACCTCGGCCATCCGCTCGGCATCGCGGGCGATGCCGAACACCGACGCCCCACGCTCCGCGAAGAGGCGCGCCGTCGCAGCGCCGAGTCCCGCCGACGTTCCGGTGATCAAGGCGACCTTGCCGTTCAGAGCAGACATGCTCCGACCTTCTCACGCCCCCTTCGCACGACGCTCCCGCATCGGGCAAACCCGTGACGTGAGGGGACGGCACTGCGATACTCACCGCATGACGATCGCCCGGGTGCTCGCCGTCGCCGCCGTTCTGACGACCTCGGCCCTGGGCTTCGCCGGATCGGCCCAGGCGGACCAGGTGATGCAGGGCGTCTACCGCTACGACCAGGGCGACATTCACACCCAGTGGACCATTTACCCGAGTTGCGTGCCCACGGTCGGGGACCTGCGCGACAACCTCGAGCTGCCGGTGGCGTGCCGGCTGCACGTCACCCCGGCCTCTCCCGCGGTGGCAGGTGGCGACGCCCGCCTCACCGGCGGAAAGTGGATGTTCTCCACGAATGTCAAGGATGGCCTGACGTGCCCGGACGGCAGTACGGCGCCGATCCAGGAGACCTACCAGTTCGACGACGTCACGATGACCGGAACGCGGTCGGTGAGCAACGGCAACGCGTGCGACAACGAGGTGGGCGCCAAGATCGTCAAGTCCTCGTTCACGCTGGCCTTCGCCGCGCCGCTGCCCATCCCGAACGACCAGTACCCGCTCTACTGCGAGCCCGGCGGTCTAAAGCGTTGCTTCTAGCCGATACCGAGCACGCGTCGACGAAGACTGAAGGGCGGCAGATGAGCAAACGGGTCGTGGTCTGGGGCACCGGTTTCGTCGGCAGGATGGTGATCGCCGAGATCGTCAAGCATCCGGCGTTCGACCTCGTCGGGGTCGGGGTGAGCAACCCCGAGAAGGTGGGCCGCGACGTCGGCGAGATCTGTGGGCTCGGCGCTCCGGTCGGTCTGGCCGCGACGGACGACGTCGACGCGCTCATCGCGCTCGCCCCGGACGCGGTCGTCCACTACGGCCCCACGGCCGCGCACGCCGACGACAACATCGCACTCATCACGCGCTTCCTGCGGGCAGGCATCGACGTGTGTTCGACGTCGATGACGCCGTGGGTGTGGCCTGCGATGCACCTCAACCCGCCGAACTGGATCCAGCCGATCACCGACGCCTGCGAGGCGGGTCAGTCGTCGTGTTTCACCACCGGCATCGACCCCGGATTCGCCAACGACCTGTTCCCGATGACGCTGATGGGCCTCACCTCCGAGATCCGCACGGTCCGAGCCTCGGAGTTGCTGGACTACACCAACTACGAGGGCGACTACGAATTCGAGATGGGCATCGGCAAGCCGCCGGAGCACCGCCCGCTGCTCGAAACGCCGGAGATCCTCATCTTCGCTTGGGGCGCAACGGTTCCCATGATCGCGCACGCCGCGGGCATCGAGCTCGACGAGATCACCACGACGTGGGACAAGTGGGTGACGGACCACGAGGTCAAGACGGCCAAGGGGGTGGTTCAGCCCGGCAACGTCGCGGCTGTGCGCTTCACCATCAATGGCGTCTACCGGGGCGAGACGCGGATTCAGCTCGAACACGTGAACCGCGTCGGCGAGGGGTCGGCACCGGACTGGCCGTCGGGCAACGACAACGACGTCTACCGCGTCGACATCGAGGGCACGCCGAGCATCTTCCAGGAGACCGCGTTCCGCTTCACCGACGGCTCGGGCCGCGACCCCGCAGCGGCCGGCTGCCTGGCCACCGGCCTGCGCGCACTCAACGCCGTGCCCGCCGTGAACGGCCTCCCGCCGGGCTGGGTGACCCCTCTGGATCTACCGCTGATTGCTGGACAAGGCACAATTCGATGACGTGGCAGACGGAATAGGACTCTCGATCGGCGCTACCGCTTTGCGGGCGGTGGCAGTCGGCCGGTCCGCGGTGACCCGGTCGCCGGTCCTGACGCTCTATCCGCACCGGCCCGCCGAGGTCGGCGTGCCCAGCGAAAACCCGAACCTCACCGAGCGCGGGCTGATCATCACCGACTTCGTGGACCGCGTCGGTGACCCGGTGCCGATCGTCGCCGGAGACGGCTCGTCGCACCGGGCCGAAACACTCCTCGCCGACGCGTTGCGGTCGCTGCTGCTCGCGTTGACCGGAGGGCGGCCGCCGACCGAACCGGTCGGGGTGACGTATCCGGCGCACTGGCGTCCGTCGGCGGTCGATGCGCTTCGCCGGTCGGTCGAGGGGCGCGAGATCACCTCCGACGCGGTCGCGGCGCTCACGGCACTGCAGGACGACCCCGGCGTGCCGACGCGGGGGATCATCGCCGTCTGCGACATCGGAGGAACCGGGGCCAGCATCACCCTGGCCGACGCCGCCAACGGTTTCGCGCCGATCGGTCCCACCGTTCGGCACCCGGACTTCTCGGGTGACCTCATCGACCAGGCCCTGCTGAGCCGTGTGGTCGGCGACCTGGCCGCCGCGGGTTCGGTCGATCTGTCCTCCACGTCGGCGATCGGAAACCTCAGCAGGCTGCGCGGTCAGTGCCGGGCAGCCAAGGAAAGGCTGTCGACGTCGGCCGTCACGTCACTGGCCGTCGAGCTGCCGGGGCATGCCACCGAGGTGAGGGTCACCCGCGCCGAGCTCGACGAAGCGATCAGGGAGCCGCTCGACGGGTTTCTCCTCGTCCTGCAGGACACGTTGCAGCGCAGCGGGATTCGCCCGCACGACCTGGTCGCCGTGGCAGCCGTCGGCGGCGGCGCACGCATCCCGGTCCTCGCCACGTCACTGTCGGAGCAGCTACGGGTCCCGGTGATCACCTCGCCGCAACCGGAATTGGCCGCCGCCATCGGTGGGGGTCTTGCGGGTGCACGCGGCTTGGTGCCCGACGGCGCGACCGCGGTGGCGCCTGCCGCCGTCGCGCCCGTCCCGCTGCCGCCCGTCGACCAGGCGGCACCACAGTCGTCGACGTTCCGGGCCCTCGCATGGTCCGACGCCGACGACATCCCCGAGCCGGCGCCCGCGGACCCAGAGCCGTACGACCCCGAGCCGTACGACCCCCGGCCGCAGCTCGCGTTCGCCGATCGCGACGACCCAGGCGACGCGGCCCCCGCGCCCGTGCCCTGGTACCGCCGCCCCGCCGGGATGGTGGCGATCGGCGCGGTCGCGGTACTGCTGGCCGTCGGCGGGGTCGCGCTCTTCGCGCTGCGCAAGGACGAGTCGCCGACGTCCTCCACCACGCCGACGACCTCCAGCCCTTCGACGACGGGGCCCGTCACGTCCGAGGCTCCGCAACCCTCGCAGGAGGCGCCGCCCGCCGCGACGCAGGCGCCGGACCAGACGGTCTACGAACAGCCGCCGCCGCCCGTGACCGAGACGGTGACCGAGCCGCCGCCCGTGACCGAGACGCCGCCGCCGACGAGCGAGGCGCCACCTCCGTCGACGACGACCGAACCACCGCCGACGGTCACCGTCACGGAGCCGCCACCGTCGTCGACGACGCAGCAGCCGATCATCCCGACGCTGCCCTACCAGACCATCCCTGGTCTGCCCTTCGTTCCCGCACCCATCCAGCCCCCGTCACCCTAGGAGACAGCCATGAGCCAGACCGACGGTTTGCTCTTCGATCCGAACACCTACGACCCGAAGGAGTTCGACGCCGAGACCCGCAGGCTGCTCCGCGCGACGATCGACTTCTTCGAAGGTCAGGGCAAGAAGCGGATCCTCGACGACGATCTCAAGGCGCAGTGGCCCGCCGACTTCGTCGAGTTCGTCAAGCGCGAAAAGCTGTTCGCCACGTTCCTGACGCCGTCGGAGTTCGCCGGTGCGGACGCGAGGAGCAATAGGAAGGCGAATCCCAACAAGCGCTGGGACGGTGCGCGCAACGCCGCCCTGGCCGAGATCCTCGGATTCTACGGCCTGACCTATTGGTACACCGAACAGGTCACGATCCTCGGCCTCGGACCGGTCTGGCAGAGCGAGAACAAGGACGCGAAGCTGAGGGCCGCCGACGACCTGGAGGCTGGGGAGGTGATGGCGTTCGGGCTCTCCGAGCGCGATCACGGGGCCGACGTGTACAGCACCGACATGGTGCTCACGCCTGCCAGCGAGGAAGACCAGGCCAACGGCATTCTCTACCGGGCGTCGGGGGAGAAGTACTACATCGGCAATGGCAACGTAGCGAGCCTGGTGTCGGTGTTCGGCAGGCGCGGCGACGTCAGTGAGGCGGACGCCGGGCAAGGTTACGTCTTCTTCGTCGCCGATTGCAGGCACGAGAACTACCACCTCATCGACAACGTCGTCCACATGCAGATCTACGTCAGCACGTTCCGCCTGGAGAACTACCCGGTGCGGGCCGAGGACATCCTGCACACCGGCGTGGAAGCCTTTGCGGCGGCACTGAATACGGTCAACGTCGGCAAGTTCAACCTCTGTTCGTCGTCCATCGGCATGACCGAGCACGCGTTCTACGAGGCGATCACCCACGCGCAGAACCGCATCCTCTACGGCAACCCGGTCACCGACTTCAGCCACGTGCGGGCCAACTTCGTCGACGCCTACTCGCGGATGATCGCCATGAAGGCGTTCAGCAGGCGGGCCATCGACTACTTCCGCAGCGCGAGCCTGGAGGATCGGCGCTACCTACTGTTCAACCCGATGACCAAGGCCAAGGTCACCATGGAGGGCGAGACCGTGATGCGCGCCCTCCACGACGTGGTGGCGGCCAAGGGATACGAGAAGAACACCATGTTCCGCGAGGTGGCCCAGTTGATCGGCTGCCTACCCCGCTTGGAGGGCACGGTGCACGTCAACGTCGGGCTGGTGCTCAAGTTCATGCCGAACTACATGCTCAATCCCAAGGAGTATCCCGAGATTCCGACGCGCAACGACGCCGCCGACGACACCTTCTTCTGGAATCAGGGACCGACCCGCGGCGCAGGCCAGATTCAGTTCGCGGACTGGACGCCGATCTACGAGCGGCATGCGCACGTGCCCAACGTCGGCGTGTTCTACGAACAGGCCCAGGCGTTTCGGGAGCTGCTGCTGACGGCCGCGCCCGACGCCGACCAAGCCAAGGACCTCGACTTCCTGCTGAACGTAGGGCACCTGTTCTCGCTGATCGTGTACGGCCAGCTGATCCTCGAGCAGGCCGCGCTCACCGGCCTCGACGACGACATCGTCGACCAGATCTTCGGCTTCCAGATCAACGACTTCAATACGTATGCCGTTGCGCTGCAGGGCAAGCCGTCGTCGACTCAGTTGCAGCAGGACTGGGCACTCGCAGCGATCCGCAAACCGGTGGCCGACGCCGAGCGGTTCGGTCGGGTGTGGGAGCGGGTGAAGGCCTACGACGGCGCCTACGAGATGGCGCCCTGACCTCAGGCCATCTCGGGCACTCGCAGGTGCGCGATCATCAAGTCGAAGTCACGCTCCTCGAGGATCTGCGCTCCAGCCTCGTCGGACCCGGAACCTCTGAGCCGTTCCAAGTTGGCGCGGTTGTATTCCAGCGCGTCGGCGCTCTCGAACGCGATCGACGACACTCCGTGGCCGGAGGCCCTGTTGACCAATAGGCTTGCGCTGCACATCCCTTCGAAGTCCTGCATCGACGACAGCATCGACTTGTAGACTTCGATGCCTGCGTCGATCTGAGCCGGGTCGACGTCGGCCCACGTCACGCGGACGCAAGCACCCTCACCCGCCTCGCGTTCGCGGTGCAGCACCGCGATTTGCCACTCCTCGATGGTGGGGGCTCCTCCACCGAAGGCCTCCGCGGCGCGATTGCGGACGTCCTGGACCGCCGCTGCGCTTGCCCGCATCGCATCCTCGGATTCCCATGCGCTGGTGGTGATGCAGTGGCCAGAGGATCGGTCGGCCAAGAGGGATAGGCCGATGTAGCCATCAAGTCCGTCGAGCAACGGCATCACCGTCTCGCGGACGTATGCGACCCCTGCGTCGATGGATGAGGGCGTCGCTTCTATGGTGGTTGTTCGCGCGTGCACGATCTGCCTCCTTTGGACGGGGCAGCGTCCCGACGGCGCTGCCGTCGGTCTTCATGGTCCTCCGCCGACCGGCGGATGGCAATGACCTCTGCGGGTGCCGGAGAGCACGCGGTAGCCGGCCCGGCGCGGGAATGACCGGGCAGGCCCCGATGCAGTGGCTGACCCGCGGGCCGATCATCAGTGGTGCGCGCGCTGCTTCTTCTCGATGACGATCAGCGCCAAGGGAATTCGCACCTCGGCCGGCTCGGCGGTCAACCGCTGTGCGACGCCGTCGGCGAGCTCGTCGAGGAATCCCGCGCGCCGCTCGGCGGGCAAGCTGGCGGCCAGGGTCGGGAACGTCGAGAACCGTAGGAAGTCCGCCCACCTGCCCCCGAGAGCGTTGGCCTTCTTGTCGATCCGGTACTGCGCCCAGAATCGGTCCTCGGCGTCGAACACCTCGAGATGTTCGACGGTCAGCTTCTCGAAGGTGCCCGACGGCGCGAAGGGGGACAGGAAGTCGCCGGAGCGGCGGCCGACGATCGGGATCGTCATCTGCCGCTGTTCGTCCTCTGTCAGCAGACCCCTGGCCACCAGGTCGGTCACGGTCTCGGCGATGGCGTTCAGCAGAGGGCGGTAACCGAAGTCGCCGTCCTCGCCGAGAGCCATGGTCATGACGACCAGCCGTCCTCCCGGGCTCAGCTCACGACCTCGGAACGCGACGAACTCGTGCCAGTCCCGCGCGGCCTGCCTGGCATAGGCGGTGCGGACCTCCTCGTCGTTGCTGTGGGCCACCACGACGTGATCGGGGACCGGCATCGGGGTGCGTCCCAGCCACTGGATCGACCAGGCCGACCAGGCCAGGTTGACGCTGTTGGACGGCACGATCTGCGAGTAGTAGGACCGCCCGACCGCGGACGCGAACGATGCGTGGTCCTTCTTGAGGTAGGTGTCGGGATCGTCGCTCAGGGTCTGGAACAGTGCGGTGAAGTCGTTCTCGGGCACGTCGGTGTGGGTCACCAGGACGGAGTGCTCGGGCCGGGTCCGCCTGCGTACCACGGAGATCGCCGCCCCGATGGGAAGAAGTGAATTGTGTCCGGTGGCGGCGCCGTAGTCCGCGATCACCACGGGGCGCGGGGACCTCGGCAGCGGAACCACCTCGGCAGCCTTTTCGAAAAGCGTTATCGCCCGCCGCAATCCGGCTGCCTGCAACCGCGAAGCGGCGGTATAGGAGCCGCTGTCCATGGGCTCCGGCCGCACCACGACACTCGATTCGGGCATACGCAAACGGTAGTCCGTCACGAGCGTTGACGTGACAGACTGCGGTTCATGAAGAGCAGGACGGCGCCCCGGATCCTGACCTTCGTCGCCGTGTTCACGATGGTGGCCGCCGCCATCGGGTTCGCCGTCACGATGTTGGCCGGAGTCTTCTCGAGCGATTACGCCACCTACGGTGAAGTGCCCATCCCCGGTACCAGGACCTTGCATCTGCCCGCGGGCGAGGCCACCGTCACGTTCCACACCGTCCTGGTGGGAGGCAGCGGCAACAGCCTGCCCGTGCCGCCTCTGAGCTACCGCATCAGCGGGCCGGGAGGCAGCGATCTGCAGCTGACCGAGGACTACGGCAGCACGACGACGGTGAACAACGACGCCCGGGTCCGCATCGGCTACCTGCAGGTGCCCGCCGATGGCGACTACGACGTCGAACTCAGCGGCAACGTCAGTGCCTACCTCAACCCCACGGTCGCCTTCGGTCACGACAGCGGCTACGGGAAACTGCCATGGATCATGGCGGCGCTCTTCGGGTTCGGCGTCGTCGACCTGGTCATCGCGAGGATCTGGGCGTCCCGGAGCAGGCGCAGCGATTTCGTTCCCTCGCCGACGCCGACCCCGACACCGAACTGGACCCCGACCGTGGTGCCGACGCAGTTCGGTCAACCCACGGGCAGCTTCACCCCGTCCGATGAGGGCATCCGCGTGCAGACGCTCAATACGCTTGCTCGGCTGCGTGATTCGGGCGCACTCACGCAGGAGGAGTACGAAGCCGAGAAGAAGCGCGTGCTCGACGGGCGCTAGTGGCCCCTGGCGACCCAGTCGTCGTAGTTGACGATTTCGTCGCCGATGGTGGTGGTGTCGCCGTGGCCGGTGTAGACCACCGTCGGACCGGGGAGCGTGCCGAGACGCCCGGAGATGGACTCGAGGATGGTCGGAAAGTCGGAGTAGGACCGTCCCGTCGCGCCAGGGCCGCCGCTGAACAGTGTGTCACCGCTGAACACCGCGCCAAGGTCGGGGGCATACCAGCACACCGAGCCCGGCGAATGGCCCGGGGTGTGCAGCGCACGCAGTTCCACGTCGCCCGCCTTGAGCACCAGTCCGTCGTCGACGGCGCGGAAGTCGTCGTCGGGGTGGGTCATTCGCCACAGCACGTCGTCGGCGGGATGCAACAGGACCGGCGCGTCGAGGGTCCTCCCGAGTTCGGGGGCGACGGTGACGTGGTCGTTGTGGCCGTGCGTGCACACGACGGCGACCACGTTGCGGCCCGCGACGGCCTCGACGATGGGCGCCGCGGTGTGGGCGGCGTCGAACACCACGACGTCGTTCTCGTCGCCGACGATCCAGATGTTGTTGTCGACGTCCCAGCTGCCGCCGTCGAGTTCGAAGGTGCCGCTGGTGACCAGGCGCTGAATGTTGGTGGCGGCACTCATCAGAGGATCACCACCGAGCGCAGGACCTCACCGGCGTGCATCTTGTGGAAGGCGTCCTCGATACCGTCCAGGCCGATGCGTTCGGAGACGAACTTCTCCAGCGGCAGGCGGCCTTGGCGGTAAAGGCTGATCAGGGTGGGGAAGTCGCGCTCGGGCAGGCAGTCGCCATACCAGGAGGACTTCAGCGAGCCGCCGCGGGAGAAGAAGTCCACTAGCGGCATCTCCAGTGTCATGTCGGGGGTGGGGACGCCGACCAGGACGACCGTGCCTGCGAGATCGCGGGCGTAGAACGCCTGCTTCCAGGTCTCCGGGCGCCCGACCGCGTCGATGACGACGTCGACGCCGTTGCCGTCGGTGAGGTCCTGGATGGTTTCGACGACGTCGAACTCCTTGGCGTTGACGGTGTGCGTGGCGCCGAATTCGCGCGCCCAGTGGAGTTTCTGGTCGTCCATGTCGACGGCGATGATCTGCTTGGCTCCTACGAGCGCGGCGCCAGCGATGGCGGCGTCACCGACCCCGCCGCAGCCGATGACCGCGACGGTGTCGTTTCGTTCGACGTTGCCGGTGTTGATCGCCGCGCCGATGCCCGCCATCACGCCACAGCCGAGCAGACCCGCCACGGCCGGATCGGCTTCGGGATCGACCTTGGTGCACTGGCCTTCGTGAACCAGGGTCTTGTCGGCGAACGCGCCGATGCCCAGCGCGGGCGTCAGCTCGGTGCCGTCGGTCAGGGTCATCTTCTGGGCGGCGTTGTGGGTGTCGAAGCAGTACCACGGGCGGCCGCGCTTGCAGGCCCGGCACCGACCGCAGACCGCGCGCCAGTTGAGGATGACGAAGTCGCCGACCTCGACGTTCGTGACGCCCTCGCCGATCGACTCGACGGTGCCTGCGGCCTCGTGGCCGAGCAGGAACGGGTACTCGTCGTTGATGCCGCCCTCGCGGTAGGTCAGGTCGGTGTGGCACACCCCGCACGCGATGACGTCGACCACGACCTCGCCGGGCCCGGGATCCGGGATGACGATGTCGACCAGCTCGACAGGCTGCTTCTTGGACCGAGAAATGACACCACGCACCGTCTGACTCATGGAGTACAACCTAGCGGCCGAGGTGGGGGTCTCAGGCAGTGATCCCCGGGATCATCGACGGCTTCCGGATGGGTCTGGCGAAGAGGTCCCTCGAGCTGGTGTGATGGTCGGGTCAAGGAGTTGACCATGGATCTGTTGACCGATCATCTCGCCGACGCCAGGAACGCGTACCAGCGGCGGGACTGGAGTGCGAGCTACGTCGCGTTCGTCCGCGCCGACGGCGTGGGTCCGATGGCAACGGACGACGCCGAGGCCTTCGCGACCGCAGCGTGGCGACTCGGGCACGCCAACGAGGCGGTCCGTCTCTCGGAGCGGGTGTACGGCCGGATGGTGCGCACCGACCCCGCGGCGGCATCGATGAAGGCGTTGGACATCGCGCTGCAATGGCTCACGCGCGGCGACGTCAACGTCGGCCAAGGGTGGATGGACCGCGCCCGTCGCCTGCTCGCGGGCTCGCCGGTCGGTGCGACCAACGGCTACCTCGCCTACCTCGACGCGGCGGTCGCGGTGCGTGCCCGTGCCGCAGGCGAACTCGCCACCAAGGCGGCCGCCGCCCGGAAGGTGTGCGCGAACCTTGACGACGGAGCACTGGCGCCACTGGTGTCCCTCGTCGAGGCGCTGGACGCGTTCGAGGGCGGCCGGAACGTCGACGGCTACCTACTCGTCGAGCGGGCGATCCCCGCGGTGGAGTCGGGCGAGGTCCCACTGGAGTGGGCCGGTGACTTCTACGGGCTGCTGATGTACGCGGGTCGCACACTGGACGACCCGCCACGCGTGCGTGAGTGGACGGACTCCATGGCACGCTGGTGCGCCTCGCACGACGCCACGCTCTACCACCGCGTCCTGCATGTCTACCGGGCGGTGTCGGAGCACGAATTGCTCACCGAGAGTTCGTCTTTGGATGGCGTTCACGGACTGGCCGCTGGTGCGGGATTCTTCCGGCTCGGTGAGCTGCGACGGCGGCGCGGCGACCAACAGGGCGCACAGATGGCGTTCGCGAACGCGCGGCGCCTCGGCATCGGCTGACCCGGGTGCGCGCGTCGAAGAACCTACCCCAACTCGCCGGTGACCAGATGTTCGTCACCGACGGGGGACTGGAGACCGATCTGGTGTTCCACCACGGCATCGAGCTGCCGTGCTTCGCGGCCTTCCCGCTGCTCGAGGACGCCGACTCGCGCGAGGTCCTGCGCGGCTACTACGCGGAATATCTCGACATCGCCCGGCAGCACGGCGCGGGCTTGGTCGTGGAATCGGCCAGCTGGCGTGCCAATCCCGATTGGGCTGCCCGGCTTGGCTTCTCGTCCGACCAGCTCGACGCGGTCAACCGGGCGACGATCGAGCTCGCCGAGGAGGTGCGGGCAGCGGCGGCCGCCGAGGGCATCACCGCGGTGGTCAGCGGTTGCGTGGGCCCGCGTGGCGACGGCTACGACCCCGGCATCGCGATGACGTCCGACGAGGCCCAGCGCTATCACGCGGTCCAGATCGCCACGTTCGCTACGACGTCGGCGGACATGGTCACCGCCCTCACGATGACCAACACCGCCGAGGCGATCGGCATCGTGCGCGCCGCGGCTGCGGCGGGCATTCCGGCGGCGATCTCCTTCACCGTGGAGACCGACGGACGGCTCGCCACCGGGCAGTCGCTCCACGACGCGGTCGAGCAGGTGGACGCCGCGACGGACGGGAGCGCGGCCTACTACATGGTCAACTGTGCGCACCCGAGCCATCTCGCGACGGCCTTCGACGTCGACGGTCCGTGGCTCCGGCGGGTGGTCGGTCTGCGACCCAATGCCTCGGCCCGCAGCCATGCCGAGTTGGACGAGGCGGAGGAGCTCGACGAGGGGGATCCCGACGAGTTCGGTGCCGGCGTGGCCGCACTGCGTGACCGATTGCCCGCGGCGACCGTGTTCGGAGGCTGCTGCGGCACCGATGCACGACACGTGGCGGCGGCCTGGCAGCGCCTGGTGGCCCACTAGGCTGCTGCGGCATGTCCGCTCTCGAAGCCGTCGCCGACTGGCCCGTCCCGAATGTGGCCGCCGCGGTGGTTGGGCCATCGGGGATCCTCGCGACGTTCGGCGACACCGGTCGCAGGTTCGGGCTCGCCTCGGTGACCAAGCCACTTGTCGCCCGCGCGGCCCAGGTCGCCATCGAGGAGGGTGTCGTCGAACTCGACACCCCGGCCGGACCGCCGGGTTCGACGGTGCGCCATCTGCTCGCCCACACGTCCGGTCTGTCGATGCAGTCGTCCGACGTCATCGCGGAGCCTGGCAAACGGCGGGTCTACTCGAACGTGGGGTTCGGCGTTCTGGCGGGCGTCATCGAGCAGGCGTCGGAGATCCCGTTCGACCGGTACCTGGCCGAGGCCGTCTTCGAACCCCTTGGCATGGGCGGGTCGTCGCTGGCCGGCGGCGCGGCGGCCGCCGGGTTCGGCGCCGAGTCGTCGGTGGCGGACCTCGCGCTGTTCGCCGCCGATCTGCTGCGACCGGCGCTGGTCTCGCCGCAGATGCACGCCGACGCGATCTCGGTGCAGTTCCCCGGCCTGTCGGGGGTGCTGCCGGGCTACGGAACGCAGCGGCCGAACGACTGGGGCCTGGGCTTCGAGATTCGCGACGGTAAGTCACCCCACTGGACGGGCTCACACAACAGCGGTCGCACGTTCGGTCACTTCGGCCAATCGGGCACGTTCATCTGGGCCGATCCGGTCGCTGACCTGGCCTTGGTGGTGCTCACCGACCGGGACTTCGGGGACTGGGTCCATCAGCTGTGGCCGACTCTGTCTGATGGAGTACTGAGAGAATTCGGGGCACACTAGCGCAACACTGGTCCCACAAGGCACAATAGACACGCACGAAACAGCTGCATCTTTTGGCACACACCAGGTCGTCGGGGAAGACGTCCCTTTTGGAGCCGAAGGAGCAGATGATGCGTGCGTCGAACCAGTTCGCCGACACGGCCACCGGTGTGGTGTACGTCCACGCCTCGCCCGCGGCGGTATGTCCACAC
>JAOPUT010000120.1 GCA_025963385.1 Mycobacterium sp.
GCCCGTTCAACCAGGGGTGCGGTCAGGATCCGCGCATCGGTGGGGCAGGCCACGAACAGGCCGATGCACGCACCTTCGCAGCCTGGGGCGTCGACTACCTCAAGTACGACTGGTGCAGGCTCGACGCAGGCCACACCGAACAGGTGAAGTACTTCGCGGCAATGCGGGATGCCTTGCGCGCCAGCGGCCGTCACATCGTTTACAGCATCAACCCCAACAGTTCAGGTGATCCCGACGCAGGGTCCGAGTACGACTGGTCACACATCGCCGACGTCAGTCGCGACGCGATGGATCTGGTGCCCGCGTGGGGCGACGACGGTTTGTGGGCAGAGGGTGTGGCCGGTGTCAGCCAGGCCTTCACTGCTGCGGGGCCCGACGCACCGCATGACGGACCCAAGCACGTCAACGATCCCGACATGCTGGTGGTCGGCATCGGATGGTCCGAATTCGCCCAGAATCACCCGACGATGTCGCTCGGGCCGCAACGCCCCGATCTGACCGATACCGAACAGCGCGCGCACTTCTCGCTGTGGGCGATGCTGGCGGCGCCGCTCCTGGCCGGCAACGACGTGCGGTCGATGGACGACCAGACCCGGGCGATCCTGACCAATCGCGAGGTGATCGCGGTCGACCAGGATCGGCTGGTGCTGCAAGGTCTTCCGCTGCTCGACGATCCGCGCGTCATCGTCAAGCCGTTGGCCGACGGATCCGTCGCCGTGGCGTTGTTCAATACCGGACCGTCGCCGCTGGCGATCAAGACCGACACCCATGCGATCGGACTGTCGGGTTCGGACTGCTACACCGTCCGCGATCTCTGGGAGCACACCGACAGCACCACGCAGGGCGACGTCGGGCAGACGGTTCCCGCGCACGGCGTCGCGATGATGCGGGTGTCGCGGTGCCCGTAGCCGTCAGTTCGCGTGCAGCGCTTCGTTCAGCGTGATGCCCATGCCGTCGCGCGACACCACCTCGACCGCCCCTGACACTGAATTGCGCCGGAACAGAAGGTTGTTCGCGCCGGACAGGTCCCGCGCCTTGACGGTCTGACCATCCGACGTGGTCACCTTGGTGCCGCCCGTCACGTACAGGCCCGCCTCGACGACGCAGTCGTCACCGAGGGAGATGCCGACACCGGAGTTGGCGCCGAGCAGGCACCGCTTGCCGATCGAGATGACTTCCTTGCCGCCGCCGGAGAGGGTGCCCATGATCGATGCGCCACCGCCGACGTCGGAGCCGTCGTCGACCACGACGCCCGCCGAGATCCGGCCCTCGACCATCGACGTGCCGAGCGTGCCCGCGTTGAAGTTCACGAAACCCTCGTGCATCACGGTCGTGCCCGCGGCTAGGTGCGCACCGAGCCGAACGCGGTCGGCGTCGGCGATCCGAACCCCGGCAGGCACCACGTAGTCGACCATGCGCGGGAACTTGTCGATGCCGTACACGGTGACCGGCCCGCGGCGACGCAGCCGCGCCCTGGTCAGCTCGAACCCGTCGACCGCGCACGGTCCGTAGTTCGTCCACACCACGTTGGCCAGCACACCGAAGACGCCGTCCATGTTGGCGCCGTGCGGCGCGATCAACCGATGCGACAGCAGATGCAGTCGCAGGTACGCGTCGAAGGCGTCGGTGGGCTTGTCGTCGAGCGAGGCGATCGTCGTGCGGACGATGACGGTCTCGACGTCGCGTTCGTCGTCGCGGCCGGTGAGTGCGGCGAGGTCCTCGGTGACCTCGGCCACCGACAGCCGGTTGGTGCCGGATGGCCCGTCTCCTGCCAGCTCCGGCTCCGGGAACCACGTGTCGAGAATCGTTCCGTCGGCCGCGATGGTGGCCACGCCGACGCCTGATGCGGAAGTCACGTCGTCAAACGCTACTGGAAATCAGCCGGCGGAAGTCAGTTCGGTGGCGAGCAACGCCGCTGCGGCAGTGCGTGCGGCGATCGCGGCGGACGGATCGCGGTCCATCCGGGCGCTGATCCCGGCCCCGTCGTAGATCAGGTGAAGCTGGTGCGCGAGGGCGGCAGGGTCGGGTGCGCCTGCGTCCCGCGCGAGCCGGGTGAACAGCCCGCGGATGTCGCCCCGGTAGTCGTCGGCGGCCCGTTCGATCGATCCGCCCGGAGGTGCTTCGGCGCTCGCCGAGATGAAGGCACATCCGTTGAAGCTGGGCGAAGCGAACATCGTCCCCTGGGCGTCGAAGACCGCGAGCAAGCGCTCGACGGGGTCGGTGTGCGCCTCGACGGCGGCACCGAGTCGTTCGGTCGTGCGCGCGTGGCGTGACTCGAGGTAGGCCCGCACCAACTCCTCCTTGCTGCCAAAGGTGTTGTACAGCGACGCCTTTGCCACCCCTGCGTGCTCGATGATCCGGTCGATCCCGACCGTCTGCGTCCCCTCCCTGTAGAAGAGTTCGTTCGCGGCATCGAGCAGGCGCTCGCGGGCCGTTCGGCGCACGTCCTTCTGCTCGGTCGAGGTGGTCATGGCCTCACTCTTCCTCAGCGGACGCGGGTTCGAGAAGCAAGACCGGGATCTCCCGGTCGCCCGCCCTCGCGCGGTATTCGGGGAAGTGTGGCCAGTCGCGTTCGGCCACCCGCCACCAGCGTGCCTTTTCCTCGCCGTGGACCTCGCGGGCACGCACCCGGTACACGTGGGGGCCGTCCTGAAGCGACAGGTCGGGATGGGCGACGACGTTGCGGTACCACGCGGGGTGGGACGCGGCGCCCGCGTTGGACGCCACCGCCACGTAGACGTCGCCCTCCTTGATCCGCATGACCGGATTCTTGCGGATGCTGCCCGTCTTCGCGCCGACGGTCGTCAGGATGACCACGGGCTTGCCCTCCAACGTGCCGCCCTCGCGACCGTCGCTGGCTTCGTAGAGCGAAACCTGTTCGCGCACGACATCATTCGGACTGGGATCATACGTTTCGGTCATTAGCGTCACACCGCCGTCCGGCCGCCGTCGACGGGGATGACGGCGCCCGTGATGTAGCTCGCCCTCGGGGAGGCGAGAAACGCGATCACGCCCGAGATCTCCTCGGGCTGGGCGCCCCGGTTGACGAGCGTGGTGCTGGCGAGGTTCTCGATGAGGTCTCGCTTGGATTCGTCGGTGAAGACCGGGCCTGGGGCGACGGTGTTGACCCGAACGCCGGACGGGCTGAACTCGGCCGCCCAGGCCCGCGTCATCGCCGTCAGGGCGGCCTTCGTCGCGCCATAGGCGGCGCCACCGGCGAGGCCGATGTGCCCCGCCATGCTGTCGACGCTCACGATGCTGCCGTGTCCACGCGCGGCCATCCCGGGAGCCAGCGCGGCGACTAGTTGGTATGCAGCTCGCACGTTGCTCGCGAACAGTTCGTCGAATGTTGCGGTGTCCAGGTCGGCCGATGGGCCGAACCAGGAGAATCCGCCGTTGTTGACGAGCACCTCGACCTCGCCCGCCTGTTCGGCCAGCGTCGCGACCGCGGCAGCGTCGCCTAGATCGGCCGCGATGAACCGGGCGTGGCCTCCCTCGGACTCGATTTCCTGGACGGTCTTGGCGCCGCGGGATGCGTCGCGTCCGTGCACGATGACGGTGAAGCCGTCGCGAGCCAGGTCGAGTGCGACCGCACGCCCGATTCCCGACGTCGCCCCGGTGACCAGCGCGACCTGCGTGTCTGTTTCGGATGGTGTCGACATGTCACTCCTCGAGGATTCATTAGACCGTTCTGTCTATCTGTTTCGTGAGCCTACAACTAGACAGACTGGTCTGTCTATTCCGATGTTGATTCGATTGCCGCTAACGTGGTGACCCGTGCTGGACCTACACGCCGATCCGATCGAGCTGACCGCAGCACTGGTGGACATTCCCAGCGAGTCGCGGCACGAGCGGCGCATCGCCGACGAGGTCGAGGCCGCCCTGCGCGCGCAGGCGAGCGGCTACGAGGTCGTCCGCAACGGTGACGCCGTGCTGGCCCGCACCGACTTCGGCCGCCCGTCGCGCGTGTTGCTCGCCGGCCACCTCGACACCGTCCCGGCGGCAGACAACGTGCCGAGCCGCCGCGTCGGCGATGAGCTGTTCGGCTGCGGTACCTCGGACATGAAGTCCGGAGACGCGGTCTTCCTACACCTGGCCGCGACCATCGCCCAGCCGTCGCACGACATCACGCTGGTGATGTACGACTGCGAGGAGATCGAGTCCAGCGCCAACGGCCTCGGCCGCATCGAGCGCGAGCTCCCCGACTGGCTACAGGCGGACGTCGCGATACTCGGCGAACCCTCGGGGGGCTACATCGAGGCAGGCTGCCAGGGCACCATCCGCGTCGTCGTGCGAGCGGCGGGCACCAGGGCCCACTCCGCGCGATCATGGCTGGGCGACAACGCCATTCACAAGCTCGGTGCGGTGCTCGACCGCTTGTCGTCCTACCGCCCGCGCAACGTCGACATCGACGGCTGCACCTACCGCGAAGGGCTGTCCGCGGTACGGATCGACGGTGGCATCGCGGGCAACGTCATCCCCGACGCCGCATCGGTCACGGTGAACTTCCGGTTCGCCCCCGACCGCAGCGTCGAGCAGGCCGTCGCGCACGTGCACGAGGTGCTCGACGGTTTGGACGTCGAGGTCGAGCGGACCGACGCCGCCGCTGGAGCCCTGCCCGGTCTGACGAAGCCGGCGGCCGCCGCGCTGGTTGAGGCTGCGGGAGGGCAGGTGCGCGCCAAGTTCGGCTGGACCGACGTCGCGCGTTTCGCCGCGCTCGGCATCCCCGCCGTGAACTACGGACCCGGTGACCCGAACATGGCCCACCGCGTCGACGAACGGGTCGACGTCACGCAGATCACCGCGGCCACCGAGATGCTGCGCAACTATTTGAGTTGACCGACGTCGTTAACATGGTGGGCGACACGTCGATCGACGAGAGGTGGGCCGAAGACATGCTGGGTGACGACATCTCCGGATAGCCGGAGACATACGTCCGTCCCCGTCATGCCGTGGCCTCGCTGCCGCGGACTCACCGAGAGATCTCTCGCATGTCCGACGTCTCCGTCATCGCTTCCCACCTGTCCTTCGGATGGCCCGACGACACCCCGCTGTTCGTCGACCTGTCCTTCACCGTCCCCTCCGGCCGCACCGGTCTCGTCGCCCCCAACGGCGCAGGCAAGAGCACACTGCTCAAGCTCATCGCGGGTGAATTCGCGCCGAGTGCAGGCCACGTCCTCGTGAACGGCACCGTCGGCTACCTTCCGCAGACGTTGCCGTTGGCGACCCATCGCACCGTCGCCGACGTGCTCGGCGTGGCGCCGATCATCGCCGCCCTCGACGCCCTGGCGGCAGGTGACGCCTCCGAGGCGGTGTTCGCCGCCATCGGTGACGACTGGGACGTCGAGGAGCGGCTGCGCGCTCACCTCGACCGCCTAGGCCTCTCCGGGATCGGGTTGGATCGCCCACTGCGCTCGCTCAGCGGTGGTGAGGTGGTCTCCGTCGGCCTTGCCGCACAACTGCTGAGGGCCCCGGACGTGCTCCTGCTCGACGAGCCGACCAACAACCTCGACGTCGACGCCAGGCAACGGCTCCACACCGCGCTGGACGACCTCGCAGGCACGTTGCTCGTGGTCAGCCACGACCGTGGACTACTCGACGAAATGGACCGCATTGCCGAGCTTCATCGAGACGAAATCGTCTACTACGGAGGAAGTTTCACCGAGTACGAAGATGCCGTCGACGCGGCGCGGCGAGGTGCGGAATCCGACGTTCGCAACGCCGAGCAACTGCTGAAGCGCGAGAAGCGCCAGATGCAGCAGGCTCGCGAACGCGCTGCGAGACGCTCGAGCACCGCGGCACGC
>JAOPUT010000058.1 GCA_025963385.1 Mycobacterium sp.
TGAACGAACTGCCGAACGCCATCCGGTACAGGAACATCAGCAGCATCATCGCCCCGCCCATCGTGACGATGGCGAGCGTCATGCCCCGCAGCTGACTGCGCTGACCGTCCTTCACCTCGCCGCCGAAGCTCACCGAGAGCACCGCGAACCACAGCGAGAACGCCGGCCACGCCGCGAAGAACGCGGTCTGCGACAGGCTGAACCGGTGCGCCGTGTCGCCCGCCGCCGCGATGACCTTGTCGTACGCGCCCGCCCCCGCCGCGGCGTCGAAGTTGTGGTGGAAGTCGAGCACGCCGGTCGCAGCCAGCGCGAGGGTGATGAACGTGACGACCAGGCTGGCGGCCGTGAGGTAACTGGCCCACCGCTGGACCTTGAAGTAGAGCGCGGCGCCGCGGTACTGCACGATCGAGAAGAAACCGATCACCAGCAAGCCGCCGAGGAACAATCCCCACTTGCCCGCGAACCAGTTGCCCGCGCTTATCAGGGCCGCGTTGTGTTGCTGGACGCCCAGCGAGCTGAGCATCGGCGCGATCCCGAACTTGGACAGGAATGCCCCGTTGACCCCGGTGTAGAAGAGCTGCCAGAAGATCAGCGACATGCTCAACACGATCCCGGCGACCGGATGCAGGATCCTCGACATGAACACGTAATCACCACCGGAACGCGGGTAGACCATGCTCAGCAGCCCGTAGCACCCGGCGATGAACAGCCCGGCCACGGTGGCGATCAGGGTGGCCAGCTCCATCGACGCGCCAGGGTAGAACTGCCAGGCCGCGACGATGAAGATGATGTAGCCGAGGGCGATCTGTTGCCACCCGTAGAACATCACGTCGTCGGTGCGGACCTGGCGGACCAGCCCCGAGCTGGCCCTGGTGAAGACCCCGGGCGTGGTTGGCACCCCAGAGGTCACGGTCGGTACAGCAGTCATTCGATCAGCCCCTTACCAGGCTCGTGTTGACGACGCCATGTCGCTTGTCGAGATCAATGAGCAGGCCGCCCAGGATTCCCTCGCTGTACTCACTGCCAGGGTTGCCGATCGGCACCCCGGCCAGCTCACGGACGCCCCGGGATTCATGGATGTGCCCGTGCAGGCCGAGCAGCGGCTGATAGGTGACGATGGCGTCGCGGGTCGCGGTGCTGCCGACCGGCACCATCTGGGGGCCACCGGACGTGACGACGGCGCGCAGGTCCTCATCGAGCTTGGGCGCGTAATCCAGCCCAGAGGAGTACGGCGGTACGTGCAGGCTCATGATCGTCTTGCCGGGGTCGGTGACCTTGGTCATCACCTCGTCGATCCGGCGGCCCAGATCCTCCTCGGACACGTCGCGAGGGCACGCCCACGGCGTGATGTTGCCGTACCCCATGCCCATCATCTGGAAGCCGTCGTCGAGCTCGATCACCGTGCCGTTCGGGTCCTCGATCACACTCGAGCGGCCGAGCATGTCGTCGACGTCGAAGTAGTCGTCGTTGGCGCCGCTGATCAGCACCCGCACACCCGTTCCGCCGAGGCGATCCTCGGCCATGTCGATCCAGCGCTCGACACGCTTGAGGATCAGCGCGCGGAACAGGTCGTCGATCCTGTCCTGGTCACCGGCATGGGATTCGAATTCATCTGGGGTGGTGAGCCACGCGTACTCGCCTGCGTCGGCGATCATGGCGAGCAGGCTGTCGAGCTGTGAACCCGAACTGACCTTGCGCTCGATCCCCGCGAAGCGGGCCTTGTACTTGCCGCGCTTTGTCTCGATCACGGGCACGATGAGCTTCCCCGTGATGTCGCCACCGATCACGATCGTGTCGCACTCGTAGTGCTTGGGGGTGGCGAGGAACTTCTTCCAGCATCGCTCGCTCCCGTGGATATCGGTGCAGAAGTACATGCGCACGCTGGGCGCCTCCAGAGGCACAGGGTCGGATCGTTGGACAGCACCGAACGTATGGGCCGCACGTTTCGTCCACGATAAATGCCCGTATCGATGACGTATCGAATTGGACGTAAGCGGTTCAACGTAGTAACAATTGTCTGGCGGCGGGACTTGCAAATCGATGCAGTATCGATTTGGCTGATAAAAACCATGGAGGCAGCTGTGAGTGACGACCTGATGAGCCCGGCGCTCGGCGCTGGCACCGTCGAGTACGAGTGGATGACCTGGCCCGAGATCGCGGCGGCCGCCGCGGAGGACGCCCCGGTTGTGATCGCCATCGGTGCGACCGAACAACACGGTCCGCACCTCCCCGTGAGCGCCGACTGGGTGGTCCCCCAGGCACTGCTGCGCATGGCCGCGGCCCGGCGTCCCTTCATCGTGGGTCCGCCGATGCGGCTTGGGTACCGCTCACGCCCGGCCAGCGGTGGCGGCCAGCAGTTTCCCGGCACCCTTTCGCTGCGCGCGACGACGTTCATCGCCGTATTGGAGGACCTGCTGGAGGAATTGATCCGCACCGGATTTCGCCGGATCGTGCTGTACAGCTGGCACTTCGAGAACGCGAACTTCGTGTACGAACCCGCCTACCTGGTGTCGGGGCGCTTCCCCGGCGTGAAGATCGTCGTCGTCGAGAACGGCATGCCCGACTTCTCCAGCGCCGATCTGGACGCGCTGTTCCCGGACGGCTTCCCCGGCCTGGCGCTCGAGCACGCCGCGGTCATCGAGACCTCGTTGTTCGAATACCTGCGCCCCGACACGGTCCGCATGGACCGCATCGTGGACGACGCGCCCGCCCGCAACGTGCCATGGGATGTGCTGCCGATCGACCCATCGATGTCGACGCCCACCGGTGTGCTGGCGTCGGCGACCCAGGCCACCGTGGCCAAGGGCGAACTGCTGACCGAGCGGATCGTCGAGCACATCATCGAGATCCTGGACACCGAGTTTGAAATGACCGACCGCACTCCGGCATTGGAGCTGTTGCAGACCGCAGAGGAGGGGCGCTAGATGGCGGGCGCTGCCCTGGTGACCGGGGGCGCAAGCGGCATCGGCCGCGCCACCGCTTACGCGCTCGCGGCCCGCGGCTACCAGGTCGCCGTCGACCACCTCGGCCGCGAGGCCGAGGCCAAGCAGGTGGCCAGCGACATCGGCGGCATCGCGTACGAAGCCGATGTCTCCGACGTGGCGGCCGTCGACCAGTTGGTCGCCACCGTCGAGTCCGATCTGGGCCCCCTCGAGGTCGCGGTGGCATGCGCGGGCTTCGACGTCGACCTGCCGCTCGAGGAGGTGACGCCGGAGTTGTGGCACAACAGTCTCGGGGTCATCCTCGGCGGCTGCGCGAACGTGATCGCTGCGGTCGGGCCGCGGATGCGAGCTCGTCGCAACGGCTCGATCGTGGGCATCTCGTCGGAACTGGCCCTGCTCGGCGATGAGTACCACGTGCCATACGTGACCGCGAAGTCGGCCATGCTCGGCCTGGTCCGCTCGGTTGCTCGCGAGTACGGGCCCGACCAGGTCCGGGTCAACATCATCTGCCCTGGCCCGACGGACACCGAGATGCTCACCCCGCGATGGCGGGGCGAGGACTACCGGCACAGCATTCCGCTCGACCGGTTCGGCACCCCGGGGGAATTGGCCCGCGCGATTGTCGACGTCGCCGAGTGGACATGGCTTACCGGCCAGGTGATTTCGCCCAACGGCGGGGTGGTGATCCAGTGAGCGCCCCGGTGGCTTTGGTGACCGGCGCCGCCGGCGGCATCGGACGTGCGATCGTCGCGGCACTTGCCAACGCGGGCTGGACCGTCGCAGCGACCGATCTTGCCGAAGCTGGCGACGTTGCCTGCGCCGAATTGACGATCCCGGCGGACTTGCGTGGGCGGGACAACTGCCGGGCCGTCGTCGACGCCGTACTCGCGGGGTTCGGGCGGATGGACCTGCTGGTGAACAATGCCGCGACGATGACCGTCGTCGAACCGACCGTGGAGACGATGGCGTTATGGTGGCGCGACATCGAAGTCAACCTCACTGCACCGCTGTGGCTGACCCAGGCAGCGGCCCCGGCCCTGCGGGAGAGCGCCGGCCAAGTCGTCAACCTCAGCAGCATCTCGGCGCTGCGGGGCGAGGCCGGTTTCAGTGCCTATGCCGCAAGCAAGGCCGGGCTGCTCGGGATGACGCGGTCGCTGGCCCGCGAGCTCGCCCCGGCAATCCGGGTGAACGCGATCGCCCCTGGCCCCACCGAGACCGAGCAGCTGAACCGCGACGCCGAGTTCCTCGGCGTGGGACTCGACGAGCTGCATCGCCACTACACGGCAAGCATGCCGACCGGCCGACTCGTACAGCCCACCGAGGTAGCCGACGTGGTCGTATTCCTAGCTGGCGCCAAATCTTTCACCGGAGAGTGCGTGCAGATCAATGGCGGGATGTTGATGTCGTGAGACGATCACGGCACGAAGACGGCGGCGCTAGGCGGCCACGGGGTGGACAGGATGTCGATGACTCAACACAACACTGATCAGGTCGAGCTCGCCCGCGAAGCCGGCGACTCCGATCGCCGCGGCCACATCCTGGTCGTCGCCGCCCAGCTCTTCCGCGAGCGTGGGTACCTCAACACCACCATGACGCAAATCGCACGGGAGTGCGGGCTCGGCCAGTCGTCGTTGTACTACTGGTTCCGGCAGAAGGAGGACATCCTGCTCGGCCTGCTCGCGTTGAACACCATCTCCCTCACGTTCGCAGAGCGAATGGTGGCCGAGTCTGGCTCGCCCGCCGTGCGGTTGCTGAGGCTGTTGCGCCTCGACATTCTCGAGCTGTGCTCGTCGCCGATCGACATCTGCGAGGTCGAGGTGTTGGCCGAACAGCAGCCCGACGTGTTCGTCGAGTTCTGGGCCGACACCGCCGCGCTGCACCAGCACATCGCCACCCTGATCAGTGACGGCATCGCGTGCGGCGAGTTCATCGAGTGCGATCCCGAGTTCGCTGCGCTGAACATCTGCGCCGCCGAGGAGGGCGTGCAGCGCCGGTACCGCAATTCGGCCGCGCACACCCCTGGCGGCAACAGCCCGTTCCGACACCAGGACTACTCGCGCGAGCATGTCGCCACCGAACTCGCGGCCATCATGGTGCGCGGGTTGCTCCGCGACCCTGCGACGTTGCCGAAGCTCACTGCGGCCGCGGGAGGCTACGACGACGTCGCACCGTCGGGATCATCGGCGTCGACCGGCAGATGACCTCCGAGACACGCACCGCGGCACTGCGCCGCGGCTGGTACCCGGTTGCCCGTGGCACGGATCTCGACCACCCCCGCAAGGCGACATTGCTCGGTCGACGCCTGGTCGCGTTCCGCACCACCGACGGGCAACCGCGGGTACTCGCCGACCGGTGCGTGCACCGCGGCGGGGCGCTACACCTCGGCGCGGTCGTCGACGACTCGATCGAGTGCCCGTACCACGGCTGGCAATGGCGCGGCGCGGACGGGCAGTGTGTTTACATCCCGTCCAACGGACCGTCGGCCCCGATCCCCAAGACCGCCGTCATCGGTGCCTTCCCCGCCGTCGAGTGCTATGGCCTGGTCTGGACGTGCGTCGGGGATCCACTGACCGGCCCGCCCGAGCTGCCCGAACTCGAGTCGCTCGGCATGACCTACGCCGCGGGCGAGCCGGTCGACGTCGAGGCGGGGGTGCTCGCCGCGATGGAGAACTTCCGCGATGTCGCCCACTTCCCCTTCGTCCACCGCGGCACGATGGGTGAAGTGCCACAACAGGTTTCGAAGTTCGAGGTGCGCCGCGAGGGCTACCAGACCTGGATGACGCGCAGCTACTCCGCCGCCAATGGGGAAGCCGAACTGTTTCGCGACGTCGCAAATCTGACGTTCGACTACCACGCAGTGGCGCCGGGTCTTGCCACCGTGCTGCTCGATCACGGCGCCGGCGGCAAGCGGGTCGTCATCGAGGCGTTTTGCCCCGCAGGCCCAACCGGGTGCCGGATCTTCCTCGTCTCCGGCACGGCGGAGGGCTACACCGCGTTCGATCCGGCTGCGACGCTGGCCACCGAGCTGCAGATACTCCAAGAGGACTTACCGACCTTGAACACTCTGGACCCGCTGGAGGTGCCGTTCGAGCGCGAGCAATACGAGCTGTCGGTCGAGGCTGACCGCTATACGCTCGCGACGCGTCGCGCCTTCGTCGAGTTCATGCGAGACGCGGCTCAGCCGGCTACGGGTTTGTCGACCGTGGACGAACTCGCCCAGCCGGGCATACCGGTCGCAAATCCCGGCTAGCAGGGGCGTGGATGGGTGTCAGCACTGCCGACACGACTTCGCGGGCGCGGAATCATGGCCCACAAAGCGGACTGGGCCAATCCCCAAGGGTGCCAACACGCACGCCCTCGACTTTCGACGAGTCGCAGTCCATCACCGGAAGGCGGCCCCATGGACGTGGACAGACGCTCCTTGCTCGTTGGAGCACTGATGATGACAGCAGTCGCCGGCTGCCGAGCTGAGCGGACCGGGCCCACAATCAACTCCGCCGCTGCCACCCACCGTGGTGCTCCCGATCCCAACGAGACGTTCGTTCTGCCGTATGACAAGATCACGTTCGAGGCGTGGGGTGATTTGCCGGCCCGGAGTGGCGAAATGGCCCCGCTCTACGGCGAACTCAACAAGGCAGGCCCCTACCTTGTCTTGATGAGGTGGAATCCCGGTTGGTTCAGTGCACCACATTCGTATGCCACCGATCGGATTTGCGTCGTCGTGTCCGGCACGTGGTGGGTCAACAGCGGGAAGGACTTCGAGCCGTACGATGCGGTGCCCGTAGGGCCAGGCGGATATGTGAAACGCACTGCCCGCACACCGCATTACGACGGGGTCGTGCCGGGCCAATCCGATCCTGCCGTCATCGCCATCTTCGGTATCGGCCCAGTCGGCTTGCAATTGGTCGATCCGACAAAGCCTTCGTTTCGCCAGCTCTGACCAAGCGTGGCTGGGCGGTCCCGGCTAGGCCACGCCTGGCGCCAACCGCTCTTGGGCGGAGCGCAGGGCCACGTCGAGCTCATCGAGGGTAAGCCCGTCCGTCCGGCCGAGGTGGAGCTCGATCTGGTACTCCGGCTGACCTGAGGTGCCGAAGATGGGCAGCACTACGAACTCCGCTGTATCCAAATCGGTTTCGAGCGTACGAGTCACCGATTTCAGAGTCACCATCGTCATCAGTGTGCTCAGTTGATGGGTCAGTGACGTGGCGGGGGGCAATGACGCAAGAAGGCCGACGAGCCGATCGTGCAGGGACAACGAGGCTTCGTTGAAGCGCCAGGCGCCAAAGCCCCGCGCCCGGATATCGCCAAGTACCTGGCGGTGTTCGTCGATGTCGGTCTGGGTCAGCCGCGGTGTGACCCGTTGCAGCCAATTCGCGACGGCCACGTCGTCGCGCCACGCCATCGCCACCAGACCGAACGGAGGATCGATGGGAAAGCGATGACCGACCGCATGCTCACCATCAGTGGCATGCCCGACGGTGTCGACGGTCGTCAGATGCCGGTCCCCGATCTTCGACATCGAGCATGCCGCACCTAGGCGTTCATGCAAGTCCACGAGGGCTTCGCGGCCGCGGTCGAGCAGCGGAAACTGTCTGCGCAGGCCGTGCACCAAGCCGAACAAGCCACTACCCAGCCCGTATCGGCGATCGTCGTAACGGGCCACCCAGCCGCCCCGCTCCAGTTCGGCCAGCACTAGCGCACATGTCGACGTCGTGATCCCGCATTTCCTGGCTAGTTCGGTCGAGGTGTGGCCGTCGCTCGAATCCGCGAGTGCCTCAACCACATCCATCGCGCGGCGGGTCGGCGGTGACTTCGGCGTTGACTCGACCACGATCACCTCCTTACTATGCGTCCAAATAATGGTTAGTAGCATCCTAATAATAGGAGAACGATGGCGATCAAGGTGGGCGTCTGGGGACCGGGGTCGATGGGTGTCATCGCCCTGCGCGCGGTGATCGATCACCCTGAGTTGGAACTGGTCGACCTCGTCGTGCATAGCGATGCAAAGGCAGGCCGCGACGCAGGCGAACTGTGCGGAATCGATCGGGTGGGAGTACTCGCCAGCCGCGATCCGGACGAGCTGCTCACGGGTGACGCCGACGTGGTGATCTACGCGGCCGCGGGCAACCTTCGTGTGCTCGAGGCGCTGGACGACATGGTGCGGATCCTTCGGGCGGGCAAGGACGTGGTGTCCTGCTCCGTGGTGCCGCTCGTCTATCCCGACGCCGTCGACGCTGTCTTCACTGGCCCGTTACGCGACGCCGCCCTCGCCGGCGGAAGCTCGTTCTTCACCACCGGGATCGACACCGGCTTCGCCAACGACGTACTGCCGCTGGCATTGTCGGGAATCTCCCGCAACATCGACTCCGTTCGCGTCACCGAGATGTTCAACTACGCGACCTACCCAGACCACGACGCCGTCTACGAGATCCTCGGATTCGGCAAACCCCCGGAATTCGCCGCCATCGCCGCGATGCCCGGCGTTTTCACCTACGGCTGGGGACCCGTCCTGCACCAATTGGCCGCGGGGCTTGGCGTCCGCATCGACGACCTGACGGAGGACAACGAGCGCGTGCCGACCGACGACGGGTTCGACACCCCAACCGGTCACGTACCGGCCGGGACGATTGCCGCGATGCGCTCGACGTTGACCGGATACGTCGACGGCAAGCCGACGTTCGTCGTCGACCACGTCACCCGGATGCGTGACGACATCGCGCCCGAGTGGCCGCAGCCCAGCATTGCCATCACGCCGAAGGACCTCGGCTACGCAGGCGCCTCCGGCCGTGGCGCCTATCGGGTCGAGATCGAGGGATCGCCGAGCATCCGATGCGAACTTGAACTGGCCGAGGACCACGACCATGATTTGGGCGCCCGCGTAGCTGGCGCATCCCGGATGGTGAACGCGATCCCCGCGGTCTTCGCCGCGGCACCCGGACTCCTGTCGGCGCTGGAGCTCCCGTTGATCACCGGCACCGGTCTGGTCAAACCGGCGCACGGTCCCTCACCGGACAGCCGGGTGGTCGGCATTCGCTGAAACGATCAGTTCCGCCGCAGCTGCCGACAGCCCGACATTGCAGCTAGCCACCACAGGAGTTGGGTGTCAGCGTCGACGACGTTCGCCGCGGGTGAGGCCACAGTGGACACCATGCACATGGTCACCACACAAACATCAATCGGTGTCGACTCCGTCGACGAGAGCACGAACGCGGAAAGTGGCCCGCGGGGTCGGGTCAAGTACATCGTCGAGGCGATCGGAACACTGTTCCTGGTATTCACAGTCGGCGCCGCCGTCGGCAGCCACAGCCAGCTCGCCCCCCTGGCAATCGGCGCCGTCCTGATGGTCATGGTCTACGCCGGCGGCCACCTCTCTGGCGGGCACTACAACCCTGCGGTTACCTTGGCGGCCCTGGTGCGGCGCCGGATCACGCTACGCGATGCCGCCGGATACTGGCTCGCGCAGTTCGGTGCCGGACTGGTCGCCGCGGTGTTGGTGCGAACCGTCATCGACCCAACCCAAATCAACAAGACGGCGACACTGACCCTGACGGGCGCAAGCGTTCTCGCCGCGTTCACGGTGGAGCTGCTGTTCACGTTCGCGCTGTGCTATGTCGTGCTCAACGTCGCCACCAGCAAGGATCACCCGGACAATTCGTTCTACGGCCTGGCGATCGGGTTCACTGTGGTCGCAGGCGCAGTCGCGGTGGGAGCGATCTCCGGGGGCGCCTTCAACCCGGCAGTCACAGTCGGCGCCGCGGCGATGGGCATGTTCGCCTGGCCGACGCTGTGGGTCTACCTGGTGGCGCAAGTCGTCGCGGGCATCGCCGCCGGAGCCGTCTTCCGCGCCCTCAACCCGAACGACCGCTGAGCCGTTGTCTTGTTGCGCAGCAACGGGTCCTCTAGACGCGAACCCCTGTGCTCAGGGGCTGTCGAGCGGGATCGTGACGAGCAGTGTCGTCCCGCTTCCAGGGCGACTGGAGATCGTCATGTGGCCACCGATCGCCTCGACGCGGTCGGTGAGGCCGATGAGTCCGGATCCCCTTCCGGTATCGGCACCGCCGATTCCGTCGTCTTCAATCGAGAGGTGCAGGCGCTCAGTCCCGGCGTCAACACGCACTGTCACGGCGGATGCTTGAGCGTGCTTGGCCGTGTTCGTGAGCGCTTCAGCGATGACGTAGTAGGCGGCCACCTCTGCAGATTCGGGCAACCGACGGTCGACGGCCACCTCGAGCTCGACCGGTACAACCGAGCGGCGAGCCAGGGTCTTCAGTGCTGGGCCCAGTCCCCCCTTGGACAGGATCGCGGGGTGAATGCCACGGGACAGCTCCTGCAGCTCGGTCGAAACCCCGGCGACACTCGCCACTAGCCGCGCGAACTGCTCCTTGAGCGAACGGAGTTCGGGCGGCACAACCGCCTCAGCGGTGCGCAGTTCGAGCCCGAGCGAGACGAGCCGTTGTTGGGCACCGTCGTGTAGATCACGTTCGATCCGGCGCCGGGCGTCATCGGCGGCCGCGACGATCCGACCGCGAGATGCGGTGAGTTCGGCGTGGGTCTGCGCGTTCGCGATCGCCGTCGCGACCAGATCCGCAAAGTCCCCGACGCGCCCCTCGGTGTCGGGAGGCAACGGCCCGGGTCGCGACGAGCCGACGGCCGCCACCCCCCAGATCCGGCCGTCGACGATGACGGGCGCTCCGACACCGCACCGGAGGCCCAGCTCACGAATTTGCGCCGCGGCAGCTCCGGCGGCATCGTCGTGGCTGTCCATCCGGACCGGGCGCCCGGTATGCAACACCTTCGCCGCGACGTTGTCGCCCTCGAGCGAAAAGCGCTGGCCGACAGGCATCTTCTTCGCGCCGGGCTCGTCCACGGCCGAAAGCAGGGTGGCCGCGCCGTCCGGCTCGTATCGCCACACCGATGCATTCTTCACACCGAGGACCCCAGCCAACTCCAGCGCGACCGCCGTAAACACCTCGTTCGGAGATACCCCGCGCGCGACCAACGTCGCCACCCGACGCAACGCCGCCTGTTGCTCGGCGAGCACTGCGAGCTCGGCCCGGGTCTGGGCATTTGCGATCGCGGTGGCTACCAGATCGGTGAAGTCCGCCAAGCGCGCCTCGGTGTCAGGCGGCATGGGTTCGGGTTCCATCGAGCCGATGATGGCCGCACCCCACAAGCAGCCATCGACGACGATCGGCGTACCCACCGACGTCTGGATGCCCAGCCCGCGGATCCGAGCGGCGATGGAACCAGCAGCATTCTCGTAGCTGTCCATCCGGACCGACTGCCCAGTGCCGAATACCGTCTCAGCGGCGCTGTCACCCTCGAGGATGAACCGCTGGCCCAGGAAACTCGTGTTCAATGCGTGGAGGATCTCGGCGGGCGGGGCTTCGTCGGCAGCTGCATGGCGCGGGTCGCCGATGCCGACCGCAAGCACGACCCCAGAACTGTCGGCTTCGTATCGGAACAGCACCGAATGGTGATAACCCCCGAGGCAGCGGGCCATCTCGCCTGCCACGGCGGAGAACACCTCCGAAGGGGGCATCCCGCGAGCCACCAGCGTTGCGACCCGGCGCAACGCGGCCTGTTGCTCGGCGAGCACACGTAGCTCGTCGCGGCTGGCACGCAATTCCGCGCGGGTGGCGGCATTGCCGATCGCGGTGGCGACCAGGTCAGCGAAGTCGCCGATGCGCGCCTCGGTATCCGCCGCCATGGGCTCGGCGCTCGTGGAGCCGACGATGGCCGCGCCCCACAGCCGGCCCTCCACAACGATCGGAACTCCCACGATCGAACCGATGCCCCCGGCACGAATGCGTTCGGCTTCCGGGCCCGAGACGTTGTCGTGGTTGTCGATCCGCGCTGACCGGCCGGTGCGTAGTACCAACGATCCGACGTCATCACCGCCCAACGGAATGTGCTCGCCGGTGACGGGCATCGTCGTGACGCCCGGCTCGTATCGGACGGCGACCACGAACCCGGTGTTGTCGGCCTCAAAGCGAAGCAGGCCCGCGTTCACCACGTGCAAGCATCGGGCCAATTCGTCGGCCACCGCGTCGAACACCTCCGACGGGCTCGCCCCCCGCGCAACCAGCGTGGCCACCCGTCGCAACCCGGCTTGCTGCTCCGCTAACACACTGAGCTCGCCATGGGTCGTCTCGACCTGTCGACGGCGTTCGATGGCCTCGGCGGCGCGCGATCGGGCCAACCCGGCGAGCGCGGCGGCCGATAGTGCGACGGCGAGGAACACGGTGATAGCCGCCCAGTTCTCGGTCCAGCTCGCGACGATGCTTGCACCGGATGGCAAACGGTGGAAGTGAAGGTAGACAACGGCGCTGGCCAGCGCCATCGCCACCCCGAGCCGGAATCCCCACAACGTAGCGATCACCAACACGCCCAGCAGGAATACCACGCCAAAGATGTTTCCGGGGGCGACCTGCTTGAGCACGCTGACCAAGGCGGCCTCGGCCGCAATCAGCAATGCGCCGAGGACGAGCCCCAGGATCAGGGGCGGGGCTTTGGGTCGCAGCAGCCAGGCGCCCGCACGGGCCCGCATCGCTGCCGACCGCAGCCGGACGTCAGACGCGCCGGGCCAGCCGGGTAGTCGTGACCGTCTCTGCGTCATAGCGCAAACTCACAAAATCATCTGGCGTACTCACGAGAGTGAGAGCTGAAATCTTATCCGATCGCGGACTACAGCAGCCATAGCGGACAACCGTTGACCAAGCAACTCGGCGTCGAGGTCACCCCGGCGGGCCCTGGGTCGGATCCGCGCCTCGCAACTGCTCATGACCGCTGAGGCTGCTCCGTGCCCAGCACGACTTGGGTGGTCCGGCTGACGCCCGCGGGGTCCAGATAGCCCACGGTGACCGTGACGCCGGGCGCCTTCGACTGCACTGCCGCGACCAAAGCCTCGGCGCTGTCGATCAATTGGTGGTCGACCTTCGTAATCACCGCGTCGGTGGGCAGGCCTGCCACCGCGGCCGGGCCACCGCTGGTAACCCCGACGATTTGTGCGCCTTGGACATTCGCATCGGCACCCACTTGCACGCCAAGGGAGGCATGCGACACCTTGCCGGTGGCAATGAGTTCGTCGGCGACGCGCATGGCCTCCCCGACGGGAATCGCAAAACCAAGGCCAACCGAACCGCTTTCCGCAACAGACGAATTGCCCATCGATGCGATGGCCGAGTTCATCCCGATGAGTCGGCCATCTTCATCGACGAGTGCTCCGCCCGAGTTTCCCGGGTTGATCGGCGCATCGGTTTGAATGGCGTCGAACGTCGTTGGTGGATTCCGTGAGCCGGCGTCCACTGAGGACACCGGGCGGTCGAGCGCGCTGATGATGCCCGTGGTGACCGTGCCATCCAAGCCCAATGGGGATCCCACCGCTACGACATGTTGGCCGACGCGAAGGTCAGCAGATGATCCCGTCGCGATCGGGGTCAATCCAGAAGCGCCCTGCGCCTGTACGACTGCGATATCGGTCGTCGGATCGGTGGCGACGACGGTGAAGGGTGCGGTACGGCCGTCATTGAACCTCACTGAGGTGTGCGCTCCGCCTTGCCCTGTTTGGCCGGCCTCGACTGCGGCCGACACCACATGGTTATTGGTCATGATCAGCCCGTCGGCGGTCAGGATGATGCCCGAGCCCTGAACACCGTCGTTGCCCAGATCCGTCTGCAGCCGCACCACGCTGGGCAACACTTTGGCGGCGATCTGCTCGATCGAGTCGGCGGGAAGGCCGGCCACCGACTGGGGTGAGGCGATCGGCTGGACGACCTTGACGGCCGCCCTGGTGCCGGGAGCCGGGCAATGTTGCTGCACATCCAGTCCCGCGGCGGCGCCGATGCCCGCAGACATCAACGCCACCGCGAACCCTGCGGCAACCAACGTGCCGGCGCGAGAACGCCTGTGCCGCTGCCCATGATCCGAGGCCGACCCGTCGGCGCCGAGTGCAGGCCGGTAGGGGTACTGCCGCTGACCTGATGGCCATTGGCCATCTGGATGCCGGCGAGGATTCGGATTCGGTCCCGTGGCCATAGCTCCTAGGGTGGCGATCTTGGCATCGATTGTCGTCGGCGCTGCCGCCCACTACCAATTGCAGTTAGCACCTACGTCGTCGCTCATCGGCGGTCGGAAAAGCGGATGTCCAAGCTACGCAGGTACGTCTGCAGGCCCGCGTCCTGGATCGGAATCAGGTGTGCCGGCGCGCCCGACTCGTTGAAGTGCGCGTGCCACAGTCCCGGCGGCGTGACGAACGCGCCGCCTGCCTCCCAATCGACCCGGGTCGGGTTGACGATGTTGCCACGCTCATCCAACCGGGTGCCCAGCAGCGTGTAGCAGCCGGGTTGGGCGTCGAGAATCAGGTCGAGCGCGACCGACTGGTGGCGATGCGGACGTTGTTCCTGATCCGGCGGCAGCAGACCGAACATCGCCCACAGCACGTGGGTGATCGTCAGTGTTTGCTCCTCTTGAGCATTCGCCAACAAGACGCTCACCCGACTCTTCTCGTTCGCGTCAGGACGTGAGGCGATCTCATCCAGCCGCGCCACCGCGTCAGCCCGCCGGAATTTCGTTGCGCGGAAACGGGGTTCGGTGGCGCTTGCGCCCAGATGGCGAAGCAATGGCTCGTCGTTCACCCAGTAAAGCGCGGCGTCGGAGTCAGCATGGAACGTGGCACGGCTATCGGCGGGCAGGGTCAGGAAATCACCCTTCTCCCATCGCACGAGCCGACCGTTCACCGCCGAGAAGCCGCGGCCGGAGATCACGTAGTAGAGCTGAGAGGTGGCATTCGGATTGGTCGCGATCCGCTCACCCGCACGAATTCGCATGAAGTTCGCCACCAGCGCCGGACTGGTCGCCGGACCATCCGCGATGCCCAGGTCGCTCGACAAGTCCAACGGGATGATTCGGCTGGGGCCGTCGGCGTAGAGGTCTCGGCTGAAGGCCTTGATCGGAACCTTCGACGTGTGCCCGGAGCCGATCGGGTTCGCGGCCTTGGTGTACTCGTAGTAGCGCGCATCCTCGGCCCAGTCCTCGAACCGTCCCTCGAACCCGTACTCGGCCACATTGGTCTCCGGGGCGGCAATGGTGGGGTCCAACGCGTCGCGCTCACCACGGACTTCCGGTGTCACTTGTGCTGTGTTGATTGACATTTCTCGATCTCCTTTCGGTATATAGATACAACTTGTATCTCACTCAAGAATACCGTCGGCACCATAGGGCTGGCAGTGACAACACTCACCCACAGTTGCCGAGCGGGGCGCGTGATGGACTGTGCGGCAGGTACGCTCAGCGAAAACCTCTCGAATACAACTGAGCTCGAAGCGGAGGGTCGTGGCAGAAGGAGTCGCCCGCGGGAGCCGAGTCGCGGCAAAGGACAGGGCGCTCGACTACGTCAAGAGCCGAATCCTCGCCGGCGCGTTTCCTGGTGGTGAGCTGATCAGCGAGGGCGAGGTCGCCGACGCGTTGGGCATGTCGCGTACACCTGTCAGGGAAGCCTTTCTGCGCTTGGAGGCCGAGGGATTGCTCCGGCTGTACCCGCAGCGCGGTGCCCTGGTGATCCCGGTCTCCCCACAGGAGGTGCGCGCGGTCATGGAGGCTCGGCTGGTCCTCGACCAGTTCGCCGCCGGGAAGGTCATCGGTCAATCGGCGGAAGCACGCGGCGCCGTATTCGATCGGATGGCGACTGAACTCGAACGCCAGCGTTTGGCGATCGCCACGGCGGAGCTGCGCGAGTTCTCGGATGCAGATCGGGCCTTCCATGCGATCCTGATCGAGGCCGCAGGCAACGGCATTCTGCACGACGTGTACGACGCGCTACGCGACCGTCAGATGCGCATGGTCGGTGAATCCGCGGTGCGTAACCCTGCGCGGATTGAGACCATCCTCGCCGAACACGCGCTGATCGCCGAAGCGGTACGCGACGGCGATCTGGACCGATCGCTCGACGCAATCAAGGCGCACCTTGCAGGCACCGAGCTAGCCTTGGGTTTCCCGGCCCCATGAACGCAGTCAGTCGTGATGACGGTTGTCCGACAACGTCTCTGGCGTACGTAGGTCTCGCCCATCCAGATCTCTTCCGAACCGACCGAGTCGCCGCTGATCGCGGACAAGCATGACGTTGGACCTCGATTCAGTTGCCTGCGAGCGCAGGTCGCTAGGCGGGTATGTAGGCGAACTCGTCCGGGTTTGGGCCAGTGCGCCCGGATTCGCCGCCGTCGAGCGCGGAGATCGCCATCATGTCGGAGTCGTCCAACTCGAAGTCGAACAACTCGAAGTTCGACTTCATTCGATCCGGCGACACGGACTTCGGGATGACGATGTCCCCTCGCTGAACGTGCCAGCGCAGCACGACTTGAGCTGGTGACCTGCCAGCGGCGTTGGCGATTCGCTCGATGACCGGGTCACCGAGCACCTTGCCCTGAGCGATGGGTGACCACGCCTCGGTCGCAATGCCGTGCTCCTGCCCGTAGGTGCGAACCGAATCGTTTACGAAGTAGGGGTGGACCTCGACCTGGTTCACCGCGGGGACCGTGACGGATTCCTTCGCAAGTCGATCGAGGTGTGCTGGTTGGAAGTTCGAAACGCCGATGCTGCGCGCGCGTCCGTCGGCGGCGAACTCTTCGAGAACATGCCAGGTCGAGACGAAGTCACCGTCGTAGAGCGTTGGCAGTGGCCAGTGGATCAGGAACAGGTCAACGTAGTCGCAGCCGAGGGCGCGGAGAGTTCCGTCGAACGCGCGTCGTGCGTCGTCAGGTCTGTGGAACCCGTTGTTGAGCTTGCTCGTGATGAAGACGACCTCGCGGTCGAGCTCGGCCGCGACGATGCCCTGGCCGACTCCTTGTTCATTTCCATACATTTCGGCGGTGTCGATGTGCCGGTAACCGATGTCGAGGGCGGCCTTCACCGCTGCAGCGGTCTCGTCTGGAGGGATCTGGAATACGCCGAAACCAAGCTGCGGGATGTGCGCGCCGTTGTTGAGGACTGTTGCGGGAACGTTGCTCATAGTGCCAGCCTGGCATGACTCGCGGACTTTGACGTTCACGCTGGTACCCATCTAGCGTTACTGCCAGCACTACTCTCGACTCCCCGCCAGGCAAGTCTCCGTCCCCTCGAAACAACCGGTCCTTTCCCAACCGATTCTGAGGTCGGCTGCAGCTCAGTACAATTCACGGATCAGTTCCGGGGCTATGCGTCGCAGCCGCCACCTGAAGGCGGGGACCATGCCACCTGGCTGGGGTGGTAGATGGGCACTAGCAGGGAGGACATCCAATCGCCACGGCGGAATCATGAAGAGTGAACGGCCGAGCAGGCTCAGCGAGCGAACAGCGCAACGATGACGGCGGTGACGTATGAATGTTCTTCAGTTAGGCACACGGGACCTAGCGCTGACCCGGACGCTTGCGATGCCCGTTGTGCCCCAACTATTCCCGCAGGCATACGGACATCAAGGTGATCGCCGGAGCGTGAGACCACAAGCAGCGATGGCATCATGACCCGGGCGATCGTGGTCGGGGGGTCGCTCGGCGGGCTCACCGCGGCGTTGATCCTCCGAGACCAGGGCTGGGACGTCGACGTCGTGGAGCGTAGTCCGATTCCGCTCGAGGGCCGCGGGGCTGGGATCGTCGCACACCCAATCACCGTCCGCTACCTCGTGGAGCGGGCCGGCAGGGCGTTTCGCGAAATCGGCGTGCCGGCCAGCAGGCTTCGGTACCTCGACGACGATGGCGCGATCGTCCGCGAACGCCCCTGCGCATACCGGTTCGCGTCGTACGTCGAGCTGTATCGAGGGTTGCTGGACGCCTTCGGCGTCGAGCGGTATCACCTGTCGACTGAGCTTGCCCACCTTGACAATCGCGGCGACGACGTCATGCTGTCCACGACCGGGGGTCAAACTCTGACGGCCGACCTCGTGGTATGCGCCGACGGCATCCGTTCTACCGGACGACGAATCATGGTGCCCGAAGCCAAACCTTACTATGCGGGTTACGTATCTTGGCGGGGCACCATCGACCGCGACGAACTCAGCGGCCGTACAGCGAGCGTTCTATCGGACGCCATCACCTACCGGATCCTCCCGCGTGGCCACCTGCTGACCTACCCGATTCCGGGTCCGGACGGGTCTGTGTTGTGCAACTGGCTCTGGTATCGGAACGTCTGGCCGGGGGCCCACCTAGCCGACCTGCTGACCGATCGCAACGGTTGCGAGGCCGAGCTGACCGTGCCACGCGGATCAGTGCAGGACCGTCACCTCGAGGCGCTGCATGTCGCGGCGGACGCCGAGCTTCCTGCGCCGCTCGCCGAGCTCGTCCAACGAAGCGTCGAGCCGTTCATTCAGGTCATCGTCGACCTGGAGGTGCCTCGAATGGCGTTCGAGCGAACCTGCCTGATCGGCGACGCGGCATTCGCGCTGCGGCCCCACATCGGTGTCGGCACTGCGAAGGCAGCCGACGACGCCTGGCAGCTGGGCAAGTCGCTGCTCGGCGCCACTGCGAGTTACGTGCCAGATCGACTGAAGGCCTGGGAGACTCAACAACTGTCCGTGGCGCGACGAGCCATGCGAAGGACCCGCACGGCGGGTCAGCGCCTGCAGGACGGCACCTGGCGGGTCGGCGAGCCGCCACCATTCGGGCTGCACGTGGCTGGGGATAGCGTTCTGCCGATCGGCGGCTGAACCCAAAGATCCAGTGACGCCGGGCCATCGAGATCGGGCCATGTGTTAGAGCAATCCGAGCCGTTCCAGATCGGTGATGTATTTGACGATCATCGCACGCGAGACATGTGGAATGTCGTTATCCGCACCAATTTTCGCGTTCCGCACAGCCGATCGGAACCGGGTGGTGGGAGCCATGGCGCCCTTGATTGGCCGCTCGGCTTTTCTGTAGTTGTGCAGCAGCGGCAGCAGCGATGCCTGGCGTTGCCGTTCAGGCAGGGCACGCATGGCCGTCTCGAACCGGTGCAGCCAGGCGTCGTAGTCACCGACGCGCTGGATCGAGTAGCCAGCTTCGATGAGCCAGTCGACGTACTCGTCAAGCCCGATGCCGTCGTCGTGGGGGTTCATCACGTGGTAGGTCTCGAACCCGTGCACCGCATCACCCCCCGAGTCGCTTCGCTGCAGGCCCCCGAACCGTTCGCTCAGCGTGGAGATCGCCTCGGCGATGAAATCGACCGGTAGCCCGTCGTAGTGCGCGCGCTGCCGCCTGCCGCCTGCGTCGAGCTCGTAGAACGACTGCGGCGCAACGCCGGTGGTGACCAAGCTGAGCATCAACCGGGTGAACATGTCCGGGACGTTGAGCTGACCCACGTACCTGGCATCCGCCAGGATCATGTCGCAGCGGAACACGGCCACAGGCAGCCCGCACAGGTCATGAGCCTCCCGCAACAGCACCTCGCCCGCCCACTTGCTGGTGCCATAGCCGTTCGCGTAGCTGTCGTCCACGGCGCGGGTCGAGCTGGTCACCCGGATGTCGGCGTCCTCGGTGAACGACGAGGCGGGTTCGATCCCCGCGCCGACACCGATGGTGGACACGTAGGCGAAGGGCTTGAGCTTCGTGGTGAGCGCGATGCGGATCAATTCGGCGGTACCCAAGGCATTGGGTCCGAACAGCTGACTGTAGGGCAGGACGTGGTTCACCAGAGCGGCGGCATCAACGATCAGGTCGACCGTGTCGGCCAAGCGCTGCCAGGTCCGCTGATTGAGCCCGAGGTTGGCCTCGCCTTGGTCACCGGCGATGACCGCCAGGTGTTCACCGGCGAGTTCGCTGTAGTGCCGGAGAAGTTCGGGATCGCCACTATGGAACGTCATGTCCACCCGTGCGCGAGCAGTTGCGGCGTCCTTGGCCCTCACCAGACAGATCACCGTCCCGTCGACGGGTGCCATCCGTTCCAGCCATTCCAGGACGAGGTAGCGCCCGAGGAAGCCCGTCGCGCCCGTCAAGAGGACGGTCCGGATCTCAGCGGAGGGCCGGGGCAGCGTCGGGGCGTCCGACAGCGTGGTGGCGTCGACGAACTTGTCCAGGGTGAGGTCGGCGGCGTGCACCTCGATAGCGTCGCGACCGTGAACTGCAGCGAAGGTGGGCCGCTTGGTTGCGCCGCTTCTTTGGGTTTCCACGTAGTCGGCGATGGCCTGCAGATCGGACGCCGGGCTCACGATGACGCCGACGGGCACGTCGACGCAGAAGATCTCGCGGAGCAGGTTGGCGAATGTCAACGCAGACAGAGAATCCCCGCCCAGATCGGTGAACCGCGCGTCCGGTGGTAAGTCGGTGACCGCGGCGCCCAGCAGCGCTCCCGCGGCCCGTGTGATGGTCTCCAGCACCGGCATGTCGGCGCCGCTGTGTCGCAGCGCGTGCAGTTCGTCGGTCTGACCCTCAGCCAGCTCGGTGTAGAGCTCTTCCAGCAGCTCGCCGTAGCGTTCCTTGAGCCGCGGCCGCGCCAGCTTGCGAATACCGGTGAGCAGACCGTTCTCCAGCGTGAAGGGTGTTGTCTCGATGACGAAGTCGCGGGGAATTTCGTAGGACTGCAGTCCAGCTTCTTTCGCCACGCTCTGCAGTGAGTCGCCAATGAGCCGCTTGAGCGGTTCTCGAATGCCGCGGGACAACGCTTCCTCGCTGGGCACGACCACCGCCAGTGGGTAGGAGCGTGCGCTGTTCCCATAGACGTAGATCTGCCGCACCAGTGGGCTGCTGGCGAACACGGCCTCCAACTTCGATACCGCGACGAACTCGCCCTGTGAGAGCTTCAGCACGTTGTTGCGCCGGTCGACGTACGCGAGCTGATCGGGACCGGTCTGGGCCACGACATCGCCGGTCCGGTAGAAGCCGTCCGGATCGAACACGTCCGCGGTGACTTTCGGCCGCTTGTAGTAACCCGGGAACAAGTTCGCCGTCTTGACGAGGAGTTCGCCTCTGGGGTGCGGGCGATCGGTGCTGAAGTACCCCAACTCGGGGACGTCGACCAGCTTGTAGTCGATCGTCGACGGGCGGCGCACCTGGCCGTCGACGAAGACAATTCCGGCCTCGGTCGAGCCGTACCCTTCCACGACGTGAAGCCCCAGGAGGGACTCGACGAACGCCTTCATCTCAACCGAGATGGGCGCGGAGCTGGTCAAGGCCGAGACGAACCGTCCGCCAAGAAGGTTCTGCCGCAGCTTCGCCATCACCTCGGCTTCAACCGCCGCACGATCGGCACCATCGGACACCCGACGGTCCATTTCGCTCTGAAACTCGTGAAAGAGCAGCTCCCAAATCCGCGGCACGAAACTCAACTCGGTGGGCCGCACCAATGCGAGGTCCTCGAATAACGTCGAAAGGTCGCTCCTGCCAGCGAAGTAGGACGTACCACCGTTCGCGAGCGTCCCGTAGAGGATCCCCCGCCCCATGACGTGGCTCATCGGCATGAAGCTCAGCGTGATCGACGGCTCGGCGCCCAGCTCACCCCACGACCAGGTCGACCTGCCCCAGAAGTTCACGACCAAGCTCTGGGGGTACATGGCGCCTTTCGGCGCTCCGGTGCTGCCCGAGGTGTAGATCAGTAGCGCCAACGGATCATCGTCGTCGGGAGCCAATGGGGGTGTGACCGGCCGCGCCTGCCCGCGTGCGGCGAACTCGGCCATGGTTTCAACGATCACCGGGCTGCCTGCTTTCGCCAATCGTGTCCGGGCGGCGTCGAACGCCTCGCGATGGTCGTCCGCCTCGGGGTGGTAGTCGAATACCACCAGCCGCGCGGGCGAGTGGCCGATCAGGATCAGCTCGACGGCGTCGTCGAGATAGTCGGCACCCGATGCGAGCACCACCGGTTTGGTCTCGGCGACGATGGGCCTCAATTGCGTGACCGGTGCACTGGTCTGAAGCGGAACGGACACGGCGTCCAACTGAATCAACGCCATGTCGATGATCGCGTAGTCGATACTGGCGAAGCCCAGGACGCACACCCGGTCCCCGGGACGCACCGAATGCTCATCATCGTCGACCAAGGCATTGGCGAAAACACCCACGCGGTACCACAACTCGCCATAGGTGACCGTCTCGAACCAGGGCAGCAGCTCCAAGGAGGTACGGCCGGTCTCTGGGTCGTTGAGGAATCGGACGGCCCGCTGTCCGAGCGCAGGCCGGTCCGCGTAGCCCTCCATCACCGTTTGCACGATCTGCTTGAGTCGCATTGCAGGCTCGGCGATGGCCGCGCTGATCACCGAGCTCGGCCGGGCATCGGCGAATTGCTGATCGTCGAGGTACAGCTCGATGATGCGGCGCACGAGGCGCGCTTCGCGGGATCCAGCCGGCATGAAATCACCACTCTTTAGTACGATTACGTTGATTCAACGGTAGAAGGAATTGGTGGGATCGCCACCCTGGTGGCCCGGCCGCCGCGGCATTCCACCGCCAAGGCGCTGGACATTTACGGCTGGCGGGTAAGCGAAGACTCCTGTTGTCGGCAAAGCTCTTTTGGGTGTCAGCGCTGCCGATCTAGGTGACCCCAAAGCGCGGTCCCGGAACTAGAAGCCGACAACCTGACCGTCGCGACGCGGGTCGCTCGCCCCGAGATACCCGTCCGGCAAGCGCCAGATCGCCTGGCAGCTGCCGAACTGGTTGTAGTCCTCGACCGCGACGAGATCGTGGCCACGGCGGCGCAGTTCGTCGACCGTAGCCTGCGGGAAGCCGTCCTCGAGGCTAACCCCCATGCCGTGCAGCCAACGGAACCGCGGTCCGTCGCAGGCCGCCTGCGGGTTCTGGCCGTAGTCGGTGATGCGGACCACCAGCTGCACATGTCCCTGCGGCTGCATGGTGCCGCCCATCACGCCGAAGCTCATCACCGGTGCGCCGGCTCTGGTCAGAAAGGCGGGAACGATGGTGTGGTACGGGCGCTTTCGGGGCGCGACCAGGTTCGGGTGCCCGGGCGTCGAGGTGAAATCTGTGCCGCGGTTCTGCAATGAGATCCCGGTGCCCGGCACCACCACGCCCGACCCGAAGCCGTCGTAGTTGGACTGGATCATCGACACCATCACTCCGCTGGCGTCAGCCGCGGTCAGATACACCGTGCCACCCTTCGGTGGCCGCCCCGCCGCAACCGGCGTGGCCCTCGCCGGGTCGATCAGTGTCGACCGCTGCTTGAGGTAGTCCGCGTCCAACAGCTGATGCGGGCGAACCGGCATGTGGTCGATGTCGGCGACGTAGGCCAGCGCGTCGGCGAAGGCCAGCTTGATCGCCTCGATCTGCAGGTGCACGCTATCTGCTGAATCCACAGGGAGCGAAGCCATGTCGAAGTGCCGCAACATGCCGAGCGCGATCAAGGCGACGATGCCCTGACCGTTCGGTGGGAGTTCGTGCAGTGTGTAGTCGCGGTAGTCGATGCTGATCGGATCGACCCAGTCGGCGTGGTGCGAGGCCAGATCGGAGGTCAGCATCGCGCCACCGTTCGCGGTCGAATGCGCCTCCATCGCAGCTGCCAGCTCGCCCCGATAGAAGGCGTCCCCGCCCGTTGCCGCAATGGATTCCAACGTCGACGCGAGTTCGGGAAGTCGGAACCGCTCCCCTGGCGCCGGCGCGCGCCCACCCGGAAGGAACGCTTCGGCGAAGCCCGGCTGAGATCGTAGCTCCGGCCCCTGCTTGGTCCACTGCGCGGCCACCGTCGGCGAGACGAGGAACCCGTCGCGGCCGTAGCCAATCGCCGGTTCGAAGACGCGCGCGAACGGCAGCCTGCCGAACCGAGCGTGCAGCTCCGCCCAGGCGGACACCGCTCCGGGCACGGTGACTGAATTCCAGCCCCGCACCGGAACGGGGCCGCCGCGGAAATAGTCGGGCGTCCACGCCGCAGGCGACCGCCCCGAGGCGTTCAACCCGTGTAACCGCTCGCCGTCCCACACGATGGCGAAGGCGTCCGACCCGATGCCATTGGACACCGGCTCGACCAAGGTCAGGGTGATTGCGGCGGCGAGCGCCGCATCGACCGCGCTGCCTCCGTCGGCGAGCATCGCCAGGCCGGCCTGTGCGGCCAGCGGCTGGGACGTGCAGACCATATTCCGCGCCAGTAGCGGTTTGCGTGGCCACGGGTAGGGCAGTTCCCACGAGAACGGGACAGTCATCGGTGTAATCCTACGAGCCGAGCACTCATCAAAGCGATGCGCGACGCCAGCCAATCTCGTTGCCGGCCAGCGCGAGCTGGTTGATGGCTACCGGCGCCAACCCCACGGCCAGCCACCCGGCCAGCCGTAGCCCCAGCCTGGACCGCCACGCCAGCCACCTCCCCAGCCACCACCGTGGAAGCCGCCGCCGTGGAAGCCGCCGCCGTGGCCGCCGCCGCCGAAACGGACCTGTTCAATATGGCCGGCGGCCATGGGTGTCGATGCGGTGGCGATCACTGGCGCCGGAGCCGGAGCGGGATCGGCCATGGCCGCCGGTGCTGCGGCGATGGTAAGCGCGGCTGCGCCTGCCGCCAACGCCGATGTCATGTACTTCAATCCAATTCGCATGAGGACACTCCTTCGAAAGTCAACTAGTCCTTGCCTCTTCCAGAGTCGCGACCCAACGAGTCCATGTCGTCATCGCTGGCACCCATTCATGATTTCCCGTCAACCGGAATTGGGGCTCGACCAGGTCCCGTGTGCCCGGCGCCCGGAACGAGGTACGGCGGCTGGACGGGAGGCACAGCTGGGGGTCAGCAGTGACGACGGCACTGCTGCGCCGAATCACCAGGTGCTGATCATGATTCACGCATCCGTAGCCGCCGACGACCAACACACGCATCGACCGCATCGCAGTCTCCTATGAACGGGTGGCGAGGATCAACAGAGTGTCGCCGCCCACCGCCACTCCTGACGAACCGATGCGCTCGGCCAGTCTGGTGCGTAACTCCGAGGCCTTCTTGGCGGGGAGGACGAGATGGTTTGAGTAGGTGAATGCGAGGTCAAGCCACCGCTCAGTGGAATAGCGCTCGTTCCGCGGGTACGTGCGCTCCTCAACTGTGAAACCGGACGCCGTGATTGAGGCGATCAGCCCTTCGGTGCGATGCTCTACGTCAAGGCCGTTCGACGAGCCGTCAGCAAGGGGTGAACTCGGATCCACGTAGTCCCGGTAGATCCCGGCGAGTTCGCCCTGAGTGGGATGTGTTGGGAACAGCCGGTTCCACATCAATGCAAGATGTCCACCGGCAGGCAGCAGTCGATGAACTTTCGATAATGCGATGTCAGGATTCACCCAATGAAAGGACTGCCCGAACACGACGAGGTCGAAGCGGCGCTCCGCGGGGTCCCAGTTCTCAAAGGTCGCGATCTCGATGGGGACGCCCTTGCCGCTGGCGAGTTCGGCCATTCGCGGATCGGGCTCAACGGCAAGCACATCGACTCCCCTCTCGAGGAGCTGCTCGGAAGCTATCCCGGTGCCCGCGCCAACGTCGAGCACCGTTCGAGCGCCCTGTCTGAGAAGGTCATCGATGAGCTCGGCGGGGTACCGCGGCCTACGCGCGTCGTAGATTCGCGCCGCGGCACCGAACGAGTCCGCGCGCGCACGGTCGAGGTAAAGATCTGCACGTGGTTGCACCCCTCAAGGCTACGCGGGGCACAACGTCTTACGACGGAATCCTGTTGTTTGAGAGCGTATTTCCCGGCTCATGGGTATGACGCGGTAGTGCTAGCACCAACTGGCGAACTCATGCTAACCGCTAACGCAAGTTACCGGCCGCGCCGATGCAAATTTCACTTCGGCTCTCCAGAATTGGAGCGGCACGGTTTCATCAGGCTGATGTCGTTGCAGTAATGGGCGCCATGGTTGCCACCCTGCAGCTGAACAGAAATGCACTACGAAGGGACTGCGATGAGCGCCCAAATTCTGGCACTGGTTGGCAGCTTGCGCTCCAACTCGGACAACCGGCGCCTCGCCGAGGCGGCCATCAAGCTCGCACCGAATGACATCTTGGTCGAAATCTTCGACAGCCTGGCCGATCTCGCGTTGTACAACGAAGACGTCGACCGGCCGGGAGCCGTCGCGGCTGCCGACAGGCTGCGCGCCGAAGTTCAGTCGGCTGACGCTCTTCTACTGGTGACACCTGAATACAACGGCACGATGTCGGCCGCTCTCAAGAACGCCATCGATTGGATATCGCGTCCCTTTGGCGCGGGTGCCATCACCGGGAAGCCGGTGGCCGTCATCGGGACCTCACACGGGCAGTACGGCGGGGTGTGGGCGCACGATGACGCGCGCAAGTCAGCGCGCATCGCGGGGGCAAACGTGCTCGATGACATCAAGCTGTCGGTGCCCGCCGCACACATCCGCTTCGCCAGCGCCCGTCCCGTCGACGACGAGGAGATCGCCACTGCGATACCGGGAATCCTGACCTCACTCGCGGTCGCGGCCCAGAGTCGGGTTGACCGGGTCAGCGTCGAATGATTAACGCCAACCGGTTGACCGCATGGCCCTAGGGTGTGGGCAATCCCGGCAGGAGGATGGCCACCAATCCATCGGCATGCGTGTCGATCCAGTTGCGGTCAGCCGGATCTCGGCCGGTGAGCAAACGAAATTCGGGGGCGTTCACGTACGGCAACGATGCCGCGCCGACGAGCACGTAGTACAGGATGTCGCTGTCGATGGGTGCGGCAACGTCGGCGTCCCGAAGTAACTGCCACATCGGCCGCATGCCGTCGAAGAACGGCTTCACGTGGGTCTTGGTCATCCATGTCAACCGGTCGCTGGCGGCGGTGCCTTCGTGCACCATGATCTGGTTCAGCTCAGGGTGTTTGGCGGCAAAGGCCACGAATCGACGTATTGCATCGGCAAACGCCGTTGCGAGCACCTGGACGTCAATCCCGGTCAAGTTCGTGGGCAATATGCCATCGAACGCCTCTCGCAGGAGCCCGAAGAGGTGATCCACCGCGGCCTTCCACAACGCCGCTTTCGACTCGAAGTGGTAGTTGATCTGCGGCTGGTGCGCGTGAACACGCGATGCGATCGCACGCGTCGAGGCGCCGTCGAAGCCTTTGGCCCCGAACTCGACCAGGGCCGACTCCAGTAATGCCTCCCGGATATCGGTCCGGGTCCGACGGAGGCGGGCCTTGGTCGGCATTGGGGTCTTGCGTTCCATCGTTCGAAGTGTACCCTTATTATCATCCGATAATAAGGCAGGACGGATCGCGGCCATGAGCATCACCCCCGATACCACCAATCAACATCGAGACGGCATGTCGGCGCGCCTGTTGCCGCTGTCCAAGGATCCGTTCCAGGCGCCGACGGATCGCGACATGCTGCCCTCTGAGCGACGACTGTTCGTTCAGACCCATCGCACGTGCGTCTTCGGCTACGGCCGCCGATCGGACGGCCCGGCGATGTCGATCGTCTACTACGTCCCAGACGACAACGGTGACCTTCTGGTAGCAACCATGGGTGAGCGCGCCAAGGCCAAAGCGGTAGCTCGCAACGGCAAAGTCAGTTTCTGTGTGCTCGACGAAACTTGGCCATTTGCCTACCTGCAGGTCTATTGCGACGCGGTGATCGATGACGACAACGAGACCCTGATCGACGTGATGATGGCGGTGGCTGAACGCATGTCGGGTGAACCGATGCCAGCGGAGTTGCGACCGGCGGTCCAATCCGTCGCAGAACAGGAAGGCCGGGTTCTGATCCGCTGTCGGCCGTACGCGACGTTCGTCACGCCGCCGCGACACCTGCACAGCAACGACCAGCAGGAGCTGACCCACTGGATCTCGGCGTCGATGCCCTGGGACGCTTCGGACACACAGGCGGGGTGATGGTCGATGTAACGGAGCGGTGGCGCTCTCGAGGCACGGTGGCCAGATCACATGCAAGCGCAGTGATGACCGCCGATGTCATCATTGGATTTCAGAGGGTCGGATCTGGTTCGGGCTGAGGTATTTTCGTCCGCACTCGGCTTGTAGCCGGCGGCGGGACCACGTAATCAGTGACCGTACGTACCTCCTTGGGCTCAACGAACCGCGCGGGCTTCCTTCTCCACGTCATAATCTCGCACCCAGGAATGGTTGAGGCTCAAGGGCTGTCCGGAGTCGAAACGGTGTCCGTTTCGCCGCGCGTCCTGTTGGACTCGAGCAGTGTGATCGCGTCGCAGTTTCTGATAACGCATCAGTGCTGCTGGCGCGTCGGCGGTCGAAACGCCTCGTAGCAATATTGCCAACGCCATCGCGTCCTCGATGGCCTGGTTGGCACCCTGGCCCATGTGCGGCAGCATGGGATGGGCCGCATCGCCGAGCAGGGTCAGCCTGCCGTGCGTCCACCGTGGGAGCGGGTCGCGGTCATACAGACCCCACTTGAGCGTGGCTTCGACTTGCGAAACCAATCGCCGAGCCTCCGGAGTCCAATCAGCGAACGCGGCCGCAAGAGCTGCCGGATCCCCAGGCGCAGACCAGGATTCACGCATTTGATCGTCGGCAGGGACGAAACCGACATAGTTGACCAACTGACCGGCGCGGACAGGGTAGGCAATCAAATGTTTGCCGTCGCCGCCCCACGTCACCAAGCCCTGGGGCCACCCGGGTAGCCGTGCTGCCGGGATCAGGCCGCGATACGCCACCATGCCGGAGAACACCGGTTCGGTGGGCTCCACGACGTAGCGTTGTAGCCCGGAATGGATTCCGTCGGCGGCCACCACCACGTCGGCGCCCACGCGCACCCCGTTGTCGAAGCTCACCACCGCCGACCCGTCGGACTGAGTGAATTGCACGCAGCGCCATCCGGTATGCACGAACCCGGCCGGCAAGGCGGCCACGAGCACCGCGATCAAATCAGCCCGGTGCATCGCCAGCTGTGCGGCGCCCGAGTCATACGTCTCGTGTGAGACGACGGTGCCGTCCGGTGTGAAGAGGTGGAACTCGGACAACCGCGATCCACGTCGCCCGACCTGCTGGGCGAGGCCGAGCCGGGCTAGGACTCTTTGACTGTTGCGGTGAAGCGCGACCCCCGCGCCGATTTCGCCCAACTGACGCGCCTGCTCGTACACCCGCACCTGTGCACCCATCTGCTGAAGCGCGATGGCTGCGGACAGTCCACCGATACCGGCGCCGATGATCGCTACGCGGAGCTTCTTCGTCATCGCCCCTCCCCACGACGGGAACTGCGAGCACCGACGAGACCGGCCCGGTGCCTGCCGACATGCGCGACGTATGAAGAGCCACTACGGCCACCCATGAAAGACGAGGCGCTCACTGCCGCAACGCCCCACAGGTCACCGAAGCGCACATACGTTTCCGGGTGCCGACGGGCGAAGACCAGTTGTACTCCAACGCGGGTCGGTCGACGGCGCTCGGAGGCACCAATCGTGGCTCCGTGCAGGGCTTGTCGCTGCCCTAGTCTTGGGAAAGTCATCCGACCCTGCCTTCGTTCGCTGTGCGGTCCCACTGAGTCCAGGATCGCGATCCGAAGGATCGGCGCCATTGCTGCCTGCACCCATCGGTGCCGCAGCTAGCAGGAGTCGTTCTGCAGCTGTTGCCGACGGACCGCGCCGTGTGCGGCCTCGGCAGTTACCTCGACCAGTCGCCAGGTAGGCGTGAGTATCCGGATGACGGCCTTGGTATTTGGTCGACATCGCGACGCGCGACTCGTTCCGCGGAGCGACTGGGTGTGATGGTCAATCACGCAGCAGCTCCAGCGCAGTCGCCACGCCGCTCGGGTCGATGGGAACCCCGGCGAGCTGTAGTCCCATCTGTACCCCAGCGAGCGTCCCGGCCAGTGTCAGATCGTTGAAATGGCCGAGGTGGCCGATCCGGAAGGTGCTCCCCGCGAGCTTGCCCAGGCCAGCACCGAGGGACATGTCGAAGCGGTCCAAGACGATGTCGCGCACCTTGTCGGCGTCGTGCCCATCGGACAGCAATACCGCCGTTACCGACTTGGAATGGCCGCCCTGGTCGAGGCACACCACATCGAGGCCCCAGGCCCGCACAGCCGCCCTGGTGGCCGAGGCGTGACGGGCATGGCGAGCGAAAACCTCTGGGAGGCCTTCGTCGTAAAGCATCATCAGCGCCTCCCGTAGCCCGTACAGCAGGTTGGTCACGGGTGTGTACGGGAAGAACCCGTTCCGATTGGCCGCCAGGACCGGCTGCCAGTCCCAGTACGACTTCGGCAGACCGGCCCTGGTGGAGGCGTCGAGCGCCTTTTCGCTGATGGCGTTGAAGCTCATCCCCGGCGGCAGCATCAGGCCCTTCTGAGATCCGGCGACCGTCACGTCGACCCCCCACTCGTCATGCCGGTAGTCGATACAGCCGAGCGACGAGACCGCGTCGACGAGCAGCAACGCCGGATGATCCATGCGGTCGATGGCTCGGCGGACCTCGGCAATGGGGCTGATCACCCCGGTGGAGGTCTCGTTGTGCACTACGCACACTGCCTTGACCGCCCGCTCAGTGTCAGCGGCCAGCCGCTGTGCGACGACACCGGGATCCACTCCATGCCGCCAATCACCGGGAACGAAGTCGACCACGAGCCCCAACTTGCCGGCCATCTCGCGCCACAACGTCGCAAAATGCCCAGTCTCGAAAGCCAATACGGTGTCGCCGGGGCTCAAGGTGTTCACCAACGCGGCCTCCCAGCCCCCGGTCCCCGAGCCCGGGTAGACCACAACCGGGCCTTTGGTGCCGAACACCGGGCCGAGCAGCTCGAGGACCTCGAGGGCGAGAGCTTGGAATGATGGCCCCCGATGGTCAATGGTCGGCGCCGCGATGGCACGCAAGACTCGGTCCGGCACATTCGTGGGCCCCGGTATTTGCAGGAAGTGACGGCCGCTCGGGTAACTCACGATGAAACTCCCATCCGATCGGCCGGCCCACGAAACCTGCTGCGATGACTGGGCCGGTACCAAAGCGATACTCGCATCGCGTCATCCAAGAATTGCGCGTCAGAGCACCCGTGTCGTCAGTGTTGGCGCCCATCGGTGGCCCCTGCAAGCCGGAATCTTTCGTTCGACCGGTAGTGCATCTCACGACGCGACACCACCACCTTGATCGCATCGTCGATGTGTTCGCCGGCGTAGCGCAGGGCCGTGGGAAGGTCGTGCAGGCCGAAGGTGTGAGTGTGAATCATGGTGGCATCGAAGCGGTTTTGCGACATCAGCGCCGCTGCGCGGTGCGCGGCGCTCTTGCCCTCCCCACGGATGCCGAAGAGGTAGATGTTGTTGCGCACGATGTGGGCGACGTCGATCGCCGCCGGCTGATGCGGGAAGGCGGCGAGGCAGATGCGGCCACCGCGGTTCACCATCCGGACTGCCTGGTTCACGGCGTCGGGTGCGCCAGAGCACTCCAGTACGTAGTCCAGGCCTTTGCCCCCCGTGATACGGCGCACCGCCTCCACGGCGTCCTCGTTGCGCACGTTGATCACGTGGTCCGCACCCAGTGCGCGGCCGATCTGCAGGCGGTTGTCCCGGGTCCCGGTGAGCACGACCGGTGATGCTCCCAGTGCCTTGGCCACGGCGACGCCGAGCAGTCCGATGGGTCCCGGCCCCAACACGGCCACACCTTCTCCCGCCACTAGGCCGCCAAGTTCGGTCAGCCCGTACATCGCGGTGCCTGCCGTCACCACCAGCGTCGCCTCGGCGTCCGACATGCCATCGGGGATGGCAATGAGCGTGTTGACGTTGTTGACGGCGTATTCGGCAAATCCACCGTCGGTGGTGAATCCGTTGGCGCGGTGGCCCTTGTCAACGTCACCGTAGTTCAGACCGTAGTTGAGGCAGGCGGTGTACCTGCCCTGGCGGCAGCGCTTGCACTGCCCGCAGCCGGCGTGGACCTCGACGGTCACGCGCTGGCCGACGACGTACTCGTCCACGGCCGGCCCGAGCGCCGCCACGGTGCCCATGTACTCGTGACCCGGCGTGAACATCTTGTTGAACGGATCGCCGCCAGCGATCATCGCCGGCGTGCCGTGCTGGATGATCTCCAGGTCGGTCGCACAGATCGCCACGGCGTCAATGCGCACCAGCACCTCGGCGCGTCCCGGTATCGGAATCGGCTTGTCCACCAGTCTGATTTGGCCGGGATCACCCAGCACCCAGGCCCGCATCTGTTCGGGCAGCGGGTATGCGGGGTCGGTTCTGACCTTGGTCGGATGGCTCACGAGCGTCTCATCCCGATCTCGCTCTCGCCCCACTCACGTTGCACGCCAACCGTACTCGACGAGAGCGCTGACGTCGTGCGTCTGCCATCCATCCTGGGTCAACTGTCGGTAGGCATCGCGCGCGGCCTCGGTGACCGGCAAGGGCGGGCCGCCTTTGGCGAGGTCCAACGCGAGCGTCACATCCTTGGCGGCCTGGACGCTGGTGAACCAACCGACATGGTCGGGGTCGAAGAGGACGTCGATGCGATTGCGCAAGCCCGCGGGCATCATCAGCGACTCGCGCAAGGTCGCCGCCAACGTGGTGTCGTCGATACCAGCGGCGCGGCCCGCTCGGACGGTCTCGGCGATCACCGCCAGCTGCACCAGCAGCATCTGATTGTTCAGCAACTTGATGATCGCTGCGGTCTCCGGGCGGTCGCCGACATCGAGCGCCCGCGCGAACGCCTTCCACACCGGGACCAGTGCCGCACGGGCTGACGGCGGGCCAGCGACGACGAACGAGGCAGTACCCGAGCGGAGCGCCTGCGGCGCCCCGAGGATCTGCGCGTTGACAAAGTTGTCACCGTAAGCCTTTGCAAGAGCAGTGATTACCTCGATAGCCACCGTTCCCGTGTTGGCCACCAGGGTCTGAGCCCAGGACGCACGCGCCTCACCGTTCGGAGCCGCCACGTCGAGGGTGCTGTGGTCGTCGGCCAGACAAAGGATGATGGCATCAACCTCGTCGCCCAGGTCATCGGCAGAGCCCATGGCCCTGGCTCCTCGTTCCTGCAACGCGTCGGCCCGGCCCGCGGTGCGATTCCACACGCTCACCTCGTGGCCCTCGTCGAGCAACCGGTCGGCGAACGCGCGCCCCATCCTGCCGAGCCCGATGATCGCTATCCGCATGCGCTGCGTCCTTCTGGCATGGTTAACCACCTCTTACCCAATCCGCGCTGTCATGAGCGCCTTCACATCAAGAGTTGGCGTCGATGGCCAGAATTGCCAGGGCAACCTTCGGCGGATCCGATGGTCCACTAGCGACACGCAGGGCATTTGCTGCAAGCAGGTATGCGAAGATGCCCGTTGGCAGTAGGGGATCCTGTTGGCAGCTACCGGCACTCGGCCCGTTGGGGGTCACGCGTGTTCTCCGACGAGGGCACCCACGATGGCATGGATGCATTGCTCTTTGCACGGCCAGCAGTACCAGTCTTGCCAGCTTGTCATCCACTGGAGTGTCCGCTTGGTGGTGCTGCACACGCAGCACTTGGGCCCTTCCTCGGGCGCGGATCTGCTGACGGCGTGCCAGATGCCGTAGCCGACGGACGCCATGAAGATGAGGATGACGGTTCCGGTCATGACTCTGTGATCATTTCCGGCGCCGGTTGGTCGTAGACCACTCGGGATGGGTTGGTGTCGGCGTCGTGGTCTGCGAGTCAGGCACGGGATTCCCGGCCACGTGCAGCATCGGGTGGACGTCCGAAATGGCGTTGCAGCTGTAGAGGCAATGCATCAAGACGGCGCCGACGACGCTGCGGCCGACGAGGGTATCCAGACTCTCGAGGCTGGAGTCACCCGACGGTTCATGGACCTCGGCCAGGGTCGGCATCGTTACGGTGAGCGTCGCACCACAGCCTTGCGGACATAGCAGCCTGAGGCCACGCGGTTGGGTGTTCACGCGGGCGTGCTGGGGATGTGTGGGCCACGTCAGCGCCGGTTCACTCCTTGGCATCACTTTTCCTTCGAAGTTGTTGCGAAACATCGACTTTCAGGTTCCTGCACATGGTGTCGAGCTATCCAGTGTTGCCACGTCTGGAGTGCGACGAGTGCCACGTTCTGGAGCAACGATGGCATACGCTTCAGCACTAATCGTCCCCGCTGGCGCCCGTGTGACATGCCTGCTACCTGCAAGACTCCTGCTCGCCCGATGACGCCTGCCCGGCACCTGCAGCGATGGTGGCGGCTCCGGCTAGCAGGTAGGCGCGGATCCGGCGAACGGGCACAACAGATTACGGCTGCCCTCGATGACACCGTGACCGCCGACCGCGATTCTCGATGCACTACGAGTCGCATACAACATAGGGGTTGGACATGTCGCACGCGCAGATGCAAGAAAGTCGCCGGTCGGCACTTGTCCACGACGCGCAGAGACGGCGAGGCGCGATGTCGCCGCCGGGACGGTTCGGGGAGGCCCGCACGTTGGTCCGGACAATCGGACGTGCCGGAATGGTGCAGGCGTACGAACTGGGGCTGCTGACCTCGTTGGTCAAGACGCCGTCCCTGCACCTAGCCGGTAGGAAGTCCAACCAGGTATCCGTTGCGCTCCCACGGGTCCAGGCCCACGCCGCACCCCCGACCCGCCCGGTACTACTCGTGCACGGCTTCGGAGGCACCAAGTCGAGCTGGTACTTCGTCGCGCGAGCCCTGGCTGCCCAAGGCTTGACCGTCGATGCGATCAGCTACACGTCGTTCGGAACGTCGGTGGAGCGGCTCGCCGACCGGCTCGCCGTCGAAGTCGAGCGGATGTTGTCGCAAACCGGCGCCGACAAGGTGCATCTGATCGGACACAGCCTGGGCGGGGTCGTCATCGCACAGGCCATCGCGAGCGGTCGGCTCGTCGGGAAGGTCGACACCGTCGTCACCCTCGGCGCACCGTTCGGCGGTTCGCCGTGGGCGCGTCTTGTGCCATCCGGGTCGGTTGTCCGTGCATTGCGGGGAGGTTCGCCACTCTTGCGCCGACTCGCTTCCACGCCGGTACCCGAAGGCGTGCGTTGGCTGGCGATCACGGCCACACTCGACGTGGTCGTGCCCGGCGCCCGGTCGGTGCCGGCCCAGGCCAAAGTGGAGAACGTGTCGATCAGCGGCGTCGGCCACCTCGGGATGCTCCTGAGCCCCCGGGTTGTCCGACGTATCGTCGAGGCGTTGCCCGCAAATCACCAGCGAAGACAACGCATCTGAAAGCTTCCTCTTTCATCGCAGTCACACGTTGCTCGGTTGAACTCGGCCACCATCGGAACCCGGCGGCAACCGCTCGCTCACCGCTCACCGCGCATCGGTCAGCGCCGTGCACCAGTCGTGCCGAATACATTGCCCTACACCCACCCTCACGCGAGGGGCCGCTCGATGTCGAGCGGGATCTCCACGAGCAGCGCGGTTCCACTTCCTACGGGACTCGAGATCGCCATGGTGCCTCCGAGCGCTTCGACCCGGTCGATCAGCCCGATGAGGCCAGACCCCGTCGCGGCGTCGGCTCCCCCGATGCCGTCATCTCGAATCGACAGATGCAAGTGGGCATCGTCGGTTTTGACGCCGACCTTCACCACCGAGGCTTGGGCGTGTTTGACCGCGTTGGTCAGCGCTTCGGATACGACGTAATAGGCGCCGACTTCAACCGAGTCGGGCAACCGTCGGTCAACACCAAGGTCGAGGTCAACCGGCACGGCCGAACGACGAGCCAACGTCCTGAGCGCGGGCCCGAGTCCCCCCTTGGACAGGATCGAGGGATGAATTCCGTGTGACATCTCTCGCAGCTCAGCTGACACACCAGTTATGCCGGACGCGAGTTCACCAAGCTGGGCCCTGACCGACGACTGTTCCGCCGGTACTGACGCCTCTGCCAGCCGCAACTGCAGCAACAGCGCTACCAGCCTTTGCTGGGCGCCGTCGTGCAGGTCGCGCTCCAGCCGGCGGCGGGCATCGTCGGCGGCCGCGACGATGCGCGCGCGTGAGGCGATCAGTTCGGCGCGCGTGGCGGCGTTGGCGATTGCCGTCGCGAGCAGATCGGCGAAGTCGCCGATGCGCGCCTCGGTGTCCGGTGGCAGCGGCTCGGGTGCCGACGAGCCGACGATGGCCGCGCCCCACACGGATCCGTCGACGATGATCGGGACTCCCACGGCAGAACGGATGTCGAGCTCACGGATGGGTCCCGCGTGGACGCCTGGAGCGTTGTCGTGGCTGTCCATCCGGGCGGTCTGGCCGGTGCGAACCCTCGCCGCGACGTTGTCACCTGCCAAGGGCAGGCGCAGGTCCCGAGGCAGCTTCCGCAGTCGTTCGCCGTCATAGATCGCGACGGGGATGAATTCCTCAGCGTCATAACGGGATATCGTCGCGTGCTTCACACACAGGCAGCGCGCCATTTCGTCGGCTACCGCTTCGAACACCTCCACAGGGCTGGCCCCGCGCGCAACCAATGTTGCGACCCGCCGCAGGGCGGCCTGCTGCTCGGCGAGCACGCTGAGCGCGGTGCGGGTCTGGGCACCGGCGATCGCGGTGGCGACAAGATCGGCGAAGTCTCCGACTCGCAGATCGATGTCGGGTGGCAGCGGTTCAGGTCGAGTCGACCCGACGATGGCTGCACCCCATGGCCGGCCCTCGACGGTGATCGGCGCCCCCACCGCCGTCCGGAGTCCCAGTTCACGCACGCGTGTGGCGATGGAACCGGAACCGTTCTGATAGCTGTCCATCGTGGCGGGGCGGCCGGTGCGAAGCACGCGAGTCGCGACGCTGTCGCCGTCGAGTGAGAACCGTTCGCCGACCGGGATCCTCGTCAACGCGGCGCCGTCGCCGGCGGCGGCAAGCAGAACCCCTGAGTCGTCGGACTCGTAGCGGAACAACACCGCGTGGTCATAAACCCCTAGGCAGTGCGCCAACTCGTCCGCCACCGCTGAGCACACCTCGGACGAGGTGGCCTCGCGTGCAACCAGCGTCGCCACCCGTCGCAACGCGGCCTGTTGCTCCGCGACCACGCGGACTGACTCGGCCGCGATCTCAGCCTCCCGGCGGCGGTGATCCGACTCAGCGGCGCGCCGGGCTAAGTCCGCAACGGTGCTGGCCGACAGTGCGACCACCAGAAAGACTGCGACTGCGACCCAGTCCCGCGGATCGGTGACGGTCAAGGATCCGATTGGCTTGAGAAGGAAGAAGTCGAAGGCCAGGGTGCTGGCCAATGCCGCCGCCGCCGCCAGCCAGAACCCCCACCCAATCGCGACCACCACGACGCCGAGCAGGTAGATCACACCCAAGGCGCCCTCGGGGGCGACCCGACTTAGCAGAAAACCCAGAAGAGTTTCCGCGAGAAGGAGCGAGGCGACGACCACCAGCCCGACCGCCAAGGGCGGGGTCGTCGGGCGCACTAAGAGCGACAACACGTGTGCCCGGATCGGTGCCGGGCGTGGTTGGGCATCGGGTGTGCTGGGCGCGGAGACCGTGCCCGACATGGACGATGACCGGCCGGGCTGCGGTGACCGATTCTGCGGCATCACGCACGCTCACATTGATCCTGGCGGCCTGGACGCTAGGTCGCCATCTGAGAATCATAACCCCGTAAGAGTGTGAATCGCCGACCGGCGAAGCTCGGCCCGTCTTCGCGGGCGTCTTTTCACGGGCTACGGCGAGGTCCGAGATGCGCCGTTTGGTAAGCGTGCTCGTCGGTTTGGTCATCGGCGCGGTTGGCGGAAGGCAGCTACTTCTGCACGCCCGCAGCTGCGCCGCACTCCTGCCGCTGATGATCACGATCATCGTGATCGTGGCGGGACCGTTGACCCGGGGGCGCCACGATGTTTTTGAATTAGCCTGTGCTGCTTATTTATTCACATTGCAGCTCGGCGCTGGCGGTGGCGGCGGCGATCGCGGTGGCGCGCAGCTCATGGTGATGCGTGCTTCACTGTGCGATGGCAGCGACTCAGTCCCGTCGCGTCGGCGGCATGGGTCACAACCAGCCGCGAATGAGCGGCCGGCAAAAGTAGCCGTGCTTTTCTCGGGAAGTAGTGTTGGCGTCGCCACGCTGCGTGCTCTACTTCTTTGTAGGTCAAAAGCACCTGATTTCGATGCGCCGGAGGTTGCGGGCCAAGGGAATCGCCCCTCCGGCAGTTCGATAGCAGTTTGGGCGGTGGCACCCGATGTCGACGGCGACGAAAACACACCTCCATCCGAGGTGGGCCAAGATGCGGACTGGATTGGCCGCGCGACTGCTGCTTGCTAGCGGCGTTCTCGTGTTCGTCGTCATAGCGGCATACGTCGCCCTGTACGTCGCACTTGCGGACTTGAGCCGGGCGAGGACAGTCGCCACCCATTCAGTGCAGGAAGTCAACGTGGCCCGTGACGTGCGACGTCTGCTGACCGACATGGAGACAGGCCAGCGCGGGTTCATCATCACGGGAGAGCCCCGCTTCCTCGAACCGTGGGAAACCGGACGGCGCACGCTTCCGGAGAGGGTCGCAACCCTGCGGAAGATCGTGGACGATCCACGGCAGGCGAAGCGAGTCCAACAATTGGAGACGGAGTCCCTTGCCTACATCGGGGACTACTCCGTACCGCTGGTGGATGCGGCACGCCGCGGAGAGGTTTGGGTGCGAGGAATCCCGGCCAGCGAGGATGGCGAACGCCGAATGGACTCGCTGCGGCGCCAGCTGGACGACTATGTCACAACTGAGTTCGCGCTGAGCGCGGCGGAACAGTCCGACGCCGACCACGATTACCGACGAGCGATCTTCATCGCGGCCTGCGGACTCGCGGCGTCGGTGGTCATGACCGTACTGACAATGATTTACCTCACCAGAAAGGTGGTTCGTCCGGTTCGTCGGACGGCCATGGCGGCTGAGCGGATCGCCGCCGGGGAGTTGGACGCACGCGTGCCAGAGACAAGCACGGCCGAGGTCGGTGTGCTGGAACGCGCGTTCAACTCGATGGCCGAGGCACTGCAGCACCACGTTGGCGAGCTAGCCCGGCTCAGTGACGAACAAGCCGCGCTTCGGCGCGTTGCCACGCTCGTCGCGCGCGGGAATCCCTCGGATGAGGTGTTCGCCGCGGTCGCGCAAGAGGTCGGGCTCGTTCTGGGTGCCGAGATCACGAGGCTCCTACGCTTCGAATCCGACGGCACTGCCACTGTCACAGCCACGTGGCTGCGCGCGGGCGAGCGCCTGCCAACCGGAAGTCGCATCCCGATCACCAATACCGTTGCTTTGCCGGTGCGGGAGACCGGCAAGCCGGCAAGGATCACTGAGGAGTCGCCTCCGGAATTGCCCGGTTCTTCGTATTCAGCGGTGGGCGCCCCCATCATGGTCGGAGGGTCGGTCTGGGGGGCGATGACCGCCTTGTCACGAGCCGACCACCCTTTGCCTGACGTGGCGGCGGCCCGCATCGCGGAATTCACCGATCTGGTCGGCACCGCCGTGGCCAATGCGCAAGCCCGAGCCGATCTGGTGGCGTCCCGCGCCAGGATCGTCGCCGCGTCCGACGAGACGCGCAGGCGCATCGAGCGCAATCTTCACGACGGCATTCAGCAACGCTTGGTCTCGCTCGCGCTCAGGCTGCGAACCGTTGAGTCGAGCGTCTCCGATTCGGCAGCCGAGCTCAGGACGGACCTGACAGAATTCAACGCGGGACTTCTGGAAGCGGTGGACGAACTGCGGGAAGTTGCCCGTGGTATCCATCCGGCGATCCTCTCCGAGGGCGGGCTGGTGGCGGCCGTGAAGGCGGTTGCCCGCCGCTGTCCCATCCCAGTGGCGCTGGATCTTCACGTCGAAACTCGCCTCCCGCCTTCGGTGGAGGTAGCTGCGTATTATTCGGTGGCCGAGGCGCTGACGAATGCCGCCAAATACGCACACGCGTCAGCCGTCGAACTCACCGCCGCTGTGCGGGACGCTCGCCTCTTCGTCGTGATCCGGGACGATGGCGTCGG